>NZ_JBBKBP010000008.1:0-171041 GCF_037890165.1 Blautia sp. HCN-1074
GATGTTAGATAGAATACGGATATAAGGAGATTACTAGTATGGATATACAGAAATTTCAGCAGAAGCTCACAGAGGCCTGCGAGCTTGGCGAGAAAAATGGGAAAGTGCTGAAACCGGCACAGATAAAAGAATGTTTTGGGGAACTGGATCTGGATAAATCACAGCTGATCAAAATTTTACAGTATCTGAAATTAAAAGGCATTACGATTGAAGGCGCAGAGGTACTTGCGGCGGCGCCACAGGAAGAACATGAAGAGGAATCCGCACAGAGCGAAGAGAAAGTACCTTTAACACCGGAAGAGGAAGTTTATCTGAAAGAATATCTGGAAGGGTTAGAGGAACAGGAGCAGGGAACAAGAAGTGCTGAAGAGCTTTTTGCACTGCTTTCTCAGGGAGATGCTATGGCACAGGCAGAACTGTCACAGAAATATCTGCGCGCAGCAGCCGAAATGGCGGTTGAAATGAACTGTGAGGAGATTTTCATCGCTGATCTGATTCAGGAGGCAAATATCAGCCTTCTGATGGCTCTTGGAGAGGAAGGAGCGGCCCGGAAGGATGAAAACTGGCTGCTTGGACGTATCCGTGCGGGAATACGCAATGCGATCGAAGAACAGACACAGAGAAAGTTTGAAGACGATTATCTGGTGGCAAAGGTTGAAAAACTGGAATCAGCGGTACGTGAGCTCACAGAGGGTGACGATGATGAAAGTGCTAAGTTCAGCATAGAGGAACTGGCAATCATCCTTGATATGGATGTGGAAGAAATTCGTGATGTTTTACGCCTTACGGGAGATGATAAATAATATGATACCAGGGTCAAAAGGTCAAAAAGCTGTTCGTGCTTGCACGATAAAGCTTTTGAACTTGGGACCCGCCAAATATGAGGAAGTAGCGATTTACGCAGTAAATCAGCGGATTCCGAATATTTGAAGGATTGCGGGAGCAGCACAGCTGCGGAGCAATCCGTGATATCAAGTTAGGGTCAAAAAACCTTTTGACCCTAACATCATATTATGATGTTATATGAAAATGTTGGTATGCAAAAAAAATTAGCACACCAACATTTTTTTGCGTTTCCGCGTATTTCATAGTTGTAAAAGAATCTGAAAACCTGTATAATTGTATGTAAAATAATAAGATCTAAAAACAAATATGAAAAAACAGGAGGAAATGTTTTGAAAAAAACAATTCTTGTGATCGATGCGTGTGTCCGCAGGGAAGAATCCAGAACTAAAAAGCTTCTGGAAGCAGCACTGGATACAGTGAGAAAAGAACATCCAGACTGGAATCTGGAAATTCTGAATCTGATGGATCTTGACTTGATGTACTGGAAAACAGAGACATTAAAAGAGCGTGATGAGCTTCTGGCTAAAAAAGAATACGATGCACCTGTATTTAAATACGGAAACCAGTTCCGGGAAGCGGACGGGGTAATCGTGGCGGCACCTTTCTGGGATCTGAGCATTCCGGCGGTCCTGAAGGTTTATATTGAGAATATTTCCGCAGAAGGCATTACATTTGGATGTAACGAGAGTGGATTGTATGGCCTCTGCAAAGCGAAATGGCTACTTTTCCTTACTACCAGAGGAGGAATCTGGGCTGACAGCGATATGGAGCAGGGAAGCACTTATATGGAGGCACTGTGTAAGTTCTTTGGAATTGATGAATATGCGTGCGTCTATGCGGATGGAATTGATGTGCAGGAACTTGATGGAGAAGAGATTCTTCGTGAAGCGATAGAAGAGACAAAGGGAATATGTACGCGTCTTTCCTGCGAATGAATCAGTTATTTGTCAAAACATATCGTGGGTGGCGTGTGAACAGGAATGATATTACCGGGAACAACAACGGCATATAGGATAAGCGTATTAAATATAGGAATATAGAAAGTTGGTAAAATTAATAAAAGTAATAACAGAAATAAAAAGGAAAGAGAGGACAGGATATGGTTTATTCAGACAACGGAAGAGCATTTCACATTGATGTAGCACCGGGAGAGGTAGGCAAATACGTTCTTATGCCGGGAGATCCAAAGAGATGTGCGGCGATTGCCAAGTATTTTGATGATCCGGTACAGATTGCAGATAAGAGGGAATTTGTAACTTATACCGGCTATCTGGACGGAGAGAAAGTCAGCGTGACTTCTACCGGAATCGGCGGACCGTCCACTGCTATCGCTCTGGAAGAACTGGTACAGTGTGGGGCAGATACTTTTATCAGAGTCGGAACCTGCGGTGGAATGGATCTGAGCGTAAAAGGCGGTGATATTGTCGTTGCAACAGGATCTATCCGTATGGAAGGCACAAGCAAGGAATATGCACCGATTGAATTTCCGGCAGTGCCGAATCTGGAAATAGTGAATGCGTTGGTAGATTCTGCAAAAGAGATGGGATGTAATTACCATACAGGAGTGGTGCAGAGTAAAGACTCTTTCTATGGACAGCATTCCCCACAGACAAAACCGGTAAGCTATGAACTTGAGAATAAATGGGAAGCATGGATAAGACTTGGATGTCTTGCGTCAGAAATGGAATCAGCGGCGCTTTTCACAGTTGGTAATTATCTGAGAGTACGCTGTGGAGCAGCTTTTCTGGCGGTTGGCAATCAGGAGAGGGCAAAGAAAGGAATGGACAACCCGCAGTGCCACGACACAGACATGGCTGTGCGCGTGGGTGTGGGAGCGTTGAGACTTCTTATTGCTCAGGACCGTGCGAAATCCGATTGTCCCAGATAATTCCGGCAGCAACAAGAACGATACCGAGAAGCTTTTTAAGACTGATATTCTGGAACATCAGTGCATCAAAGAGAATGCCTGCGGTTAACTGACCGACCAGCAGGAGAATGGTGGATTCCATAACCTTGAGGTGAGAGAGTGTGATCATGGAAATAATAAATGCTACGATTCCGAATGCACCTCCAAGGTAAGCCCACCAGGGTGCCTGACTAAAAGAGTACAGATTTACGGAAAATCTGGAGGATACCAGCAGGAGTATAAAAGATAACACGCTGGCAACGATATAGTTAACAAGAGAACCATTATTTGTTCCCAGGTATTTGGTACAGCGGTAGTTGATCATTTTAGAAATGACGGTTGCACATCCGTTTACGAATGCCAGAGTAAGTACAAATGCCATGATAAAACTCCTTTCATGAAAGATTAATGATGATCAGACCGACTAAGATCAGAGCAAAGCAGGGAAGACGCTTCAGATTGAACGGAATCTTTGGAACGCCGAACCAGCCGAAGTGGTCGATCACTGCAGAGATCACAAGCTGTCCGGTGACGGAGAGACATGTCATTACGGAAACTCCGAGTGCTCCGATGCAGTAACTGGAAGTAACAACCAGAAAGATGCCAAAGAATCCGGCAGAATACAGGTACCATGGCATTCCGGAGATTTTTAATTTCTCATGGCAGTACAGTTTCATGTATAAGATCAGAAGGATACCGCCAACTGCATGAACGACAAGGCTCATGCCAAACATTCCCACATAATCTGTGAGCATACGGTTCAGACTGCCCATAGCAGACTGGCAGGCACCTGCAAACAGAGTAAAAAGTGCGTACATAAATAATTTCCTCCTCCTAAATAGTGGATGTTGTGAGAGTTTTGCTCATCAAAAGTTACCGGACACAAAGAGAACAGTTACCATCAAAACATCATATCACGCTATTATACAAGAAAAAAATAGCGCTTACCAGTTCTTTCGGACAAAATTTATTGATAATTATCGGTTGTTGTTATCGGAGGTCCATATTTTCTGCATCGCGAAGCGTGTTACTGAGAACGCAGTGAATAGTAACCTATATTATGGAAAAGCACACCTTTTGTCTAAAAAAGGGTGGAAATTCTGATAAAAGTACGTTACAATGGATATATTAAACCAAAATGTGGGTAAAACTCTCACTTTTCTGTTCAATAGTACTAGTGTAGTACAGATTGCAGAATGAAATTTTCAAGTACTTTTTAAAAGGAGAATTTAATTATATGAAAGCATGGGAGATGGCGCAGAATATTTTCTGGAACGCACAGCCTGTGATTCGAAGCGAAGAAGAGCAGACATGGACAGATAATGTAGATGTATCTGGTTTCTATGATGATAACCTGTCTCTTGACTGGGGCAGTAATGTACCGGGTTCAGGAGCACCGGAGAAAATCATGGTAGCTGCGGTTCAGGCTTTGGAGAACAGAGGATATCAGGTCAGTGAGAAAGGGTATCAGCTTTTGCAGGATGGACTTTTGGCACATGCAAAGAAAGATTTTGTGAAGCTTCATCAGATTTCAGCTTTACTTCGCAGAGAGCTGGCAAATGCGGTAAAAGATGATACATCACCATACTGGAATTACAGATATTATCACTCCTTTGAGGAGTATGAAGAGCAGGTTATTTTTCCGAAGGCGGTTACGGTAGACTGCACAACTTCGGAATTTGAAGAGAAAATTCACGCAGGGTGGCTTGCACAGCTGATTGGCGGCGCCATGGGAACTATGGTAGAAGGCTATACCAGCGAGAATTTAAAGAAAACTTTTGGAGATGTAAAAGAATTTTTAAGAGAACCCAATACATATAATGATGATATAACCTTTGAACTTGCATTTCTGGATGCATTTTCAAAAAAAGGATATGAGGTCACATCAGAGGATATTGCACTTGCCTGGGTAGGACTGATCCCGTGTGGATGGTCTGCCGAGGAGCTTGCTATCCGTAATATTAAGAATGGTATTTTTCCACCGGAGAGCGGTACACACTGCAATCCGTTTAATGAATGGATCGGAGCTCAGATGAGGGCCGGTGTATGTGGTATGACAGCACCGGGAAGACCTTATATTGCAGCGATGCTTGCGTGGCGTGACGGAGAAGTTTCCCATGCAAATAACGGGATTCTGGGAGAAGTTTTTAACGCAGTAATGACTTCGCTGGCGTTTGTGGATGACGATATCCGCAGTGTGGTGAGAACTTCTATACAGATGATTCCGAAAGACAGTGAATATTATTCGGTGATCTCTTACGCGTATGACTGCTGTATACGTTATGAGAACTGGCAGGATGCATTATATGCATGTATGGACAGATACAAAAAATATAACTGGATCCATGCGTACCCTAATGCGTGCTGTGAGATCATCGCATTAATATATGGAAACGGCGATTTTCGCAAGACGCTCCATATCATTACCATGTGTGGCGTTGATGTGGACTGCAATGCGGGAATGATCATGCCGCTTCTGGCAATTCAACAGGGAATGAAAGCCATTCCCCCTGAACTGATCCATCCGGCATTTTCCAGGCTGGACACCTATATGAGAGGAGAATACAGAACCATTTCTCTGCAGGACTTAGTTCAGGAAACAGTAAAGAGCGTTAAAAAGGCTGAACAGGCAAAAGGAAAAGGAGGAACTAAATAATGAAGAAAAAATTAGTAGCAGCAACTCTCACCGCATCAATGATCCTGTCCATGGGAGTAGCAACCGTACCGGTTATGGCAAAAGACGATGGTGAGCCATACAAAGTAGCACTTCTGCTTAACGGAACTCTGGGTGACAAATCTTTCTTTGACTCTGCAAATGCCGGAATGGAAGCACTGCAGGAAGAACTTGGAGAAGACAAGTTTACTTACAAAGTAGAGCAGATGGGAGCTACATCAGCAGATGAAGCAAAATGGGAGCCTACAATGTATGATTACTGTGATGATGGTTCTTATGATATGATTATCTGCGGTACTTATCAGATGCTGGATGCTCTTACAAATGCAGCGAATGATTATCCGGATCAGAAATTCATCTTCTTTGATGAAGCTTTTGATTACAGTGCAGGCGGTGAGGACAATGTATACAACGTAATGTACAAACAGAACGAAGTATCCTATCTTCTGGGCGCTATGGCTGCAATGATGACTACAGATGATTCTCTTGATATGATCGATCCTTCCAATAAGATCATCGGATTCCTTGGCGGTATGGACAACTCTGTTATCGAGGACTTCCTTGTTGGATATATCCAGGGTGCAAAGGATATCGATGAAGAAACACAGGTTGCTCTTGCTTATGTAGGTAACTTCTATGATTCTGCAGCAGGTAAGGATATGGCGCTTACTCAGTACCAGAATGGCGCAGACGTAGGATTCAACGTAGCAGGAAGTGCAGGTCTCGGACAGATCGAAGCCGCTGTAGATGCTAAGAGATATGCGTTTGGCGTTGACTCTGACCAGGCAGCAGTTCTTCCGGATTACGCAGCAAACATTCCTACATCTGCTCTTAAGAACGTAGGAAACTCTCTGGTACGTGCAATCAAAGAAGATATAGATGGCGAGCTTCCATACGGTACTCTTGAATATCTCGGACTTGCAGATGGCGGTGTTGAGCTTGTAGAAGACGAGCATTATGAAGAAGTAGTTCCGGAAGACATCCGTACAAAAGTAGAAGAACTGAAACAGGATATCATTGATGGTAAGATCACAGTTCCGACTACTCTTGGCGATGATGCAATGAGCCCGGATGATGTTCAGGCACTGATCGATTCTGCAAAATTAAGCTAAGGGCAAAAGTTTTTTTGACAATAACATCGTTGAACTGAATAATGAAAAAACGACCAGGCCTTGGGCCGGCAATATATTAGACTGTCTGATAATGGAGACACCAAATATATCAAGATGACAAGCAAAGGTGCGCGTCATGCTGTTTCGCATGATGCGCATTCTGTGTCTTGCAGTGAATGGTTTGCTTATAGTTCGTAAAGATGCAGATTACAAAGCCCTTGTCTGATACAAGGTTTTGGTCAAAGATGAGCAATGATATCAGGTTCCAAAAGCGTATCGTTCAAAAGTAAAGTTTTTGAGTTTTTTGAACCTGATATATGTGATAAATAAGAAACGAGGTGAACAGATTGGGTAATCAGACTGTATTACAGATGAACCACATTATGAAAATTTACGGTAATGGTGTGGTAGCCAATGAAGATGTATCCCTTGAGCTTCGTAAGGGGGAGATTCACGCGATGCTTGGAGAGAACGGTGCCGGTAAGAGTACGTTGATGAAGGTACTGTTCGGACTGGAAGCACCTGATCAGGGCGAGATTATTCTTAAGGGACAGCCGACAACGATCAAATCTCCACAGGATGCGATCAGCAAGGGGATCGGTATGGTCCATCAGCATTTCATGCTGGTACCTTCACTTACGGTTGCCGAGAACATTATCCTGGGAGTTGCGCCTAAGAAAGGCCTGTTCATTGATATGGACAAGGCAGTCAAGGCTGCAGAGGACATTGCGAAGGAATATAACTTTGACATTGATGTCCGTCAGAAGGTAGAGGAGATTCCGGTAGGTATCAAACAGAAAGTTGAGATTCTGAAAGCTCTTTACAGAGGTGCGGAGATTCTGATCCTGGATGAGCCGACAGCCGTACTGACTCCGCAGGAAACAGATGAGCTTTTCATTCAGTTAATGAAGCTGAGAGAGAAAGGACATACGATCATCTTTATTTCCCATAAGCTGGATGAAATCAAGAAGATCTGCGACCGTGCGACAATCATGAGAAACGGACGCAGCATGGGAACATACGATGTAAAGGATATTTCCACACAGGAGATGTCACGTCTGATGGTGGGAAGAGAAGTATCTCTGAAATTTGATAAGAAAGAACAGCACCTTACCGATGATGTATTTATGAGAGTCCGTAACCTGACTGTACATAATGCACAGGGTGTCTTGAAGGTAGACAATCTTTCCTTTGACCTGAAGGGCGGAGAAATCCTTGGCATCGCCGGAGTTGAGGGTAATGGACAGAGTGAACTGATTGATACACTGACAGGTCTTAATAAGAACTACAGTGGTGAAGTTAAAATCAAGGGTGAGGATATCACGAAGGATTCTATTGAGGATATCCGAGAACTGAAACTTGCACATATCCCTGAGGACCGTATGACTTCCGGATGCGCAGGAAACCTGAGCATCATGGAAAATATATTTTCCAACCAGTATAAGGATAAGAAATTCTCCGGAAGATTTCTGCTGAAACGTAAGGCAATGGAGCAGAGAAGCGATGAGCTGATCAAGGAGTATATGGTTAAATGTAAATCCAGAAAGCAGAACGTTGGAATGCTTTCCGGTGGAAATATTCAGAAGGTTATCGTTGCCAGAGAATTTTCTACAGGTCCGGATATCATTATTGCGAACCAGCCGACACGTGGTATTGACGTAGGCGCCGCTGCATTTATCAGAAAGAGACTTCTGGAGTTTAGAGATGCCGGATGTGCAGTTATCCTGATCTCAGCAGACCTTACAGAGATTTTCTCCCTGAGTGACAGACTTGCTGTTATGTATAAGGGCAAATTTGCCGGATTCTTTACAGACGTGGAGAATGTAACAGAGGACGAGCTTGGCCAGCATATGCTGGGTATCAAGCATGATGATGTACTGGAGGGAGTTTTATATGAATAGTGCAAAAAGATTTGATATGGTGAGGACCGTTTTTTCCGTCCTGATCGCACTTGCCATTTCTTTTGTGATTATCTTCCTGGTAAGTGATCAGCCGCTGGAGGCAATTAAATATTTGCTGATTGGTCCTTTTACAAACAAGAGAAGTATGGGTAACGTAGTGGAATCCATGATTCCGCTGATCTTCACAGGTACTGGTGTCTGCATTATGTTTTCTGCAAACCAGATCAACCTGGCAGGTGAGGGTGCATTCCACATCGGTGGTCTGATCGCTTCCTGTGTGGCTATCAAACTGACTGCCACTTTTGTATCTCCGTTTATGGCACTTCTTTGTGCCGGACTGGTAGGTGCACTGTTTACAGCAATCCCTGCTATTATGAAGATCACAACGACAGCATCTGAGATGGTTTCATCCCTGATGATCAACTATCTGGCGTTATATTTTGGAAACTATATGTTAAATAATGTAATCGGTGACCCGAAAGCGAGTGCTGCTTCTTATAAACTGGCAGACGCTGCAGAACTTCCGGTGCTGATTCAGGGAACTCGTGTACATTTAGGTTTTATCATTGCAATTGCAGTGGCTGTTCTTGGATATTTCTTCCTTTACAGAACAAAGACAGGATATGAACTCCGTCTTGCCGGTGAAAATGAAGAATTTGCAAGATACTCAGGAATCAGTATTGTGAAAGTTATCATGATCTCCCAGCTTCTGGGTGGTTTTGTTGCAGGTTTAGGCGGTGGTGTGGAAATGCTCAGCCCGATTTACGCAAGATTTACCTGGACTTCCCTGTTAGGATATGGATGGGATGCGATCATTATCTGTACACTTTCCAAAAAGAACCCATTGTATACACCTTTTGCAGCTTTGTTCCTTGCTTATCTGCGTACAGGAGCTTCTATCATGGCACGAAGAACAGACGTTACACTGGAGATCGTTCAGATCACACAGGGTATCATTATCCTGCTTGTAGTTGCTGAACAGTTCCTGAGCAAGTATAAACATAAGATCATTGCAAAAGAAGCAAAAGCAGCACTGAAAGATGAGGAGGCGGTATAGGTATGTGGAGTGCGATTTTATCCCCTGACTTTTTTTCAACGATTTTAAGATCGGCAACTCCGATCCTGTTTGCAACCCTGGCAGCCGCTATTGCAGCGAAAGCTGGAATCTGTAACATGGCTCTTGAGGGAATCATGCTGTTTTCTGCTCTGTTCGGAGTTATTTTTTCATCACTGACTCATAGCGCATGGCTGGGACTTCTGATCACTATGGTGATTGGCGGACTGATTGGTCTGATCCTTGCATTCTTTATCCTGAATCTGAAGACGGATGAGATTCTGGCAGCTATCGCTATTAACCTGACGGCGACTGGTGGAACTGTATTACTTTTGGTTGCAGTATCCGGAGACAGAGGTGTTTCTTCTTCTATCCGAAGTGTGTCTGCACCGTCAGTAGTGATTCCGTTTATTGAGAAGATTCCGTTTATCGGAAGTGTTCTTTCCGGACAGAATATTCTGACATGGTTTTCTATCCTGGCAGTGATCCTGCTTCATCTGTTTCTGTATAAAACACCTCTGGGACTTGCAATCCGTGCAGTTGGCGAGAATAAGAATGCAGCAGAATCCGTAGGTATCAGCTCAAGAAAGATTCAGTACATCGCACTGATCATCAGTGGTGTGCTGGCAGCGATGGGCGGTTTCTATCTGTCCGGTGGATATATGAATATGTTCACAAAGGATATGGCGGGCGGCCGAGGCTTTATTGCTCTGGCAGCAGCAAGCATGGGTGGAAATACTCCGATTGGTGGTTTCCTCGTATCCCTGCTCTTTGGTATTGCACAGGCGGTTGCAAACGTTATGCAGCTTACCTCCGTTATGCCATATGAAATTATCCTGATGGTACCTTATCTGACAACTCTGGTCGGACTTGGTGTTTACTATTATGGACAGAAAAAGAAAAAAGAGCGTCTGAGTGGTAAGTAAAAAGAAGAGTAATAAAGTAACAGGTGAAAATGTGTCGCCTGAATGCTTTAAGCAAGAAAATCCCTGCTTATATTGCGGTATGGCAATAAGCAGGGATGCTTGTATACGGGATACTTCAAAAATTTAGTTTTGCAAATTCCTCATCCGGAAGAATAGCGGATGGAGTTGACACAACAGCAGAGGAAACACGGTTTGCCTTTGCGATAGCATCATGTAAGCTGTCTCCATTTTTCAGACAGGCGATGACAGAGCCGATGTGTGAATCTCCTGCCCCGATGGTGTCTGCCTGAGTGGTTGGTACCGGCGGGACGATTTCTTCGGTAGTTCCGTCGAAATAATAGCAGCCTTTTTCGCCGAGGGTGATGATCACGGTGTTATGCGTCTTGCTATAGAGGTATGCACCGGCTTCTGAAACAGATGATTTCTGGCTGACTTCCAGTGCTTCTGTCTCATTAAGGTGCAGAATCGGTGAGAGGTTGTAAATGCGATTTACAAGAGCAGGATCAATGACAGTGAGTCGTGGTCCAGGGGCGAAGAAAACAGTAAGTTCTGGATTCTTTTCCAGGAACTCTACGACATTACTTCCGGTAGTTTCTTCAATTTCAAGACCACAGATGTATACAGAATCAATTTCTTCTGTATCAATAAGGTTAAACCAGTCTTTCTGGAAGAGATATTCTGCGCCATGATAGGAGATGAAGGTGCGTTCCCCGCTTTTCTCTACGAAACAGTAACAGCAGCCATTGTCCATGTCAGGAGACGGGATAGGGTTGGAGATTCCTTTTTTCTTTAATTCTTCTCTTACGAAATATCCGTAGACTCCTGTGCCTACAGGAGAAAAAAGAATGTAAGGAATCTGAAAGTGACGGACGGAATCAGATACATTATAAGCGCATCCGCCCAGAGACATATGCTGGCTGCGGACGTGGACATCTTCTCCGGTTGTGGGGAGAGAATCAACAAGATTTACAATAACATCTACAACAGTAGAACCAATAATCAGTGCTTTTTTCATGATGGAAAACTCCTTTTGGTGTAATTATGAGAAATATGCTACCACACATGGATTTTACTGGCAATATAGAAAGGGTGAATTTATGCAGAAAACAATTTTACTTCAGAGTGCAGGGATTCTGGATGAAGAAGCGAAATGCACACTGAAACAGAATGTTTATATTAAAGATGGAAAAATCTTCAGGATCGTTGCAGAGAATGAAGATGACCATTCTGTTGCGGCAGATGAGACGATTGACTGCAGCAGATATTTTGTAAGTCCGGGACTGGCAAATCTTCATACTCATACGGCTATGAATATTTTTAAGGGAATTGCAGAGGACGTAACTGCAGATGCCTGGTTTAATGAAATGATCTGGCCATATGAGAGCAAGATGACGGATGATGACGTTTATATCGGAACATTGATGGGAATCTCTGAGATGATCAATAATGGTGTGACTGTTTTTGCAGATCACTATTTCGGAGAGGAACAGGTTCTGAAAGCTGTAAAAGAGACAGGAATCCGCGGAGATCTGGCACCGACATTGTTTGGTATGACTCCTGGTTTTCACGAGCGTCTGGCGCAGGTAAAAGAATTTATTCTGGAGCATAGGAATGATTCAGATAAAATCGCATTTCATATGGGACCACATGCCAATTATACCTGCCCGTCACCGACTCTGAAAGAAATCATTGATGTGGCTAAGGAACTGGATCTGCCAATTCATCTTCATGTATCCGAAGAAGATGTACAGGTCGAGAAAGCCAGAAAAGAAACAGGGATGACACCGTTTGGAATTCTTCATGAGGCGGGCGGATTTGACTGTAAGGTGCTGATTGGACATGGACTGTGGATCGAAGAGGATGATCTGAAATATTTAAGAGATGATACCTGGTTTGCATTTTGTCCTAAGACTTACATGAAGCTGGCTTCTGGTAAGGGTGGATTCTTTGATCATTATAAGAAGTTAAACTATGGTTTTGGAACAGATGGAGCGGCAAGCTCTAATACGCTGAATCCGATGGAGCAGGCGAGACTTTTTGGACTGCTTGGAAAGTATCAGGACAGAAACTCTGCAGCATATACAGCTGAGGAAATCTGGAAACATCTGATGGCAAGCCACCAGGCATTTCCGTTTGGAAGCGGAAGAATGAAAGAGGGAGCACCGGCTGATCTGGTTATCTGGGATCTTTACCAGCCGGATACATTCCCATTCTACAATCCGATTTCATCGATCCTTTACAGCAGCAACAGTCAGAGTGTAAAATATACTATGGTAGCAGGTGAATTCCTGAAATATGATGGTAAGCTGAAAATGGATACAGATGCGCTGACAAAAGAAGCAATCCGTTTACAGAAAGATCTTCTGGCCAGAGGCAAGGGAAAAGCGGAAGTTACTTACTAAAATAAATATGTACTTCATGGCAGTGAAAAAATGTTCATGTTATGGAAAAATGATTGTTCATTTTATTTTTTGAAACATTTTAAATGCTGCTATAGAGATAAAAAACAAAAAAGGAGGAAATGACTATGTGTATTCCAACACCACACAACACTGCAAAGAAAGGTGACATTGCAAAGAAAGTTCTAATGCCGGGAGATCCGCTGCGTGCGAAATATATCGCAGAGACATACCTGGAGAATCCTGTATGCTTTAATACAGTAAGAAATATGTTTGGTTATACCGGAACATATAAAGGAGAGCAGGTATCCGTTATGGGCGGTGGAATGGGTATGCCGTCTATGGGTATTTACAGCTATGAGCTTTACAATTTCTATGATGTAGAGAAGATCATCCGTATCGGTTCTGCCGGTGCTTTACAGGATGATGTAAATGTAATGGATGTTGTAATCGCTATGAGCGCATGCACAGATTCTAATTATGGAAGCCAGTATCAGTTACCGGGAACTTTTGCGCCGACTGCAAGCTATAATCTGGTTGCGAGAGCAGTAGAGGTTGCAAAGGAACAGGGAACTCCGGTTCATGTAGGTACGGTTGTATCTTCTGATGTGTTCTATAGTGATAATCCGGAAACTTCTAAGGCATGGAGAAAAATGGGCGTTCTTTGCGCAGAGATGGAGTGCGCAGCGCTGTTTATGAATGCTGCAAGAGCTGGTAAGGAAGCGCTTGGTATTCTTACTATTTCTGACCATATGTTCAGAGAAGAAGCGATTTCTGCAGAGGCTCGCCAGACTTCCTTTAATAAGATGATGGAGATTGCGCTGGGAATCTAATCTAAGTGCAATGACAGTTAGAGTGACAGGAAAGCCCCTTGGCTGGTATGTGGTATATCAGACAGGGGGCTTTTTACAACATAATTAATCAAAATAAGTAGCGAAAGCAGATTGTGAACAGTAATAATGTGGGTGGTTAATGACGACTGTTCTCAAGAAGAATAATTGAAAGTTCTCTCATTTTGTGTTAAAATAAAAACAATATGGGAGGTATTTTGAATGCAAATTAGAAAATCGGCGGAGGATTATTTGGAGACAATTTTAGTGTTGTCTAAGCAGGGGGGCGGTGTTCGTTCCATTGATATTGCAACGATGCTTGGCGTATCGAAACCGAGTGTGAGTCATGCGATGAAGCTGTTACGTGAGGATGGTTATATTGCAATGGACCGTTATGGCACAGTGACACTTCTGGATAAAGGGGCACAGATTGCGACTCATATTTATGAGCGCCATACAGTATTAAGTAAAATGCTGGAGCATCTCGGAGTGAGTCCGGAGATTGCGAAAGAAGATGCGTGTAAGCTGGAACATGATCTGAGTGATGAGAGCTTTGCGAAGATAAAAGAGCACTTCCACAAGGTAATTGGGGAAGTTGAGTAGCAGATAAGAAAAACGATATGAAAAGTTGTCTGTGGAAAGATATCGTATGTTTTTAAATAATAAATCGGAAAGAAATCAATA
Organism: Blautia sp. HCN-1074; assembly: GCF_037890165.1. Taxonomy (NCBI): domain Bacteria; kingdom Bacillati; phylum Bacillota; class Clostridia; order Lachnospirales; family Lachnospiraceae; genus Blautia; species Blautia sp. HCN-1074. Next base: position 14,333 of record NZ_JBBKBP010000008.1, read on the forward strand.
AGAAACAGATTTCTTTCCGATTTTTATGTTTGTATTAAATGATGTAAATTTTGGCTTTGGCTGCAAAAATCAGTCTCACCTTCGATTGCCCGTTTCTTTCAAAGTATTATGCGGATTGCTTCTGTGGAAGCTGTGCAAGTATGATCGCAGCAAACATGATGATGCATCCAAGGATTTCTTTTGCGCTTAACTGCTGGCCGAGGATGATCCATCCGGCTAGGACAGAGATGCAGGATTCCAGACTGAGTATCAGGGATGCTATGGTTGGGTTCATGTTTTTTTGTCCGATGATTTGCAAGGTGTAGGCTACTCCGCATGACATAACACCTGCGTAGAGGATTGGCTGCCATGCTGCCAGGATGGATGAGAGTTCCGGATGCTCAAGGAGCAGAGCGGGAATGCCGGAAAGGATACCACATGTCAGGAACTGAATGCAGGAGAGTTTTACTCCGTCTACTTTTGGAGAAAAGTAGTCGATGACCAGTATATGCAGTGAAAATAGAAATGCGCATACCAGTACGAGCAGATCTCCTTTTCCGATAGAAAATCCATCTGTGATGCACAGGAGATAAAGTCCGATCAGAGCCATTGCAACGGCAGCCCAGATAAATTTCGTGCATTTTTTGCCAAGGAACAGTCCGATGACAGGGACGATCACAATATAACAGGCAGTGATAAAGCCGGCTTTTCCGACGGTTGTATACTTGATGCCAAACTGTTGGAAATTGCTTGCCAGACAGAGGCAGATACCGCAGGCGATACCGCCGATAATCAGAGCTTTTTTCTCCTGCATATTGGATACAGTATTACTTGAGGTGTCAGATCTGCCAGATGCTTTGGAAACAGAATTAGAAGGAGAGTTTCTCTTTTGCAGAATAAAAATCAATGGAATCAGAATGACTGCTCCGATAAGGGAACGGACGGCATTAAAAGTAAAGCCTCCTACGTATTTCATTCCTACGCTTTGAGCCACAAAAGCGATACCCCAGATGATCGCTGCGAGAAGCAGGAGCAGGGAATTTTTTAAAGGGATCTGTTGTTTTTGCATGATGTGTGTAATCCTTCCTTATATTAATGTGTAAATAGAATGTATAAAATGTGGATAAAACAAAATATTTATTCATTCAGTGTGGACAGAAGCACTGAAATTTGTAACTGTTCAGTGCCCTCATAGTTATAAAATGTTTCAAATGTATTTTAAGAGTGCCGGTGCCTTATTGACCTGAAAATGAATAAACACTTTCATAATTATACATCATAGATGTAAAAAGAGAAAGAAGATTGTAGAAATAAAAAGAAGCCTCTGCAGGAGACTTCTTTTTGTAAATGTGTATCTGATATAAATATCAGATAAAGATATATTTCAAAATAAACAGTACAGCAAGCACATACATCAGTGCACTGATTTTCTTTTCTTTTGCTTTACCTGTAACAACGTTGATGATCACATAGGAGATAACACCCATGGAGATACCTTCGGAAATGCTGTACAGGAACGGCATTGCAATGATTGCGATAAATGCCGGGATTGCCTCAGTCATGTCGTTGAAGTCAATCTTGGTTACTGATGTGAGCATCAGGAATCCAACGATGATCAGAGCCGGTGCTGTGGCAAAGGACGGGATTGCCAGGAAGATTGGGGATAACAGCAGTGATAATCCGAAAAGGATGGCTGCTACCAGGGAAGTAAGTCCTGTACGTCCGCCTTCAGCAACACCGGAAGCGCTCTCTACGAAAGTAGTAACTGTGGAAGTACCACACATAGCACCTACTGTAGTTCCTACTGCGTCAGAAAGAAGAGCACCTTTGATGTTCGGAAGTTTGCCTTCTTTGTCAAGCATATCAGCTTTGGAAGCAACACCGATCAGGGTTCCCAGAGTATCAAACATATCTACAAACAGGAATGCAAACATAATGACTACGAAATCAAGTGTGAAGACAATGGAGAAGTCCATTTTCATAAATGTGGGAGCCATGCTTGGAATGGAGATTCCGTTTGAAAAATCAGGCAGGAGGCTGAACCAGCCGGCTGCAGGATCAGGTTTGTAAAGTCCTGTCAACTGACAGATAATGCCAAGTCCCCATGTGATCAGGATACCCCAGAGAATGTTTCCTTTTACACCCTTAACAAGAAGGATGGCAGTGATCAGAAGTCCGATCAATGCAAGCAGAACAGTGATTCCCTCAGTATTAAATGTTCCGCCGGCTACGGAAGATTTAAAGGAAAATACGCTTACCAGAGTAGAGTCATTGTTAACTACGATCTTTGCATTCTGCAGTCCGATAAAGGCAATGAAAAGACCGATACCGACGGATACTGCATGTTTCAGGTTCATTGGAATAGCGTTAAAAATCGCTTCACGTACATTGGTGAGTGATAAAAGTATAAAAATAATACCTTCTACAAATACGGCTGCCAGTGCCTGCTGCCAGTTGTATCCCATGCCAAGAACAACTGTGTATGCAAAGTAGGCATTTAAGCCCATGCCCGGTGCAAGAACGAACGGGTAGTTAGAAAGCAGTGCCATCAGGCAGGTGGCAATAAAGGATGACAGTGCGGTCGCTGTAAAAACAGCTCCTCTGTCCATGCCGGACGCTTCCAGAATGTTTGGGTTAACAGCCAGAATGTAAGCCATTGTCATGAAAGTAGTGATACCAGCCATAACTTCTGTTTTTACGTCTGTGTGGTTTTCTTTGAGATGAAACATTTTGTCAAGGTTCATAATCTTTCCCCCTTTTAAATTTAAAATTGCCGTCGGGCTCTGTATTTCCTGCAGTTACAGAATCTTTCTTCCGGCTACATATTTAGCGGTAATATTGCGGTCATCGGAAAGGTAGATCAGTCTTTCAAGTCTGTCCTTCGGAGAGAGCTTCAGTGGAGTTGGAATAGTGCTGTCATTAAGCACAACCGCATCAAATTCATACCCTTCCTTAAAGCTTCCAACCTTTCCAAAGAAGGAACCGCCTCCTTCTGTTCCCATATAAAAGGCCTCTTCAACAGTAAGCGGCTTCATGGAAGAATCAACCAGCCGCCAGTACAGCTTGGAAACCTGAATAGCATCAGCCATGGCACGCAGAATAGAAACAGAAGTTCCACCTGCAATGTCAGAACCCAGTCCGATGTGTAAACCTTCATCCAGATAACGTCTCGCAGGAGAGATACCTGAGGCGAGATTTGTGTTGGACTGCGGACAATGAGCGATATAAACGCCCTGCTTCTTCATAAGGGCAATTTCTTCATCCGAAGAATGAACGCAATGAGCCATGATCGTCGGACAGTCACCGCCGAAAAGATCGAACTGGCTATAGGCTTCTCCATAAAAATGTGTATTCGGACAAAGCTCTTTCACCCAGGCAATTTCACCGAAATTCTCAGAAAGGTGTGACTGCATCGGCAGATGATACTTTTTCTGAATCTCTGAAAGCTTCTCCATCAATGCATCAGAACAGGATGGAGTAAATCTCGGAGTAAGAATTGGCTTTACATTTTCAAACTTATCAAGCGTATCTTCAATCCACTGAACCGTAGCATCAGCAGAAACCTGAGCACTCTCTTCCTGCAATTGCGGAGAGCCGTTGCGGTCCATATTTACCTTTCCGACCATAGCTTTTATTCCGGTTTTATCCAGTTGTTCCATCAGGATCTCGGTAGCGGGGACATGCAGAGTTCCGAAAATACATGCTCTTGTATTCGGGCTCTTCTTCATATCCTCAGCGAAAATAGAATAAGCCTCTTTGGCAAACTCCGTATCTTCATAACGCGCTTCCTGTGGAAAAGTATAAGTATTCAGCCAGTCCAGCAGCTCCAGATCCATACCCGAGGCACGAAACGTATACTGCGGAGCATGAAGATGCAGATCAGTCAGTCCCGGAATGATCAGCTCATCACCAAAATCTGTGCATGAGATTCCTGCAAATTTCTCAGGAAGCTCATCAAACACCCCTGCACATCGCCCATCTTCACATACCAAATATCCATTTTCAGTGATGGAAAGTTCCGTCAGAGAATTACTGTAACAAATAGTACCCTTTAATGCAAAAATCTGTTTGTTCATAATCATACCTTCTTTCTTTGTGATTAAGGAAAGGCAAAAAAAATCTACCGATGCTGCCTTTACCTCATGCTATCCCTATGTGGACACAGAACTTATAGACAACTATTACGGTAGTTGGTAGAAACATCCAACCGATTATGGACATATATAAGTTTCTTGCTATTGTTTATAAAATGATTATAAAATATTTAGAGTTGACTGTCAATTCTTTTGATGATTTAAATTAATTAAAAAAACGGCACGGTCTACTTTTTTATGACCATGCCGATTTTACTCATTGCGTTTTATGATTATTTGTTTTCTAACTCCGCACGTTTCTTATCAAGAAGTTTCTGGAGCTGTTCGATTTCTTCTACTGTGATTCCATCGGATTCCAGAAGCGCTGTCATCATTTCTACCGGGCTTATCTTTCTGCTTTTGGCATTTCCTTTTAAGTAATCCTCTCTTGAAAGAAGAGGGGTATAATTTCTTGCATAGACCTTGCCGTTCATAGAAGTTCCTGCGACTTTGATAATGTTCTCTTTTAAAAGAAGCTCTAGGCATCTTCGTACAGTTGGCATTTTCAGCTCCGGTGCAATGTCATTGATCTCAAAAGCAGACAATGGTCTTCCTTCTTCCCAAAGCACATTCATAATATCATAACGTTTACCTTTTAAGATGTCCATCTTAAGATCTCCTTCCATTTTTAACCAGATATTACTATAATAAAGAAATATCAGATTAATTACAATTACAGAGACCTTACACTGAGTTACAGTCCTTTTACAAAATTATCTCAATCAGTTGATAATTTCGTCATAAAACGAGTTGCTTTTTCTCGAGTCGTGCATATACCCACTCTCTGAAAAGTGTGTAGATTACAGAGACTGTCGGGATGAAGATCAGCATTCCCACAATTCCCATCAGGCTTCCGCCGAGAGTTACGGCTACCAGTACCCAGATAGATGGAAGTCCTACGGAACCGCCTACCACATGAGGATAGATCAGGTTACCTTCAATCTGCTGTAAAATAAGGAACAATCCAAGGAAGAGGACTGCTTTTATCGGGCTTACCATCAGGATCAGGAAGAAAGCAACCCAGCATCCAATGATTCCGCCGAATACAGGAATTAATGCTGTAAAGGAGATCAGGACTCCAACCAGCATGGCATATGGGAAGCGCAGGATTGTCATAGATACGAAGAACATGCTTCCGAGGATGACTGCTTCTATGCACTGGCCTGTAATGAAACTGGAAAAGATTCTGTTTGCCAGATTCCATACGTGTGCCAGATATCTGACCGGCTTTTCCGGGAATAATGCGTACATTGCTTTTTTTATCTGCTGCATGAGTTTTTCTTTCTGGAGAAGAACATAGCAGGCAAAGACAAAGCCGATGGAGACATTCATGGCTGTTGTGAGGAGTCCCATGGTAATTGATACGGTGGATGAAACAATGTTGTTGACTCCGCTTTTGAGTACGCTGAGTACGGAATCGATCATTTTGCCGGGCTCAATGTTAAGGGACTGGGTCCATTTCACAATTTCCGGGTTGTTTCCGGATACGTTATCAATCCATTTTTGGAATGCAGGGATGTTTTCCTCGATTTTCTTTGCGATATTTACAAATGTTGAGCCGAGCTCCGGGACTACTACCAGCATAACGATTATGATTATGCAGATTACGAAGCCGATGGAGAGCACAAGACTGATGGGGCGGGCTAATTTTTCGGCCGCTTTTTTCTTTTGTTCAAGGGCTTTGCCGAACAGGTGGTGTTCTATGAATTTCATTGGGACATTCAGGATGAATGCGATTCCGAAGCCGATGATGAATGGGAATAAAAAGCTAAGGAGGACTTTGGCGGTGTTGATGACTATGTTCAGGTTCTGGACGCCGAGGTATAGGAGAACGGCGAAGGCTATGAGCCATCGGATTTTTTTCATGGTTTCTTTGTCTAGCTGCATTGGCGGTGATTCCTTTCTTTGATTGTATATAGGGTTGGAAGTATTGTAGCATATTTTGAAGATAAAAGGGACGCTTAGAAAAATATTTTATTTCCTATGCGGTTTCGGCATCTAAGAGATTCTATAGCAATCCTCGTAAATAATGCATTTAAGACAGTTCAGCAGAGTGCGAAAGACAAGGAAGATATCTGCAGGCGTGCTGACGCACGGCAAAGATATCTGACGCAGGATTTCACACTCTGATGGGCTGGATTAAGATGCATTATTTTAGAGGATTGCTATAAGCCATCCGAAATCTGCTAAAAGCATGAGAAGAAAAGTCTGGATTACTCGCTGCGCTCAGATAGAGGACTTATTTTGGGAGTTTGAACATTATAAAAAAGAACAGCCAGACGGATCAAAATCCTGTCTGGCTGTAATAGGTTCTGTTTAATTATTTCTTGTTCTGCTCAACTTCTTTTAACATCATAGCACGAACTTTCAGTGGAAGTCCGAATAGTGTGATGAATCCGTCTGCATCATGGTGGTCATAGAGGTCACCTGTTGTGAAGGATGCAAGAGACTCGTTGTAGAGGCTGTATGGAGAAGTTGTACCGGCTTTGATGATGTTGCCTTTGTACAGTTTGAATTTCACTTCACCTGTTACATATTTCTGTGTGGACTCAACGAATGCCTGAATTGCCTCGCGAAGCGGTGTGTACCATTTTCCTTCGTAAACAACCTGAGCGAACTGGCTGCCAAGTTTCTTCTTGGTTTCCATTGTCTCGCGGTCAAGTGTAAGTTCTTCGAGCTGTTCATGAGCTGCCATAAGGATTGTTCCGCCAGGAGTCTCATATACGCCACGGGATTTCATACCAACAACACGGTTCTCAACGATGTCAACGATACCGATACCGTTCTCGCCGCCTAATTTGTTGAGTTCTGTGATGATCTCGGAAACCTTCATTTCTTTTCCGTTTAATGTTTTCGGAACACCCTGCTCGAATGTCATTGTTATTTCTGTTTCTTTATCAGGAGCTTTCTCAGGTGTAACACCTAAAACAAGCATATTGTCATAGTTTGGAGCCTGGGAAGGATCTTCCAGTTCCAGACCTTCATGGCTGATATGCCATAAGTTTCTGTCGCGGCTGTAGCTGTGGCTTGCATCGAATGGAAGGTCGATTCCGTGAGCTTTACAGAATGCAATCTCATCCTCACGTGACTGCATGGTCCATTTGTCTGTCATACGCCATGGAGCGATGATCTTGATGTCAGGAGCAAGAGCTTTGATGCCAAGTTCGAAACGGATCTGGTCATTACCTTTACCTGTAGCACCGTGGCAGATAGCAACTGCGCCTTCTTTACGTGCAATCTCAACTAATTTTTTAGCGATTGCCGGACGGGCCATGGATGTACCAAGGAGATATTTGTGTTCGTATACAGCACCTGCCTGTACACATGGAACGATGAAGTCATCACAGAATTCATCTACGATATCTTCAATATATAATTTGGAAGCACCGGAAAGCTTTGCTCTTTCATCCAGTCCGTCCAGTTCGTTTCCCTGACCGCAGTTTACGCAGCAGCAGACAACATCATAATCAAATGTTTCTTTTAACCATGGGATTAAGGCTGTGGTATCAAGACCGCCTGAGTATGCTAAAACGACTTTTTCTTTCATGATTGTATTCCTCCTGAAATTGGATTTTATTATTTTCCTGATTTGTAAAAATTTCCTGAGATATCCGTTTGCCGAAAGTAAATGAATAGGTCGGGAGTTCAGCGCATTATTTTTGAATAAATGCGGTAATTTCTGATTGAAATTTTTGAATAAATATTCAATGCGGAACAAGTTGATTTCGTGTGATTCCGCTTAACAAGTGATAATATACACCTTTTTTTATAAATATGCAATAGAAAAATGCAAAAAAGTTTTATCTGCTTTTGCATAAATATGCAACATAATATAGGAAAAGACAGGGGGAAATCTGTGAAGTGAAATAAAATCCATGTAAAAACATTGAAAAATGACTATTGCATATTATGCAGGTAAGATGTATAATTAGTCCAGCACTCTGATAGAGTAAAGTTTTACTATGAAATGAAGATCGCCGGATGAGGCGAAGATGGAGGAAATTATTATGATTAAAGCAGGAATTATCGGTGCCACAGGATATGCAGGTAACGAGATCGTGAGACTGCTTCTGGGACATAAAGATGTGGAAATTGCGTGGTATGGTTCAAGAAGTTATATTGACCAGAAATATTCAGATGTTTACCAGAACTTTTTTAAACTGGTAGATGCCAAATGTATGGATGATAATATGGAAGCATTAGCTGATGAAGTGGATGTGATCTTTACAGCAACTCCGCAGGGACTTTGTGCTTCTTTAATTAATGAAGGAATTCTTTCCAAAGCGAAGGTAATCGATCTGAGTGCGGATTTCCGTATTAAAGATGTGAAGAAATATGAGAAATGGTATGGTATCGAGCATAAAGCTCCACAGTTTATTGATGAGGCGGTTTATGGTTTATGTGAGATTAACCGTGAGGATATCAAGAAAGCCAGACTGATCGCGAATCCGGGATGTTACCCGACATGTTCTACACTTTCTATTTATCCGCTGATCAAAGAGGGGCTGATCGATCCGTCTACCATTATTATTGATGCGAAGTCCGGTACTTCAGGAGCTGGACGTGGAGCGAAGGTTGCTAATCTTTTCTGCGAAGTGAATGAGAATATCAAGGCTTATGGTGTTGCAAGTCACAGACATACACCTGAGATTGAGGATCAGCTTGGTTATGCGTGCGGTAAGGAAGTGCTGATTAATTTTACACCTCATCTGATTCCTATGAACCGTGGTATTCTGGTGACTGCTTATGCTTCTCTGACTAAGGATGTTTCTTATGAAGAAGTAAAGGCAGTTTATGATAAGTATTATGAGAAGGAGACTTTCGTTCGTGTGCTTGATAAGGATGTTTGTCCGCAGACTAAGTGCGTGGAGGGAAGTAATTATGTGGATGTGAACTTTAAGATTGATCCGAGAACTCACAGAGTTATTATGATGGGGGCTATGGATAATCTGGTTAAAGGTGCTGCAGGACAGGCTGTGCAGAATATGAATCTGATGTTTGGATTTAAGGAGGCTGAGGGACTGCTGCAGGTGCCGATGTGTCCGTAAGTTAAATGAAAAGGGGACGCTCCGGAAATTATTTGTTTTTGAATGCGGTTTCGGGGCTTAGTAACTCTAAGTGTTCAGAAATTTGCTAAAAGCGTGGAAAAAAAGCTCAAACTCGCTGCGCTCAGACAGTGAGCTTTTTTTCCACAACGCAAATTCCTGAGCACTAAGAGTTACTACAGTCCCTGCAAATGCGTTCAAAAACAAATAATTTCCGGAGCTGACTTTTCCAGTAACTGGAGGGCGACTGCGCAGGGGACCTGTGGCAGTCTGGAAAAAGTGTAGCGAGTTAGAAAGGATGATGGAATCATGAAGATTATAGAGGGCGGCGTTACGGCGGCTAAGGGATTTCAGGCAGCGGCTGCTGCGGCTGAGATTAAGTATAAGGGCAGAACGGATATGGCTATGGTTTATAGTGAGGTGCCTTGTGTGGCTGCGGGGACTTTTACTACCAATGTGGTGAAGGCTGCGCCTGTTAAATGGGATCAGGATATTGTTTATAATCATCCGTCTGCGCAGGTGGTGATCTGTAACAGTGGTATTGCCAATGCATGTACTGGTGCAGAAGGGTATGGTTATTGTAAGGAGACTGCGGTTGCGGCTGCGGAGGTTTTGAATGTGGCTGCGGACAGTGTGCTGGTTGCTTCTACCGGTGTTATTGGTATGCAGGTTCCGATTGACCGTATTAAGAATGGTGTGAAGATGATGGCTCCGAAGCTGGATGGTTCTCTGGAGGCAGGTACTGAGGCTGCGAAGGCGATTATGACTACTGATACTAGGAAGAAGGAAGTTGCTGTTCAGGTTGAGATTGGTGGTAAAACTGTTACGATTGGTGGTATGTGTAAGGGCTCGGGTATGATTCATCCGAATATGTGCACCATGCTTGGTTTTGTGACTACGGATGCGAAGATTTCCAAGAAGATGCTGCAGGAGGCATTAAGTGAGGATGTTAAGGATACCTACAATATGGTTTCTGTTGATGGAGATACTTCTACTAATGATACAGTGCTTCTTCTGGCCAATGGTCTGGCTGAGAATCCGGAGATCACAGAGAAGGGTGAGGATTACCAGACCTTCAAGGCTGCGCTGAATTATATTAATACTACTCTGGCGAAGAAGATTGCAGGTGATGGAGAGGGTGCGACTGCACTGTTTGAGGTCAAGATCATTGGTGCAGAGTCTAAGGAACAGGCGGTTACACTGAGTAAGTCTGTTGTTACTTCTTCTCTGACAAAGGCTGCTATCTACGGACATGATGCAAACTGGGGAAGAATCCTGTGTGCTATGGGATATTCCGGTGCGAAGTTTGATCCTGAGAAGGTGGATCTGTTCTTTGAGAGTAAGGCTGGTAAGATTCAGATTATCGAGAATGGTGTGGCTGTGGATTACAGTGAAGAAGAGGCAACGAAGATTCTTTCTGAGGAAGCTGTCACAGCAATTGCTGATGTGAAGATGGGTGATGCTACAGCAACTGCATGGGGCTGTGACCTGACCTATGATTATATAAAAATCAATGCAGATTATCGTTCATAACAAAATCCTGTGAATAAGGATGATTTTAACCGAATCAGGTAAGTCTCCTGCTTTAATTGCGAAAAGCAATAAGCAGTGGATGAAGAACAGACATTGACTGGAAAAAGGAGAGAATAATGGTTAATCAGAAATATTTGGACAAGGCGGAGGTGCTGATCGAGGCGCTTCCTTATATTCAGAGATTTAATCGTAAGATTGTGGTTGTAAAGTACGGCGGAAGTGCCATGCTGGATGATGAGCTGAAGAAGAATGTTATCAAGGACGTTGTTCTTCTGAAGCTGGTTGGTTTTAAACCGATTATTGTTCATGGTGGTGGTAAGGAAATCAGCCGCTGGGTTGGCAAGGTTGGTATGGAGCCGAAATTTATCAATGGTCTTCGTGTAACAGATAAAGATACTATGGAGATCGCAGAGATGGTTCTTGCGAAGGTGAATAAGGAACTGGTTGCCATGGTGGAATCTCTCGGCGTAAATGCTGTAGGTATCAGCGGTAAAGATGGTGGTCTGCTGAAATGCCGCAAGAAACAGACAGAGGGCGGAGACATTGGATTTGTAGGCGAGGTTACAAAGGTTGAGCCGAAGATCCTGGAAGATCTTCTGGAGAAAGATTTCCTGCCGATCATTTTCCCGGTAGGCTATGATGATAATTTTGCTACTTATAATATTAATGCAGATGATGCGGCGTGTGCCATTGCAGAGGCTGTTCATGCCGAGAAACTGGCATTTCTTTCTGACATTGAAGGCGTTTATAAGGATAAAGATGATCCCTCCAGTCTGATCTCTGAGCTTCATGTAGATGAGGCTGAGAAACTTATCAGTGACGGTTATGTAGGCGGAGGTATGATTCCGAAGCTGAAAAACTGTATTGATGCCATTGAAGAAGGTGTTAAAAGAGTACATATCCTTGACGGAAGAATTCCTCACAGTTTACTGCTGGAAATCTTTACAAACAAAGGTATTGGTACTGCAATCTTAAGAGAAGACGGGGAGAAATATTATAATGAACATGAATGAACAGATGAAGGAATCAGAAGAGAATATCCTTCACACTTATAATCGTTTTCCTGTTGTTTTTGAAAAAGGACAGGGATGTTATTTATATGATTCCGAGGGAAAGGAATATCTGGATTTTGCAGCAGGTATCGCTGTAAATTCTCTGGGATATCATTATCCGGGATATGACGAAGCATTAAAAGATCAGATTGATAAGCTGATGCATATTTCCAATTTATATTATAATGAACCGATTATCGAGGCAGGTGCGAAGCTGGTAAAGGCAAGCAAAATGAGCAAGGCATTCTTTACCAACAGTGGTACGGAAGCAATCGAAGGTGCTTTAAAAGCTGCTAAGAAATATGCATATGTACGTGACGGACATGCAGACCATGAGATCATTGCAATGAACCATTCCTTCCATGGAAGAAGTATCGGTGCTCTTTCTGTAACAGGAACTGCTCATTACAGAGAGCCGTTTGAGCCGCTGATGGGTGGTGTGAAGTTTGCAGATTTCAATGATCTGGAGAGTGTAAAAGCTCAGATCACAGATAAGACCTGTGCAATTATTACTGAGGTTGTTCAGGGTGAGGGCGGTATCTACCCGGCGAAGAGAGAATTTCTGGAAGGTCTGCGCCAGATCTGTGATGAGAAGGATATTATGCTGATCTTTGATGAGATTCAGTGTGGTATGGGAAGAACCGGTTATTATTTTGCATGGCAGGCATATGGTGTACAGCCGGATATTATGACAAGTGCCAAGGCTCTTGGCTGCGGTGTGCCGGTTGGCGCATTTGTATTAAGTGAGAAAGCTGCCAAAGCTTCTCTGGAGCCTGGAGATCATGGTACTACTTACGGAGGAAACCCGTTTGTATGTGCTGCAGTCAGCAAGGTATTTGAGATTTATGAGAATGATAAGATCATTGAACATGTACAGGAAATGACTCCATATCTGGAACATAAACTGGATGAAATTGTTGCGAAACATGAATGCGCTGCAACAAGACGAGGCATGGGCTTCATGCAGGGAATCGTGATCCAGGGCCGCCCTGTAGGTGAAGTTGTAAAGGCTGCGCTGGCAAAAGGACTGCTGGTGATCTCCGCAGGCAGTGATGTACTGAGAATCGTACCTCCGCTTGTGATCACAAAAGAACATATCGATAAGATGGCTTCAATTCTGGATGAGTGTATGGAATAATTTTTCAAACACGCTCTAAGGCTGTTGCGTTTTGCAATGGCCTTCTTTTTTACAGAAGATATAATTGATATACAATACAGGAATATATGGATGAATTTTAGTTGTTGTTTTGGGAACAAGTTTAACAACCGTAGCAAGAATTTCCTCACCTCTATAGGTGATGGGATGAATTGCACATTCGAGCATGTCTGCTCAAATTCATAAAAAAGCGTAAAAACACTTGTTCTGATACAATAAATATATTATAATAGAAAAAAGAACAATATGCTCTTGAAATTTGGACGGTCGAAATAAGCAATAAGTGAGTGTACATAATGAGTTTAGATAATAATTCTCATTCAGTGTTTTTGTTTGATTCTGGTTATGAAATATGGCAGAAAGATGCTGGACAATAAGATGTAAGAGAGAACAAAAGAAATCTTTGAAATATAGCACCTGTTGAAACAATCCATCAGTATATAGAGAGTCAGGGTGAGAAAGATAAACCGGGCAGTAAAAATAAGAATCTATCCAAATAAAGAACAGGGATACAGGATAACGGATACGGTCAGTTCCTTTCCATGCTTGGATATAAGCTGGAAGAACGTGGAAAATATCTGATAAAAGTAGACAGATATTTTGCATCCAGTAAGATATGCAGCGTATGCGGACATAAGAAGAAAGAGCTGGCATTATCAGAACGGATATACCTATGTGAATGTGGAAACCGGATGGACCGGGATGTGAATGCGGCGGTCAATATTCTGAAAGAAGGAAAAAGAATATATAAAAAATGTGCATAATAGCACAGAAAAGATCCGTAACCGGATAAAAAAGAACCGCGGGACACGCGGGGATAGCCTGTTTTAGCTTTGCCCTGAAGGGCAATTGAGCAGGAAGCTCCCACTTCAAAATCTGTAAGATTTAAGTGGCGAGAGCATGTCACATGGACGATATATTGACAGGATGATGATAGATGAAGATTTTTGATAGTCCTAAAACTAAATGGGTAATAATATGGAGCATTATCATGTCAATATTCCGAAGGATTTCAGGGATTATTCTACGGAAAACATTAAAGTTTATATTTATGAACCGTTGGATTTATCTGGAACTATTAAAATTGTAAGAAGTAAAATAGTTATTCTCTTTATATGGGGGGAGTTATTTATAATTGGTATTCTATTAATAAGAGCTGTCCAGATAGAGAAAAAAAGAATAATAGGAACATAATCCTTTTTGGCTTGGCAGATTGATTTTGTAGGGTTACGTTATACATTGGTAACATTATACAGACACTATGAAGTATTGTTTTTCACTGTAGATAATAGATTTGGCGCCATTGATATTCTGAAAGAAGATAAGACCTGCGATGATGACTACACAATTGAGTATCTGCGTGCACATTGCGGTATATTTTGTCTGAATTCGGTTGCCGTAGCCCGCTACGACGCCCTCATCCGGACAAAATCTCCCACAAATTGTGACGCACATCTTGCGAAAAGCATTTTTCAAACACACTTTAGGGAGAATATAAGAATAAAGAAAATCGTAAATCTATAATTTTTTATTCGGTTACGATTGACTCGGATGAGGCTGAATAAAAATTGATATTTGTATGTATCCCGATTATACTGGGTATATCATGTTATATTTTAGGTTTGGAGGTTACATCGATGATACATGAAAAAATAGAAATCCATTTAAAAGACTCTGAGTTCACAGCAAACTTATTTACCTATTTTCTGGATAATTCTCCGGAGATAGACCCAGAGAGAAAGAGGCCGGTTGTATTGATCTGTCCAGGTGGCGGATATGCAATGACATCGGACAGAGAGGCAGAAGCACTGGCTGTTAAGTTTATGGCAATGGGGTATCATGCAGCAATTCTTCGTTACAGCGTTGCACCGGCACGTTTCCCGGAGGCACTTCTGCAGTTGGCTACAGCAGTTGCAATGCTTCGTGAGAATGCAGATAAATGGAATATTGATACTGAGAAAATTGTTGTCCAGGGTTCTTCCGCCGGTGGACATCTGGCAGCAAGCCTTGGTGTTTTCTGGAACAAACCGTTTGTGGCGGAAGCTCTGGAAATGGATGCTGAAAAATTCTGCCCTAATGGACTTATGCTCAGTTATCCGGTAATTACTTCCGGAGAAAAAGCACATCAGGGTTCTTTTGAGAGCGTTCTTGGAGAAGACTATGCAGATGAAGAGAAACTCAGATTCTTGTCACTGGAATTCAATGTAACCAAAGATACTCCACCGACGTTCATGTGGCACACTGCCCCGGATGACACCGTTCCGGTAGAGAATTCCCTGCTGTTTTTCCAGGCTCTTCATGCGCTGGACATTCCGGCAGAATTACATATCTATCCCGTAGGAGGTCACGGCTTGGGCCTTGCAACCGCTGAAACCTCCTGCCCCAATGGCTACGGCATCCAGGCAGAATGTGAAACCTGGGTACAGCTTGCCGGGGATTGGATGAAACATACATTTGAAGCGAAAGAAATAATGAAAGCACAGTGGGAATAAGGTGGTACAGACGAGAGGGAGTGCAAGAATAGCACTCCCTGTTTATCTTTTTTTACATATCAGCTGAGATATGAAAATTCACTCAATATCCAGTTCCGGCGGCTCATCCATAGTGTCGGAAACATATTTCCCGTTTTTCTTACGCTGCCGGACGCATTCAGTAAGCAGATACTCGATCTGGCCGTTGACGGAGCGGAAATCATCTTCTGCCCAGGCGGCAATCTGATCATAAAGCTTTGCAGAAAGCCTGAGCGGAATCTGTTTCTTTGGTCTGGTATCAGCCATTAGTACAGACTGCCGGAATTAACCACCGGCTGGGCATCGTGATTGCCACACAGTACAACGAGAAGATTAGAAACCATGGCCGCTTTCCGCTCCTCATCAAGCTCAACCACATTGTTCTCGTTCAATCGTTCCAGTGCCATTTCAACCATGCCAACAGCACCATCTACGATCATCTTTCTCGCATCAATAATAGCAGAAGCCTGCTGTCTCTGCAGCATAACAGCTGCAATCTCAGGAGCATAAGCCAGATAGGTGATGCGTGCCTCAATAATCTCAAGACCAGCCTCCGCAACCTTCTGCTGAATCTCATCCCGGATACGTCCGGCTACAATTTCGCTGGAACCACGCAGGCTGCCCTCATCTGCAACACCATCCCCTGTTGTATCCACATTCGGAGCTACATCATAAGGATAAATCCTTACAATATTGCGAAGAGCACTATCACACTGCAGGGAAAGATATTCCTTATAGTTATCGACATTAAAAACAGCCTTTGCAGTATCTGTCACACGCCATATAACCGCAATTCCGATTTCTACAGGATTACCCAGACAGTCATTGATCTTCTGACGGTTATTGTTCAGAGTCATGATCTTCAGGGAAATCTTTTTACTCACATAAGAGCTATTGGAAGATCCGCTGGTGCCTGCCGCAGCTAATGTCAAAACTGATTTGGCAGCATTACCGCCATCTACATCGCCGCTCTGATTTAATTTCGTCTTAGCTGCCGGATTCACTGCTGTACAAAAAGGATTTACCCAATAAAAGCCGTCATCCTTCAGTGTGCCCACATAATTACCAAACAAGGTAAGAACCAGAGCTTCCTGAGGCTTTAGTACCTTTAATCCAAGAAATGGAATCCATCCCAAAGATAACCAGATGAATCCGACCGCAGCCATTGGAATACAATGAAAGATGGAACCGATTATAGCAAGTGCTGTTGCTGCCGCATACAACAAAATGAAGAGAATCATCATTGCCATACCATTCTTCTTACTGCTTAAAACTTTTTCCTGCATAATAAACCTCCTGACTGGTATATGCATTGCTTTACCATAAAAATATGTATGAACTGGTTGATGTACAAATGATATCATTTTGATATCAAAATGTCAATGCTGAAGAATATTGGATGTGATAAAGAAGAACATTTAATGTGTAGAGGAAAATTTCAGTATAAAAATTCGTAATTCTCAGTTATAATTGAGCTAACACGTTCTGGAGTAATGAGAGATGAGGGTGAATATCTCAAATAATGTAACCAAACAGGCAATTAAAGATGCCTGTACTGCTTATAAGAACTTTTTCAGGGGTTTGCAAAAGTTCCCAGGATTCAAGTCAAAAAAGAGATCAATGCCGAAGTTCTATCAGGACAACGTTAAGATACGCTTCAGTAATACACACGTTAAATTTGAAGGCTTTTCTTCCGGCAGGAAAGCAAATAAAAAAATGAATTGGGTAAGACTTGCAGAACATGGACGTATTCCGACAAATGCTAAATATATGAACCCGAGAATATCTTTTGACGGATTGAACTGGTGGATCAGCGTATGTGTAGAATTTCCTGACTGCAGGGAAACACTTAATGATGACGGAGTCGGCATAGACCTGGGAATCAAAGATCTGGCTGTCTGCTCTGATGGGACTAAGTATAAGAACATCAATAAGAGTCGGAAAGTAAAGAAATTAGAAAAACAGAAACGCAGATTACAGCGTAGTATCTCTCGTTCTTACGAGAAAAATAAGAAAGGGGAAAGTTACTGTAAAACAAATAATGTAATCAGAAAGGAAAAACTTTTATTAAAACGAAATCACAGATTAACAAACATCCGTAAAAATTATTTAAATCAGACCATATCGGAGATCGTAAATCGAAAACCAAGATTTATATGTATTGAAGATCTGAATGTCAGCGGAATAATGAAAAACAGACATTTATCCAAAGCAGTTCAGGCACAGGAATTTTTTGGGTTTAGAAAACAGCTTGAATATAGGTGCAGCGATAAAGGGAACCAGCTTATTGTGGTCGATCGGTTTTATCCATCCTCAAAGCTTTGCAGCTGTTGTGGAAACATCAAAAAAGATCTGAAGTTATCTGACAGAGTTTATAGATGTGCGTGTGGGAATATGATTGACAGGGATTTCCAGGCATCTATAAATCTCAAGACTTATGGAGAAAAATTTGCAGGCTGACACTGAAATGTTAATGCAAATATGTACGGATACGTTAGTCTGGAATTTACGCCTATGGAGAGTACAGGAACTTGTGAGTAGATTGATATTTATATCATCAAAAGCATACTCGTTGAAGTAGGAATGGAACATAGAAGTTTATAACTTTTTATAAGTTTTCAGTAACGGAGGCTGCATATGTTTTATGGGAGAGAAACTGAGAGAAAAAAATTGTGTACCATGTTCCGCTCAGACGGTCAAATGATTTCTCTGATTTATGGCAGACGGCGAATTGGAAAAAGTGAACTTATTAAGCAGGTACTAAAAGAAACAGATATAAAAAGCATTTATTATGAATGTAAACAAACTACAGAACAGAATAATGTAGAAAGTTTAGCTGAACTTATAGGCGAAATATTTGACTTTCCCAAACCTGCATTTGAAAATATGGAAGCTCTGTTGCGATTTTTGTTTAAAAAATCAGAAAAAGAACCGATGATTTTTGTTTTGGATGAATATCCATATTTAAGGGAAAATTCAAAGGGACTTGACAGCGTTTTGCAATCTGTCATAGATCATTACAAAGATACTTCTAATATGAAACTTATTGTCTGTGGTTCTTATGTGGATACGATGAAAGCTCTTTTGGAAAAACAAAATCCGCTATATAGAAGAATTGATCTTACGATTAATCTGAAGCCAATGGACTATTATGAATCAGCAATGTTTTATTCTGGGTTTTCAGAAGAAGATAAAGTAAGATTGTATAGTGTGTTTGGTGGAATTCCGTATTATAACCGGCTGATTGATGCAAAAAAAGTGTACGGGAGAATATCATTGAATTGATTGCTTCATCCGGGGCACGTCTGGAAAATGAGGTATCTATGTACCTGAACTCAGAAATTTCAAAAATTACAAATGCAAATGAAGTCTTTGAAGCACTTGCAAAAGGATTTAGCAGATATAAAGATATCCTTGACCAGTCGAATGTCTCAAGCGGACCTGCGTTAGTAGATATTCTTGATAAGCTGATGCGCATGGATGTTGTTGCAAAAGAAGCTCCGATTAACGATGAAAACAACAGAAAAAAATCGGGATATTTTATTTCAGATAATCTGTCTTTGTTCTATTATAAATATATTTTCAGAAATATGTCGCGAATGAATATTATGGATCCGGATATTTTTTATGATAGATATATTGCAGATGATTTTGAAACAAAATATATACCAAAGTGCTTTGAGAGGATTTGCAAACAATATCTGATCAGAAAAGAACCTATAACAGAGAGTATTGTCCAAAATGAAATCCGTCAGGTAAAACAAACCGGACTGGAATGTTATCGATATGGATTTTTTTCAAGATCAGGATTTACCTGTGAAGAAGGAACAAACCGTATATTGATTGAATTAAGGGAATTGTATAAATAAAAGGCTGATTCCAGTGCCCGTATGGATAGTATAAGTAAATACAGGTCATCTGCTGTCGGAGCAGAAAAAAATGCAAAGTAGTGCTGAGTAAAGATAATAAAATCAAATACTCAGCATAATTTTTGCAGAGAAAATCCCGTTTTCATAGGTGAAACTGCATGCACCGCCGTTTTTGTCGGTAATGTGGCGGACGGATTCGATTCCTATGCCGTTTCCTGAGCGTTTGGAGGATTGGAAAATATTGTTTTTTTGCTGTATTTTGCCATCGAAGGTGTTCTCCACATGAATCAGAAGGAGATGATTATGATGGGGGTAAACTTCCACATTAATCTTTCTGCGGGCAGGCTCTGTTTTCGCACTTGCCTGGATGGCATTTTCCAGCAGATTGGAAAACACAAGGCACAGATTAATCTCATCTATGGAAAGATCAGCAGGCAGAGAAACCAGTGCATGAAAAGGAATGTTTTCTCTTTCTGCAAGGGTGGAATAATATCCGAAAACACTGTCAACAGCCTGATTTTCACAGAAATGCAGGTTATAGTCAGAGATTTTTCCGGTTGCAGCGGAGAGATATTTTTTGATCTTTTCCATGTCACCCTGTTCTGCCAGAGAGGATAACTGCACAAAGTGATGCCGGATATCGTGACGCGCCTGTCTGGCTTCTTCAATAGCCATGCAGAGATTCTCGTATCTTTCCTGCTGAAGAGTAAGAAAATGGTTCTCCTGCTGAAGTCTGGCATTTTTGTTCAGACTGACTGCCATCATAAGAAACATGACATAAAACAGAAGCAGGATTATGAGCAGTACAAGACTTAAAACAATATAGCACTGCAGGACCCGTCCGGTATATAAAGTACCGCGGTATTTAGGAATCATAAAAAGATTCACTCCGATGAAGATTACCGGAAGAATCCAGAATACGTACCAGGTCTGGGCAAAGTTCTCGTCTGTGATCATTGTCTGTACACAGTGGCGGGCAGGATACCAGGCTGCCAGAACAAAAAGCAGACAGATCACGTTATAGAAAATCCCGGCACCGGTGTGAAACCACAGTTCATTTTCTGTAATATGCAGGTCTGCGGTCATAAGTGCATTAACTGCCCGGGACAAACTTTTGACACATGTAAAAACTGCGAAGACTGCAAGAAAAATACTGACAGATTTCCAGACAGAGATTTTCAGTGTTTTGTGATAAATGAGCATAATCACAGGCAGCAGAGGAAACAGGAACCATCTGGTGGGAATTTGCAGGGCACAGCAAACCGCTCCTCCCAAAATACAGATTCCCAGAAGAAGAGGAAGAAGCCATGCTGTCAGCTTAAGCGGTGTCTGTCTCAGATAGCTCTTTACAGGCAGATATGCCAGCAGTATACCGGGAATGATTACGGAAAGTTCAAGTACAGGGCGAAGTATGTCAGTCATTTCAGGACCTCCTTTGGAACAGAAATTCCATAAATGTCTGTCTGGCGTTTTTGAGAAGCTTCCTGCTTACCGGGATATTACTTCCGTTATCAAGGCGAAAGCCTGTTCCGTCAAAATCAACGGCATGTTCCAGATTGATCACAACGCCCCGGTTACACTGATAGAAACGTGAGTCCATTTTCAGGGAGGTTATGAAGGAGTCAAAGGACTGACGGGTGACCAGTTCCCTTTCACCGGCAGTGTGGATGTGGATCATATGGGAAAAATGCTCTGCGTAGATTATTTTCCGGAAGGGAATCTGAATATTACTGCCGTTTACCTTTACATCTATGTATTTCCCGGAATCCGGGATGCGGGAAAGGATTTCATCTGCCAGTGCGGAAATATCATTTTCACTGTAGGGCTTTACAAGATAGTGCAGAGCCCGGACCTGAAATCCCTCTAAAGCATGGTCAGTGGAACTTGTTGTAAAGATCAGCAGACAGTCAGTGTCTGATCTGCGAAGTTCTTTTGCTGTATCAATTCCGTTAGAACCATTCATATAAATATCCAGAAACACTACAGTGAAAGGACATTCCTTCGCTGCAGTGAGGAAAGCTTCTCCATTTTCATATTCCAATATATCTGTATGGACATTGCGCCTGGAAAACTGAGATTCCAGTCTGTTGTGAAGCAGTGTCCGTTCTTCTGAAATATCATCAACAATTGCAATTCTCATAGTAAATCTTCCTTATATTTATAAAATCTACTATAAGTATATCACAAAATAACACCACGGAGTTGCAATTCGTGTCATTTTCTGCCGTTTCGTGACAGAATTATTGAAAAAATTTATGACTTTTTTATAATGAGGATAACAAATGGGAGTACAGCAAATGGAAGAGGAGGGATGTCGTGTATTGTATTGCCATATTGACTGATCAGGAACAGGAAGGACAGAACTGTGCGGAATATATCAGGAATTACTGTACAGAAAAGAAAGTTTTTCCATTGATTGAAATCTATCAGGATCAGGAACAATTTTTTGAGAGGACACGAAAAACAGTACCGGCAGTGGTGTTTCTTGCATTGCCAGGGGTGTCCGGGCTGAATGCGGCAGAACATCTCCGTTCCCTGTATCCGAAATGTGGGATCATCTGGTGCAGTGATCTTGATTTTTCGCTTCATGCGTTCAGGATGCGGATAGAATATTTTTTTATGAAGCCTGTGGAAGAGCAGAAAATAAAAGAAGGACTTTCCGTCTGGTTTGAACGAAGAAAAGTAATATAACAAAAAACACTCAGGAGGAAAAAATAATATGAAGAAAAGAGCTTTAATTCTTGCAATGATCGCTTTTATAACAGCTATAGCATCTGAACCGGCAGTAAATACGGTATATGCAGAGGAAACACAGACAGAAGAAAGTGCTGGTCAGGCATCAGAACTTCCGGTCAAGGCACTTACACCGAAGGCTATGGATGTGAATCCTTATATGGCAGCCAGTGATTCTAACATTCATCATGACTGCTATAATACAGATTCAACAGATGAGGTATTGCCTGTTGATATTTATTCTGAGATCAATGTTTCTTATGAAAAAGTTAATCCCAATGCTTCCCCGGCAGTCTTTTTTGATTCCTATGGACATTCTGTGGTTCCGCTTCTGGGTGGCCTGGCGATCCGTGATATTAATGCAGATGAGGCACAGACCCTGGGCTATTTTTCACCAAAACAGCATGACAATGGAAGCTATCTGATACAGAGTTCATATTCTTTTGTAGATGAGAGCAATCGCATTGTGTGTCCGACGAACGATAATCGGGTACTTATGCTTAAGGCTACAGATGAGGAGGGAAATGTACTTCCGGAATTTGAGAAGGTTCTGGATATCGACATTAAAGCGGCAGCAGAGGCAGCGCTTGGAAAAACACTGGATCAGAATCTGTTATCTGTAGTTTTTGATTATGAGGGAAATCTCTGGTTTGCAACAGGAGGCTTCCGCATTTATCCCGACAGAAAACAGCAGGGAACCTTTGGCTATGTTTCACGTGCAGCTATCGATAAGATCCTGAATGGAGAAGATGTGGATCTGTCAGATGCAGTATTTGTATATGAACTGGAACCGGGAGAGGGTGCAGAGAATGGTATTGCGGCATCTAAGGAGGGTGCGGTCATTCTGACAAATCTGAAGTGTTATCTGCTCCAGGCGGATAATGGTGTGAAAAAAGTCTGGGAAACTTCCTATAAAAGTGTGGGTGCCAAGGAAAGCAAAGAAGGCGACGAGACGACAGGTGGCGGTCTTGCATGGGGAGGTGGATGTTCCCCGTCTCTGACCAAAGATCTGGTTATGTTTACAGACAATCAGGATCCGGTAAATCTTATTGCGGTGGATATGAAAACAGGAGAACAGGTTGCGAGTATGCCTGTTATAGATGAACTTCCGGAAGGTACACAGGTGTCTGTGGAAAATTCTGCAATTGTATATGATGATGGAGAGGGAACAGTAAGCACGATCGTATGTAACTGGTTTGGTGCAGGAAGTGCGAAGCTTGGAGAAGCAGATAATGATTCCTCAATACAAAGCTATGAGAATATTTATGATGTGGGCTG
Organism: Blautia sp. HCN-1074; assembly: GCF_037890165.1. NCBI lineage: Bacteria > Bacillati > Bacillota > Clostridia > Lachnospirales > Lachnospiraceae > Blautia > Blautia sp. HCN-1074. The sequence goes on from NZ_JBBKBP010000008.1 coordinate 37,621, forward strand.
GCTGAGACAGGGCAATAAAATGATTGCGCCGGGTATAGAACGTGTGGATACAGTTAAGACGGAGGACGGATATGAGATGAAGAGTATCTGGTGCAGAAGTGATCTGTCTGACACTTCCATGATGAAGCTGTCCACTGCAACAGGATATATTTACGGATATGTTCAGGATATGGAAACTGGTATGTGGCAGTATATCATGCTTGATTTTGAGACAGGCGAGACTGCATTTACCATGGATATTTCTGACAAACCGGGATACAACAATATGGCTATCGGTATGTATGCGGGAAACAGCGGAAATGCGCTCTATTGTCCGACCGGTTATCTGGAACTGCTGAGACTTCAGGATAGGTTTGTATATCTGCCGGAAATGCCTTACCGCAAGGTGGATCTGGATCAGGCAATGCGCAATGTGTTAAGCCAGGAAAAATTTGCAGCAGACGGTGGTCAGGGAGATGTGGAAGGATGGCTGAACACGATCACAGTTGAAAATGTACATCCGAATACGACCGTTGCAATACGTATGAAAGGAATCTCAGGGGAAACAGGTTCTTTGAAGCTGTATGCATATGGTACAGATGGTACCTTGAAGGAAGTTCCGACAGAAAAATGGCATATCCAGACAGAAGATGGTGAAACACCGGATACGCTGACAGAAGATGTACTGTATGAGGTACACATGACTGTGGAAGATGGCGGCGATTTTGACCTCAGTGAAACGGAAAAAGAAATTAAGATGTCCGCTGTTCTGGGTGCCTGATCAGATTTGAATAACTGCGCGTCGCATTCTCGTTACTTTAGTGATGAGTTAGACATTTACACAAAATGCAAAAATGCCACAGGTTATGAAATCCTGCTTGGAAACAAATACAAAACCTCCGCAGGAGAGAAATATCCTGTTAAGAAATACGTGAAACGTACAGAAGGCAAAAATACTGTAACTGTAACCTTTACAAACGTAAAGAAAGACACCTGGTATGTGACAGTACGTTCCTGGAATAAGACCTCCAAGGATAAATCCAGAGTTTACAGTCCATACTCCGCAATGAAGAAATTTACTGTATGTTTTTTTCGTAACTGAATAGACTAATACTAAAGAAAACAAGAGGTACTGCTAAAAGGCGGTGCCTCTTTTCGGTACAGGAATGATTACCGGAGTAAGCAGAATGATCATATTATCCAGGAGGGCAGATTTATGTGGGGATTTATAGTGGCATTGATTTCAGGGGCGCTGATGAGTATTCAGGGTGTTTTTAACACGGAGGTGACAAAGCAGACCAGTCTCTGGGTATCAACCGGCTGGGTGCAGCTGTCGGCTTTTGCAGTCTGTGTTTTTGCCTGGCTTTTTACAGGCCGGGAAAGTGTGGCTGCACTCTGGCAGGTGGACAATAAATATACACTCCTTGGTGGTGTGATCGGAGCGTTTATTACAATTACAGTAATCCAGAGCATGGGAGCTCTTGGACCGGCAAAGGCAGCAATGCTGATTGTTATTTCTCAGCTGGCAGTTGCCTATGTAATTGAATTGGCCGGGCTGTTTGGGGTAGATAAAGAACCCTTTGAATGGCGCAAAATCCTAGGATTGCTGATCGCGATTTCCGGAATTGTTATATTTAAGTGGCAAAAATAAGAGTTTACTATTGTAAAATCATTAAGATTTCGTTACAATAAGGGTGGCATTATGGACAGGGGGACTCTTACTCTGAGAAATAAGAGGAGGACCCTTATGATAAAAATAAAAAACAGATGTTGTTATACTGTGACACTGATATTATGTGGAACTTTGTTTCTTACAGGACTGACAGGATGTAAGAGCAGAGAGGCACAGTTTCTGATAGATGGATTGCAGGAAGCAAAGGCAGAGGTGGATGCGGAGTCATCGGAAGAGAAAACATCAGGACAGAAGTCGAAGAAAGATACAGCTGAGAAGAAAGCTGATACAGAAGACCGACAGAATGATGATGGCAGTTCTGCAGAGTCCCGGAAAAAACAGGCAGAATCAGGTGGTTCAGATGCGGGTAATGGGACGGAGATAAATTCAACTGGGGAAACACAGCCTGAGATGATCTATGTAGATGTGTGCGGAGCAGTTGCAAATCCGGGAGTCTTTCAGCTGGCAGCCGGAAGCCGGGTGTTTCAGGCTATTGAGGCAGCCGGAGGATATCTTCCTAAGGCAGTGCAGAATTGTGTAAACCGTGCAGGAGTTCTGACAGACGGACAGCAGCTTTATATTCTTACACAGGAAGAGATGGAGCAGCAGGGGTTGGATCCGGCAGAGATGGCCGGAGCATCAGATGGACAGATGAACGGAAGTGCCGGGACAGGACAGAACACAGGGATAGCCGCTCAGGCTCAGCAGGATAACAGGATCAACATAAATACAGCAGATGTAACCCAGCTTACCACACTGACAGGAATCGGTGCGACACGTGCGCAGGCGATTATTGCCTACCGGCAGGAGAACGGGCCGTTTGCTGCGATAGAAGATATTATGAATGTACAGGGTATCAAAGAAGGTACTTTTGCAAAGATAAAAGATGAGATAGTAGTAGGATAAGGAGAACCGAATGAGCAGGAAAGTTTTGGTAGTAGATGATGAGAAGCTGATTGTAAAAGGAATCCGTTTCAGTCTTGAGCAGGATGGTATGGAAGTGGACTGCGCTTACGATGGAGAAGAAGCAGTAGAGAAAGCAAAAGATAAAAAATACGATATTATCCTTCTGGATCTGATGCTGCCAAAGATGGACGGACTGGAAGTGTGTCAGCAGATTCGCGAATTTTCCAACGTACCAATCGTGATGCTGACAGCTAAGGGCGAAGATATGGACAAGATTCTTGGCCTGGAATATGGCGCTGATGATTATATCACCAAGCCATTTAACATCCTGGAGGTGAAAGCGCGTATCAAAGCAATCATGCGACGTGCAGGAAGTGACCATGAGGAGAAGGAAAAAGCCAAGAGTATCGAGGTGGGCGATCTTCGTATGGACTGCGAAGGAAGACGTGTGTTTATCGCAGGCAGAGAGATCAATCTGACAGCGAAGGAATTCGACGTACTGGAACTTCTCGTGTTTAACCCGAATAAAGTTTACAGCCGTGAGAACCTGCTGAATATTGTATGGGGATACGAATATCCGGGTGATGTGCGTACAGTGGATGTACATATCCGCCGCCTCCGCGAGAAGATTGAAACCAATCCGAGTGAGCCGAAATACGTGCACACCAAATGGGGCGTGGGATATTATTTCCAGGCACAATAAGATTTAACCGAATCAAGTAAGTTCCTTTCTTCAATTGCAAATATCCGATTGACAAGGAAAAATTTTAAAGATGAAATTGTAATGCAGTTGTGAAGATTGGAAATAGCTGTAATATAACAGAAAACAAAGAAGCTGATATTTCATAAATCATATGGTTATGAAATATCAGCTTTTTTGTATCAGTATCATTGTATCAGTATCATAGGAAATTACTCAGTAATATTTCTATGATATAAAAATCCTCCAGACAGGATCGAGAATATCTTGTCAACTTTATGTGATGTTTTGTTTTGTCTTATTTACTTTAGTGTATAATTTTATTGATTTGACAAAAATTAAACAAACAAAAGCAACATTTATAGAGAAAAATGATATAAAATTAGAAAATTTCTATAAATCAGGTTGTTAAAATGACGAAAAAGGATTATAATTATCGTTACAATATGTAAAGAGTGCAATAAAAAGAGAAAAAGAAGGTATAAGGAGGGTGCGAAATGCTAGATCAATCATTTTATCAGAAAGCGGACGAGATTATTGCTTTCTATGGTAAAAAGCCGGCATCACTGATTCCGATCATGCAGGATATTCAGGGCGTGTACAGATATCTGCCGGGAGAACTGCTGACCTATGTGGCTGATCAGATCGGAGTAACAGAAGCGAAAGCATTCAGTGTTGCAACATTCTATGAGAACTTTTCATTCGAGGCAAAAGGTAAATATGTGATCAAGGTCTGTGACGGAACAGCCTGTCATGTAAGAAAATCCATTCCGGTTCTGGAAGAACTGTATAAGAAACTTGGTCTGTCCAAGACAAAAAAGACGACAGACGATATGATGTTTACAGTGGAAACAGTTTCCTGTCTTGGTGCATGCGGACTTGCGCCGACAATGATGGTCAATGATGATGTTCATCCGAGAATGACACCGGAGAAAGCAGATGAGCTGATTGATAAACTGAGAGGGGGCGAACAGGGATGATCCAGAATAAAGAAGCATTGGACCAGGTCAGAGAAGAAGCCATAAAGGTGCTGGATTCTTATGACTGTCGTATTCTCGTCTGTTCAGGTACCGGATGTGTAGCGACCGGTTCCCAGAAGATTTATGAGAAATTCCTGGAGATCGCCAAGGATGCCCCGGGAGTAAGTATTGAATTTGGACCTCATGACAAAGATGCACACGTAGGTGTGAAGAAAACCGGATGTCAGGGTGTCTGTGAACTTGGACCGCTGGTTCGTATCCAGAAGGGTGACGACGTAATCCAGTATACAAAGGTTCAGATCGAAGACTGCCAGGAGATTTTTGAAAAGAGCGTTCAGGGAAACGAGACAATCGAGAGACTGCTTTATCAGAAAGGCGGTAAGGTAAGCCGCGGACCACAGGATATCCCGTTTATCGCAAAACAGACACGAATCGTTCTGAAAAACTGTGGCAAATTTGATGCGGAATCTCTGCAGGAATACATAGCAAGCGGTGGTTTCCAGGCGCTGGAGAAAGCGATGTTTGAGATGGATCCGGATCTGGTTATCGATCAGGTTGATAAATCCGGTATCCGCGGACGTGGAGGCGGTGGCTTCCCGGCTGGTAAGAAATGGATTCAGGTAGCCCGTCAGGCTGATCCTGTTCATTATGTAGTATGTAATGGTGATGAGGGTGACCCGGGAGCATTTATGGATGGCTCCGTAATGGAAGGTGATCCGTATCGTCTGATCGAAGGTATGATGCTTGCAGCTTACGCAGTAAGAGCACAGCATGGATATATTTATGTACGTGCAGAATATCCGCAGTCTGTAGCACGTCTGAAACATGCAATTGCAGTTCTGGAGGAGAACGGACTTCTGGGAGACAATATTCTCGGAACAGGATTCTCTTTCCATATGCATATCAACCGTGGTGCAGGTGCTTTCGTATGTGGTGAAGGCTCTGCCCTTACTGCTTCTATCGAGGGAAGCAGAGGTATGCCTCGTGTAAAACCGCCTCGTACAGTAGAGCAGGGACTCTGGGCGAAACCTACAGTTCTTAATAACGTAGAAACTTATGCAAATATTCCGGAAATCATTCTCAAAGGTGCTGACTGGTACAGAAGTATCGGTACAGAGGGTTCACCTGGAACAAAGACTTTCTCATTGACCGGTTCTATCGAAAATACAGGTCTGATCGAAGTTCCGATGGGAACAACTTTAAGAGAGATTATTTTCGATATCGGTGGAGGACTGAAATCCGGCGCTGCATTCAAGGCTGTTCAGATTGGTGGTCCGTCCGGCGGATGTCTGACAGAAGAACATCTGGATGTACCGCTTGACTTTGACTCTGTCAAGAAATACGGAGCGATCGTTGGTTCCGGTGGTCTGGTAGTTATGGACGAACATACCTGTATGGTAGAGGTTGCACGATTCTTCATGGGCTTTACTCAGAGAGAATCCTGCGGTAAATGCGGACCTTGCCGTATCGGTACGAAACGTATGCTTGAGATTCTTGAGAAGATCGTAGATGGTAAAGGTGAGATGGAAGATCTGGAGAAACTGGAACATCTTGGAAACTTTATCAAAGACCGTTCACTTTGCGGACTTGGTAAGAGTGCACCGCTTCCGGTACTTTCCACTTTAAAGAACTTCCGTGATGAATATGTAGAACATATCGTAGATAAGAAGTGCGCAGCTCATGTATGTAAGGCAATGCGTTCTTATGTGATCGATCCTGAAAAATGTAAAGGATGTACCAAGTGTGCAAGAAACTGCCCGGTTGGTGCTATCACAGGAAATAAGAAAGAGCCTCACAGCATTGATACCTCCAAGTGTATTAAGTGCGGAACATGTCTGGAAAATTGTGTATTCGGTGCAATTTCTGTGAATTAAGGAGGGTGAAAAGATGATTCATTTGACAATAGATGGAATTCCTGCAGAGGTAGAGAAAGGTACGACTATTCTGCAGGCTGCCAGACAGATCGGAGTGGAGATTCCTACACTCTGCTATCTGGAGAATGTATTGCCGGATGGTTCCTGCCGTTTATGCGTGGTAGAAGTAACAAACAATGGCAGAACCAAATTTGATACGGCATGTACACTTCGCTGTTCAGAAGGAGACGAAGTACAGACAATGTCCGAGAAGGTAGTTGCATATCGTAAAGATACACTTGACCTCCTTCTTTCCGACCATCGTGTACATTGCTTCTCATGCGAGGCAAACGGTGACTGTAAATTACAGGATTACTGTTTTGAATATGGTGTAACTGAGACAAGCTATCCTGGTGAAATGAAGGATATGCCGATTGATGATACAAACAAATTCTTTACCTATGATCCAAGCCTGTGTATTCTCTGCCACCGCTGCGTGAATACCTGTAAAGAAATCGTAGGAAGAGGTGCGATCGATACCATGGATCGTGGTTTCAACTCCGTAATCGGTGCACATTATAAACATAAATGGAATGAAGGTATCTGCGAATCCTGTGGTAACTGTGTTCAGGCCTGTCCGACAGGTGCGTTAACCATGAAGCGCAGAAAGAAATATCGTTCATACCAGATTGACAAGAAGGTTCTGACTACCTGTCCACATTGTGCAACAGGCTGCCAGTATTATCTCCTCATAAAAGACGGAAAGATTGTGGATACAGAGGCTGCAAACGGACCATCCAACAAAGGTCTGCTCTGCGTTAAAGGCCGCAGCGGAAGCTTCGATTTCGTACAGTCACCGGAGCGTATCAAATATCCGTTAATTAAGAATAAAGAGACAGGTGAATTTGAACGTGCAACATGGGATGAAGCACTTGATCTTGTAGCTTCCAAGTTTATGGAAATCAAGAAGAAATATGGCTCTGATTCCCTTGCAGGTTTTGCATGCTCCAGATCACCCAATGAAGATATTTACATGGTACAGAAGATGGTTCGCTGCTGCTTCGGCACCAACAATACAGACAACTGTGCACGTGTATGTCATTCCGCATCTGTATCAGGTCTTGCAATGACTCTTGGCTCAGGTGCCATGACAAACCCTATCGAAGATATCACAAAGAATGCAGATCTGATCATGCTGGTTGGTTCCAATCCTGAGGAAGCACATCCTGTAGTCGGCATGCAGATCCGTCAGGCCATCAAGAGAGGCTGCAAGCTGATCGTAGTTGACCCTCGTGATATTGGTCTGGCTAAGAAAGCAGATATCCATCTGAAACTGAAACCAGGTACAAATGTTGCTTTTGCAAACGGTATCATGAATGTGATCCTTTCTGAAGGTCTTCAGGATGACAAGTTCATCGCAGAGCGTACAGAAGGTTTCGAAGAATTAAAGGAAATCGTAAAAGATTACACACCTGAGAAGGTAGCTGAGATCTGCCACATTGACGCAGACGATCTTAGAAAAGCAGCGATCATGTATGCAAAAGCTGATCGCGCTCCGATCATCTACTGCCTTGGTGTAACCGAACATTCCACAGGTACAGAGGGCGTTATGTCCATGTCCAATATGGCGATGATGGTTGGCAAGCTTGGACGTGAAGGCTGTGGTGTTAACCCGCTTCGTGGACAGAATAACGTACAGGGTGCCTGCGATATGGGTGCTCAGCCGAATGTATATCCAGGATATCAGAAGGTTACTGATCCTGCAGTTCGTGAGAAATTCGAGAAAGCATGGGGTGTAAAACTTGATCCGAATATCGGAACTCATGCAACTGATGTATTCCCGAAGGCAATCACAGGCGAGATCAAGGGTCTGTATATTTATGGTGAGGACCCGGTAGTTACTGATCCGGATACCACACACATTATCAAAGCATTAAAGAGCCTTGATTTCTTTGTACTTCAGGAACTTTTCATGACAGAGACAGCTCAGTATGCAGATGTTATTCTTCCTGGTGTAAGCTATGCAGAGAAAGAGGGTACATTTACCAATACAGAGCGCCGCGTACAGAGAGTCCGCAAGGCTGTCACAGTGCCTGGCGAGATGAGACTGGATACAGATATTATTATTGATCTGATGAACCGTATGGGATATCCGCAGCCACATCTGACTTCTGCTCAGATCATGGATGAGATCGCATCCCTGACACCGAGCTTTGCAGGTATCAGCCATGAACGTCTTGACAGTGAAGAAGTTCACGGACAGGGGCTTCAGTGGCCATGTACCTCCAAGAATCATCCGGGAACACCGATCATGCATGTGGGTAAATTCTCCCGTGGTCTTGGCTGGTTCTATCCGGCTAAATATGTACCGTCCGCAGAGCTTCCGGATGATGATTATCCGATCATCCTGATGACAGGACGTATCCTGTATCACTACACAACAAGAGCTATGACCGGAAAGACACCTGAGCTTATGGAAATCGAAGGTAAATCATTTATTGAAATGAATATCGTAGATGCAGATAAACTTGGTATCAAAAACGGTGATAAAGTCAGAGTTTCTTCCAGACGAGGATCTATCGAATCTACCGCACGTGTAGGTACTAAGACTTCACCGGGTGAGAGCTGGATGCCATTCCACTTCCCGGATGGAAATGCAAACTGGCTGACGAATGCAGCGCTTGACAAATATGCAAGAATACCGGAATATAAGGTATGTGCAGTTAAGATTGAGAAAGCATAAAAATTATATGGGGCTGTCGCTTGGATCTGCTGTCCTGGCGGCAGCTCCATATTCCTTTATATAAAATGAGATGAAATGATTTTTTATTTATTTACCAGAGCTTTTTTAACACGCTCTAAGATTATTACAAGGAGTATGTGGCATGCAGAGATTTCAGTCAATCCTTCAGTTTAAGAAAGTCAGTTGTAAGAACTGCTATAAATGTGTCCGAAACTGCCCGGTCAAGGCGATTCGAGTCCATGATCATCAGGCGAGAATTATCGAGAGCCAGTGTATTTATTGTGAGAAATGTATTCTTGTCTGTCCGCAGGATGCCAAGGAAGAACAGAATATGATCCCGGCGATTCGCAGTGCAATGGAAAATAAAGCGCAGGTTATTGCCTCGCTTCATCCGGCATATCTGGCGCGGTTCGGGGTAACTGGGATCAATAAAACCAGAGAAGCTATGAAAAAACTGGGATTTGCAGATGTGGCAGATGCGGCTGAGGGCGCAAGTTTGATGACGGCGCAGTATCGGGCTCTTTTTCCAGAACAGAAAGAGCTGGGTGTGATGATTTCTTCCGCCTGTCCGGTAATCGTGCAGCTGATAAAGAAACATTATCCACATCTTCTGGGAAATCTGGTGCAGTCTGCTTCTATGATGCAGTTTCATGCCAATTACCTTAAGAAGCAGTATCCGAAAGCAAGAATTGTTTATGTAAGTCCATGCATTTCTGTTATGTCAGAACTGCGGGAGCCTGGCAATGAAGTAGACTATGTGATCACGTTGGAGGAACTGGCAGAATGGCTGAAGAAGGAAGGCATTTCCGTAAAAGAGGAAGAACCGGAACGAAGTGCCTACCGCTCAAGAGAGATTGCCCTTGCAGATGGACTGACGGATCTTCTGGGAACAGTAAAGGGAATCCGTAAGCTTTCCGTAAGTGGAATGGAGCAGTGCAGGGAAGTTCTGAAAGAACTCCATCCGGAGGATTTTGAGAACTGTTTTCTGGAAATGTATGCATGCAGCGGTGGCTGTGTGGCCGGTCCGTCCTTTCAGATGAAAAAAGGACGTTACCTGGCGGATGTTTTTGCGGTTAAAAATGCAGCTTTTGGAAAAAATTTTCACGAAGAAGCGGGAGATTATGAATTACCGGAATTTGAACTGAGAAGGAATTTCGGTTATTGTCCTGCGCAGGTTCAGGCGGAGGATGAGGTTTCTGAGGAAGAAATCAGAGATGTGCTGGCTGAAATGGGAAAATTTTCTCCAAAGGATGAATTAAACTGCGGTGCCTGCGGGTATAACACCTGCAGGGAGAAAGCAATCGCCATTATCCAGAATAAGGCTGAGGTTGCCATGTGTATTCCGTATATGCGGGCAAGGCAGGAGAGTTATTCTAATAAGGTCTTTAATGCCATGCCAGGACTTCTGGTAACAGTTGATTATAACCTGAAGATTATTCAGATGAATCAGGCTGCAACGAAGTTGTTTAATGTACCGAAAAAAAGGCGGCTGATCGGCAAACCGGTATCAGAGATCATGGACGATTACAGTCTTGCCAGCATTCTGGCTTTTGACCGGAATCTGATGCAGGATGAGATTTATCTGGAAGATCAGAAGTGTTATCTGGATCGTGTAATGACCAATGATAAAGAGAATAAAATGATACTCTGTATTATGAAGGACATCACGAAAGAACGGAAACATAAGGATCAGATTTATCATGCGCAGGTTGAAGCTGCGCGGATGGCGGATAAACTGGTGGAAGAACAGCTAAAGATCGTTCAGCAGATTGCAGGGCTTCTGGGAGAGACTGCGGCGGATACCAAGGTTGCTGTTGAAAAGCTAAAAAATACCATACTTCTGGAGAGTGAAGAACCGAATGAAAAGAAATAGGCATCAGGGACTGAATGTGGAGTTTGACAGACTTTGCATTGATTTTGGTCACGTGAGTCTGAATAAGAAGAAAGAATTCTTATGTGGAGACTGCTATAAAATTGAAGAAAATGATAAAGATCATGTGCTGGTTCTTTCGGATGGTCTGGGCAGCGGGGTGAAGGCAAATATTCTTTCCACGCTGACGGCTACGATGCTCAGTACCATGATCATCAATCAGGTAGAACTGGATGAGGCAGTGCGTGCGGTCGCAAAAACTCTGCCGGTGTGCAGTGTGCGGAATCTGGCATATGCAACCTTTACGGTGCTGAATTTTCAGGGAAAACAGGTCAGTCTTTATCAGTTTGATAATCCGGATGCGATTCTGATCAGAGATGGGAAACTCTTTGATTATCCGGTGGAAACAAGTATGATCGAAGAGAAAGAAATTCATAAGAGCTGTTTTGAGCTGAAAGAAGAGGATATGCTGATCATTATGTCTGACGGTGTGACGAATGCCGGAATGGGAAAGACCACTAATGGAGGCTGGGGCAGAGAAGATGTGATGGCTTTTTGCAGAGCGAAATATCATAAGGGTATGAGTGCGCAGGAGATGGCTGGTTATCTGGCTGAGGCAAGTCTGGATCTGAACCTGAATGAGACAGATGATGATATTACGGCTATCGTGCTTAGAATGCGTCAGAAACAGGTTGTAAACATTATGATCGGACCGCCGAGTAAGGAAGAGCATGATGAACGATATCTGAAATCTTTCTTTGAGGAAGAAGGGTATCATGTGATTTGTGGCGGGACGACTGCCCAGTGTGCTGCCAGATATCTTGGAAAAGAACTGGTTTCTCTCAGTGATACTGCCTGCGGGGAGGTTCCGGGGTATTATAAGCTGGAAGGAGCAGAACTGGTGACGGAAGGCTTTCTCACAATTGAACATTTGCTGGAATATTGTGAGGAGTGGCTGGACGATAAGCTGGCATTTAATAAGCTGAAACGAAAGAAAGATGCAGCTGCATTGCTGGGAGTTCTGCTTTTCGAGAAGGCTACGGATATTAATTTTTATTTTGGTGGTGCGATTAATAAGAATAATGCAGAGCTGGGAATTACGGAGAAGCGTAAAGAAGAAGCGGCAGAACAGCTTGTGGAATATCTTCGGAATGCGGGGAAGAATGTCAATATTGCATTCTGGGCTATTTAACCGAATCAATAAGCAGTTATTCGGTGTAGAGTCACGTAGCGGAAGCGGATTGCGAATGTCCGATTGACTATTTATACGTTTGGCAAACAGGAAGGATGAGGCAGAAAATGGCGAAAATATTATGTGTGTGTATCAGCAAAGAACGCAAGACCAGTTCGCAGAACATTCATGAATGCGAAGCAGATCTGCAGGGACTTGTTGGCGATGTGCACTATGGAATGGGCGGAAGAAAACAGGTCAGTCTTCTCCCGTATGAAAAGGTAAAAGAATACTTTGACAAGTCAGATGAAACTTTTCGATATGGAAGGTTCGGCGAGAATCTTCTGGTAGAGGGAATTAACTGGGAAACAATTAAAGAAGGAAATAGATTTCATTGCAAAGATGTGCTTCTGGAAGTGGTTCGGATTGGAGCAGGAGGTACTGCATCCGATGCATATAAAGGCGAGAAAGTCTGCTCACCGATGGAACCATGGTTTGTTTTTTGCCAGATTCTGAAGAAAGGGATCCTAAAAGAAGGAGCGGAAATTAAAAGATAAAAGGAGGATTTAGTGCGTGGAGGGAATCAGTGTAGAACAGGCAACAGAGATGATTCTGCAATATACGCCTGTAATAAATGAGACAGAAGAAATTGAACTGGATAAAACAGGGGGAAGAATTCTGGCACAGGATATGGTGGCAGAGTTTGACAATCCTCCTTTTGATAAATCTCCGGTGGATGGTTATGCGTGTAAAGCGGAAGATCTTGCAGGTGCATCACCGGATACTCCGGTGATACTGAAAGTAATGGAAGAGGTTGATGCGGGGCAGTATTCAGAAAGAGAGATACAGAGGGGGCAGGCAGTACGCATTATGACCGGTGCTGCGATTCCGAATGGCTGCAATTGCTGTATTTATCAGGAGAATACCAATTACGGAGAAGATATCGTAGAAGTATATTGCGGGCAGGAAAAATGGGACAATTATTGTTTCGCAGGTGAGGATTTCAAAAAAGGAACGACGCTTCTGAAGAAAGATACGCGTATTGGCTATGTGGAAGCCGCTGTTCTTGCAGGTATGGGCGCGGCGAAAGTGCCGGTGTACCGCCAGCCCAAGATCGTTCTTCTGACTACAGGAGATGAAGTGGTAGAACCGGGAAGTCCTTTGCCGGAAGGAAAGATTTATAACAGCAATATGACCATGCTTTCAGCCAGACTGCGGGAGCTTGGAATCACACCTTTTTATATGGAGGCGGTCAAAGATGATCCGCATATTATGGCAGAGAAACTGAAAGAAGTGGCAGAACAGGCAGATATGATTATTACCACAGGCGGCGTTTCTGTGGGAAAGAAAGATATCATGCACGAATCCCTGAAACTCATTAGCGCAGAGAGAATTTTCTGGAGAGTAAAAATGAAACCGGGAATGCCGACACTGTTTTCGGTTTATCATAAAGAGGTTTCTGATAATGCCGCTACAGATGGCAGTGATTCCGGGAAGGATATTCCTGTTATCAGTCTTTCAGGAAATCCATTTGGTGTTGCAGTTACTGTGGAAATGTTGATTCGACCGGCATTGGAGAAAATGATGCGAAATCCGTCTGTTGGCTTGAAACAGGTAGCTGGGATCATGGCTGATGACTTCCCGAAAGGAGTAAAAGGCCGCCGTTTTATCCGCGCGCATTTGGAGAATGGGGAATTTCATCTTCCAAACGGACTTCATTCCAATGGCGTACTCAGCTCTATGGCAGGCTGTAACTGTCTGATTGACACGAAAACGATGGAAAAACCGGAGAGTAAGGATCTGAACGTTGGAGATAAGGTGAGCGCGATTTTACTTTGAGAGGAATAGGAAACTGGTGGAAAGAAAAAGAATATTTGCAATCAGCGGAGTGAAGAATTCCGGAAAAACAACACTGATCTGCAAATTGCTGGAGATTTTTAAAGAAAAGGGGCTTAAGGTGGCTGTATTGAAGCATGATGGTCATGATTTTGAGCCTGATGTACCGGGAACGGATACATATCGTCAGCTTCAGGCGGGAGCTTACGGGACAGCAGTTTTTTCGGCGGGGAAATATATGCTGGTAAAGCAGCAGCCTCAGATATCGGAATCGGAATTAGTGGAATTTTTTCCGGAAGCGGATTTGATTTTGCTGGAGGGATTTAAATACAGCGATTATCCCAAAATTGAAATTATACGTAAAGGAAATTCAATGATGAGTGTCTGCAATCCAGAAAGACTGATGGCGATTGCCACCAATCTGGATGCAGAAGAAAGAGATACATTGCCTATACTGGAGAAAATACCGTTTTTTGAACTGGACAATGCAAAGAGTATAGCGGAATTTATTCTGTCGGATTATTTCCATTAAAGAGTTTCATACGGTCGCGGCGTGCGGCGCAGATTAGTGTAAGCTGATATTCTTTGGCCATGGCAACTGCCTCGGCGGATGGAGAGGCCTTACTTGCCAGAACAGGAATGCCGGCGCGGATTGCTTTGATCGCCATATCAGTAGGGATACGTCCGCTGGAATAAACGATACATTTTTTCAGATCAATGTTGTGGCGCAGAGCATAGCCGATGGCTTTGTCCAGTGCATTGTGGCGGCCGATATCCTCACACTGGAAAAGCAGTTCTCCGTCACAGGACAGAAAACAGCTGTGAGTTGCCCAGGTCTGGCTGTGAAGTGGTGTGCCGTTTGCAAAACAGTCTGCCAGATCGAAGACCCACTGTTTCTTCCATGGAATCGGAGTGACTGGTGCAAGTGGCTCATCTGTGGTAAAATAATCATTAAGAATACGATTTCCGGTGCAGCAGGTAGGAGTAGGCGCAATATAATCTTCGTTTTCCTCATGAGGCTGCCCGGATTTATTTTTATTTAAGATCACGCGGGCACGTTTGCCAAATTCGCAGATGTAGATTTGCTCTATATCATCAGCGGATGAGATGATTCCCTCGGTGAAGAGACGTCCGAGAATCAATTCAGCCAGATGTTCCGGAATACAGACAAGCTTCATAGTTAAACGCTCATTTACGTACACATTCATCATGTGTTCCACCAGAATAGGTTCTGTCTCTTCGTGAGCTTCTCCATCACGGCCAAGAAACTCATAGGTGACATTTTCGAGAAGATTCAGATTGTGGTATTGTTCGTTGATTTTCATATGATGAGTCCTTTCTTATATAAGGAGATTTTGTATTACTGTTCGGATGATACATCATCCCCTGAGATATTTGGTACGAATGTAAAAAATGGGGGATATATGATACAAATTTATGTGTTTGGATTACGGAGCAACAGTAATATTATTTGATACTTCCAGTATAAACTGCGGTCTGTAGGGTGTCAAATGAAATGGAGATTGTTACTAGGAACGGAGTGAACAGTAACACGGAGTGAACAGTAACTGGATATTAACTATAAATTAAAAGGCAGGTAGAGCCAATTATGATAGATAAATACGGAAGAAACATTGACTATTTAAGAATTTCCCTCACAGACAGATGCAATCTTCGATGCATCTACTGTATGCCGGAGGAAGGCGTGAAATCACTTTCGCACGCAGAAATCCTCACATATGACGAGATCCTTCGTATCTGCAGGTGCGGTGCAGAACTGGGGATTCGCAAGATAAAACTGACAGGCGGAGAGCCCCTTGTGCGAAAAGGCTGCGCAAGTCTTGCCGGACAGATCAAGGCAATTCCGGGAATCGAAAAGGTAACACTGACGACAAACGGAATTCTGCTGGAGGAACAGCTGGATGATCTGCTGAAGGCAGGAATTGATGCCATTAATATCAGTCTGGATACGCTTGATCCGGAGCTGTTTAAGAAAGTGGCAAGAAGAGATGACCTTGCCAAGGTGTTAAAGGGAATTGAAGCAGCACTTACTCATCCGGGACTGTCACTGAAAATCAACAGTGTACCTGTCATCAAAGAAAAAGAGAACTTCATAGCTGTTGCCGGACTTGCAAAGAAATATCCGATCCACGTGCGGTTCATTGAGATGATGCCTATCGGATATGGAAAACAATTTCCATTTCAAGACGAGGAATCCATCAAAACAGTACTGGAAGAAGCATATGGACCGATGCATGCGGTAAAAGAACGCTATGGAAATGGACCTTGTCATTATTATGAAATTGCGGGATTTAAGGGAAAAATCGGATTTATCAGTGCCATGACGCATAAATTCTGCAATCAGTGTAATCGTGTGCGTCTGACATCAGAAGGATTTATGAAAGGATGCCTCCAGTATCAGGAAGGCACAGACCTTAGAGGGTTAATGCGCGGCGGATGCACAGATCAGGAACTGAAAGAGGCAATTTACCAGGTAATCTGGAATAAACCGGTCAGCCATAATTTTTACGAAGCAAAGACAGAGCAGGATGAGATTCGAGGAATGTCGCAGATTGGCGGATGATTTACAAAAGCAGGGGGAGTTGATAATGCAGAAAATATCTATGATAATTCTTGCCGGTGGTGCAAGCCGCCGTATGGGATGTGATAAATCAGATCTTATGATAGATGGAAAGACGTTTCTTGAAATGCAGATAGAAAAAGGAGAAAAGCTTGGAATCAGTGATATTATTTTGTCTGGTTATCATGGAGAAAAGAAATATAAATATCCGGTTGTGACAGACCGCATTCCGGGAAAAGGACCACTTGGAGGTCTGGAAGCATGCTTGCGCAGGGCAGAGAACCCACATTGTCTGGTGCTTGGTGTTGATGTGCCGCTAGTTCCGGTGCAGGAGTTGTCTGCATTGATTAGTACTGTGAACAGAGCAAAGTCAGATGCTGTAATTCTGAGACATAGCGGTCATGAGGAGCCATTGATGGGAATTTACAGGACAGACCTGGCGGATTCGATGCTGGAGGAAATCACTCTTAGAAAGGGTTCTGTATTTGCTTTCCTGAGAAAAACTGGATATGAATGCTATGAAAGCCAGGCAGAAGACTGGTATTTTTCTAATATTAATGATCCGGAAATTTATAAAGAGACAGTTGAAAAACATTTTGGACAGAAATAAAAAGGTTCAGGTTAAGGAAAAATTTATATGCCAGATAAAAACGATTAGCTTATGATTTGGGTTTATGATAGAAAATTTATGGTAGAAAAGCTTTTTCTTATGTGATAAGATGATATCAATTCGGGAAACAAAAATGTGTTCTGCGGATAAAGAATGTATGGGCAAAAGTGCATACAAAAAGAGAACGGAGTTGAAAAGATGAAAAAGAGAAACAATTTTTTCAGAAGTCTGCGTTTTCGTATTCTGATTATCTTGATCATTCTGGGAATTGTGCCAGGTGTTATTGTGACTTATACAATGCTCCATAACTATCAGGACCGGGCGGTTTCAATGCTTTCTGAGAGAGTAAGCGACCAGTGTGATATTCTGTGCAATCTGATCATCAAAGAGAATTATCTCAATGATACAGACTCAGAGACTGTAAACAGCAAGCTGGAGCTGTTTTCCAATGTGTATAATGGACGTGTTCTGCTGGCTGACAGAGATTTTAAGATAGTGAGCGATACGTTCCACACGGAAGAGGGAAAGACACTTCTGAGTTCTTTAGCTGTATCATGTCTTAAGGATGGAATTTCAAGCAATTATGATGCAAAGAATAAAGTGCTGGAACTGGCTGTGCCTGTCCAGAGTCCGGATGTTCAGCAGTTTCAGGGAGTTATGCTTGTAACTGTTTCGGCGATTGATATCGCAGAGACACTTGCGGAACTGGAACAGAGAGGCGTCATGCTGATTGGAATCATTATTGTTCTTGCAGGATTTCTGGCATGGCTGTTATCGACGATACTTGTAAAACCACTTGCCAGAGTAACGAAATCTATCGAGGATCTGACGGATGGAGTGCTGGATGAAGAAATCAGTGTTCCTGACTATACAGAGACAGAACTGATCACAGATGCTTTTAATAAGATGGTTAACCGCATGAGAATTCTGGATGAATCCAGACAGGAGTTTGTATCAAATGTGTCTCATGAGCTGAAAACACCGCTGACATCCATGAAAGTCCTGGCAGATTCGCTGGTAGGGCAGCAGGGAATTCCGGAGGAACTTTATCAGGAATTTATGGGTGATATCACTGCCGAGATCGACAGGGAAAATAAGATTATCACTGACTTACTTTCTCTTGTAAAAATGGACAAGAAAGCTGCGGATGTGAATATCACGCATATGGATATCAATCAGCTTCTTGAGGACATCCTTAAGCGCCTGCGCCCGATTGCAGATAAGCGGAATATTGACCTGATTCTGGATTGTTTCCGGCCTGTAGAGGCAGATGTGGATGAGGTCAAATTTACTCTGGCGATCAGTAACCTGGTGGAGAATGGCATTAAATATAATGTGGATGATGGCTGGGTACGCGTATCGCTGGATGCGGATTATAAGTATTTCTATGTAACAGTGGCAGACTCCGGCATGGGAATTCCAGAGGACAGTATAGAGAGAATCTTTGAACGTTTCTATCGTGTGGACAAATCGCATTCGAAAGAGATCGGAGGAACCGGTCTTGGACTGGCAATTACCAAAAGTTCTATTGCAATGCACCATGGAGCAATCAAAGTATTCAGCAGAGAGGGCGAGGGAACTACATTCTCAGTCCGCATTCCTCTGTCATATATACCGTCATAGGAGGTGCCGTTGTGAGAAAAAAATTTACAATGATCATATCCATGTTGATATTGAGCCTCCTATTGGCAGGATGCTCAATAGAGGTGCATGAAGATCCAAATAAACAAAAAAGCGTATATTATCTGTATGATATCAGTGCTGACGAAACACAGCTTCAGAAAGAATCTTATTTTCCAGAGGAGACAACTGCGGAGTATATGCTGAAAGATATGATGCAGCGGATGAACAGTCAGGAAGCTGACTCGGCGGATGGAATAGGTCTTTTGCCAGAGGGCGTGCAGATGAATTACAGCATTGAAGGAGATGTACTGGTTGTGAACTTTAACAGTCAGTACAGTGATATGAGTCGTGCAAGAGAACTGCTTGTGCGTGCGGGGGTTGTCAAAACTTTCCTGCAGGTTCCGGGAATCAGCTCTGTGAAGTTTACGATAGAGAATGAAGACCTGACAGATTCCAGAGGCCAGGCAGTGGGAAATATGACAGCAGATACTTTTGCCGAGTTTACGGGAAGTGAGCCGGATGCCTACTGCAGCAATACATTTACGCTCTATTTTACGGACAAAGAAGGTCAGAAACTGGTAAAAGAGCAGAGGACAGTGCGGTATAAACGTAGTATTCCAAAGGAAAGGATCGTCCTGGAGCAGCTTATGAAAGGACCACTGGAGAAAGGGCATTACCCGACGATTCCGGAGAACACCGAGGTTTTGGATGTAACGATAGCAGACAGAGTCTGTTATGTAGCATTTGACAGGGTATTTTCCTCTTATGCATTAGATGTGTCGGAAAATATACCGGTGTATTCTGTAGTAAACTCACTGCTGGATGCGGTTGAGGCGGACAAAGTGCAGATTACCGTTGGTACGACGGATAAGCTGGATACCTTTGGTGAGAAAATGGCGCTGTATCGTTTCTATGAACGAAATGACAAGTTGGTCATTAAAGAATGAGAGATGAAAGTTCTTATGTGATTAATTAAATGACTATCATGATCAGCAGACGAAACATACAAGTTAAAATTTTGTTATCAGATGTAAATTCGTAATGGTTTCGAACTCGCAACTCCGAGCGTAGGGAATAATTGCGAAGCAACAATATAAGAGAAGAGGTGCAAGAGTGAGGAGACGCCCGGTGTGTATCCTGTGCCTGCTTCTGGTTGTTTTTCTGTGTGTGACAGACTGGCTGGGATTTTCCCTGATACGGGGAAATCCACTGCCAGAGTCTGTGCAGACATGGATCAATAAGCACCCGGAATCCACCATCTGCGGGGAGGTGGTCAGGTGCCAGGAGAATGAAGAAACACAATCTGTATATCTGAAAAATACTTATCTTATTTACAATTCTGAAAAAGTTTCCATTGATAATGTAAAGGTTTATTTGCAACAAAAAAAGTATAATACGGACAAAAAGGACAATCACAATAAACTTCTGGCAGGAAGTCTTGTTTTTGTGTCCGGAAAGCTGGAAGAGATAGAAAGTCCACGAAATCCGGGTGAATTTGACAGTAAACAGTATTATGCCTGTCAACATATTTATTATGTGATGAAAAAAGGAAAAATAAAAAAACAGTCGCAGAATCATTCGGCATATGGACAGTTTCTGATTAATATGCGCCAGAGATTTGCGGAAATTCTGGAGAAAACCTGTGGGGCTGAGGCGGGAGCATTTGAAGCAATCGTGCTTGGTGATAAGAGCAATCTGGATCCGGAATTGAAGATGCGTTATCAGATGGCCGGAATCATACATATTCTGGCGATTTCAGGTCTTCATATCAGCCTGCTCGGAATGGGATTGTATAATATGCTGAAAAAAGCAGGGTTTGGTATCTGGCCTGCCGGTTTACTGGCACTGATAATCATGCTGCAATACGGAATGATGACCGGCGGAGGCGTTTCCACGATGCGCGCAGTTTGTATGTTTTTGCTTTCTGTAGGGGCAAAAATCGCGGGGCGGATTTATGATATGCCTACGGGGATGGCAGTGGCGGCAATTCTGATTCTGGTGGAGAACCCTGCTTATCTGCTGGATGGGGGATTCTGGCTGTCCTTTGGGTCGGTGATCGGAATCGGATGCGTGTGGCCGGTGATTCAGGAAGCATTGGGAAATTTGGAGAAAGAGGATAACGCAGGAAAGAAGATACTATGGTCTTTTCTGGCATCAGGAGTAGTACAGTTTACTACACTTCCGATTGTTTTGTGGTTTTATGGAGAAGTGTCGGTGATGGGGATTTTCCTGAATCTTCTGGTACTGCCTACAGTGGGAGTTGTATTGGGAAGTGGAACGGCAGACGCACTTTTGGGGTTGATCAGTATAAAAGGTGCGTTTGTGGTGGCTATTCCGGGAAGAACCATTTTGAAGATTTATGAGGTACTGGTTATTATAATCGGAAAACTGCCATTTTGCACCTGGGTTGGCGGAAAGCCTGAAATGTGGCAGATTGTGGATTATTATCTGATTCTGGCGGGTGCGGTGTGGATATATCGGATTTCGGAGAAAAAATACAAAGAAAATAAAACGGCGGTGATGAAAAAAAGAAAGGAAATCTGGAAATTCAGATGTCTATGTGCAGGTATGGTATGCCTGGGGATTCTTCTGATCGGATATAAACCGAAAGAGGATTTTCGAATTGCCTGTCTGGATGTTGGGCAGGGAGATGGAATTGTGATAGAAATGGAGAACCAGTGGAATATTCTGATTGATGGCGGAAGTACGAATAAAAGCAGTCTGGGACAATATCAGTTAATTCCGTACCTGAAAAGCAGAGGGATTTCCAGACTGGATGGAATTTATATTTCCCATACGGATGAGGATCATATTAGTGGCGTAAGGGAAATTCTGGACTATATAAGCAAAGGTCTGACGATTATACGTGTGGAAAATCTGATCCTGCCGGACTGGGATGAGGTTCAGGATAATAAAAACTTTCAGGAGTTGACAGAATTAGCAAAGGCAGCAGGGACACGGGTGATTTATGTAAATGCCGGAGATAGAGTCAGATACGGAGAGACTACCTTGAAAGTATTATGGCCGGAGGCAGGAGCGACCGGAAAAGAAGTGAATGAGGATGCCATGGTGATTGAAATGACAAACGGAGCGTTCAAAGGAGTTTTTACAGGAGATATCGGAAAGGATACGGAAGACAAATTATTGCAGAAGGGAGTTCTGGAGGATGTGGATTTTCTGAAAGTGGCACATCATGGTTCGAAATATTCCACAGGAGAAGAGTTTCTTGATGTTGTAAAACCGGAATTATCCGTTATTTCCTGTTCTGCGACAAACACATATGGTCATCCCTCGCCGGATACGCTGAAGCGCCTGGAAAACAGCGGAAGTAAGGTGCTGATTACGAAGGATGTGGGTGCAGTTACGATATATAGGAAGAGAGAACATACCTTTGTGAAAAGTTACTGCGTACTTCGTGGGATAGTAGCGTGTGCACAGTAACGTAAAGATTAGGTTACTGTTCACAGGTAGTATCCCGCGAGGTGTTTTTTGTGAGCGACGGTCACCTACAGAACCTGCCACTGGCAGCTTCTTACGGATGCCTGGCAACAGAAAACCCGAGACATGCCGCGCGAATTTATGCGAATAGCATAAATTCTGTGCATCGCGAAGCGTGTTACTGAGAACGCAGTGAACAGTAACAAGATTAGTGATTTACAGTAATATATTTAGGTGTCTTGACACCTAAATAGTCAGGTAGTATAATGGCACAGACAAAAAAGAAAATCCGGTATGATACCGGTGCGAGGAAAAAAAGAAATGAAAGAACATTATGATGTCATTATTGTAGGAACCGGAGCGGCAGGTCTGTACTGTGCGCTGAATCTCCCGGAAAAAATGAAAATTCTTCTGATCACCAAACAGGAAGCTGATCAGTCAGATTCTTTTCTGGCGCAGGGCGGAATCTGCATGCTGCGTGGAGAAGATGATTATGAAAATTATTTTGAAGATACCATGCGTGCCGGGCACTATGAAAATGATAAAAGAGCGGTTGATCTGATGATTCGCAGTTCCAATGATATTATCAGAGATCTGCTGCGTTATCATGTAGATTTTGCAAGAGATGGTCTGGGGAACCTGGCATTTACCAGAGAGGGTGCACATTCTCAGCCAAGAATCCTTTTTCATGAGGATATTACAGGGAAAGAGATTACACAGACACTTCTGAATGTCGTCAGAACAAAGGAAAATATAGAAATCTGTGAATATATGACGATGGTTGACCTGATTTCCAAAGAAAATACGGTTTGCGGAATTATCGTTATGAATCAGGAGGAGCAGGCGTTTCCGGTCTATTCTTCGTATGTGGTTCTTGCATGCGGCGGAATCGGCGGTCTGTTCAAAAATTCAACTAATTTTTCTCATATAGCAGGAGACGGTGTGGGAATTGCCATGAAGCATCATGTAGCAATGGAAAATCTGGATTACATACAGATTCATCCGACAACCCTCTATTCTCACAAACCGGGACGACGATTTCTGGTTTCTGAGTCCGTCAGGGGAGAAGGAGCAATATTGTATGATAAAAACGGACAGCGTTTTACTAATGAATTACAGCCAAGAGATCTGCTGAGTCAGAAAATTTTTTCGCAGATGGAGAAAGACGGAACAGAATTTGTGTGGGAAGATATGCGTCCGCTCGGAGAAAAGACGATCATGGAGCATTTTCCACATATTTATGAACAGTGCGTAGAAGAAGGATTTGACCCGAGAAAAGAGCCAATTCCGGTTGTTCCGGCCCAGCATTATTTTATGGGTGGAATTAAAGTTAACCTGGGAAGCAAGACGTCTATGAAAGGGCTTTATGCCTGTGGGGAAACGAGCTGTAACGGAGTTCATGGCAGAAACCGCCTGGCAAGCAATTCCCTGCTGGAATCTTTGGTCTTTGCAAGAAAGGCCGCAGATGATATGATATTTGGACAGGCACCTGAATATATAAAAGCAGATGCAGTCGATATGAAAATGTACGAAAACAGGGAAGAATTGCTGGATGGCTATCATAAGGCAGTATTAAACGAAATTGAAAGGATGAAAAAGAGTCATGAATAATATTACGATGAAAATGCAGGCAGATGAACTGATCCGTATGGCACTTCAGGAGGACATTACAAGCGAGGATGTTTCCACAAATGCAGTTATGCGCAGCGCAGTTAAAGGAAGTGTAGAACTTCTGGCAAAGGAAGATGGAATTATTGCCGGACTGGATGTATACGCAAGAGTATTCCAGATTCTGGATGAGAAGACTGAGATCAGCTTTAACGTCAAAGACGGAGATAGTGTAAAGAAGGGAGAGCTTCTTGCAACAGTAACCGGAGATATTCGTGTTCTTCTCTCCGGAGAAAGAGTTGCGCTGAATTATCTGCAGAGAATGAGTGGAATTGCCACCTACACGAATCAGGTTGCAAAGCTCCTTGAAGGAAGTAAGGTGACACTTCTGGATACCAGAAAGACCACACCAAACTGTCGTGTCTTTGAAAAATATGCAGTGCGTGTAGGCGGCGGATGCAATCACAGATATAACCTTTCAGATGGTGTACTTCTGAAAGATAACCATATCGGTGCAGCCGGAAGCGTGGCAAAAGCAGTAGCGATGGCAAAGGAATATGCACCATTTGTCCGCAAGATCGAAGTGGAAGTAGAGACGATGGAACAGGTAGAGGAAGCAGTAGAGGCGGGGGCAGACATCATTATGCTGGATAACATGACACCGGAAATGATGAAAGAGGCAGTAGACTTCATTGCAGGCCGTGCACAGACAGAATGCTCCGGAAATATTACAAAAGAAAATATTGCTAAAATTCTGGAAACCGGTGTTGATTTTGTCTCCAGTGGAGCACTTACACATTCCGCACCGATTCTGGATATTTCAATGAAAAATCTTCATGCGGTCGAGGAATAAAGATATGAATACTGCGCAGAGAAGAACTGAAATTTTAAAACTCCTTCATCAGGCAGAGAAACCGGTGGCGGCCAGAGCGCTGGCAGCACAGTTTGGCGTGAGCCGACAGGTAATCGTGCAGGATATGGCTGTAATCCGGGCCTCTACACCAGGGATTCTGTCTACTACAAAAGGGTATGTATTGCAGCAGGATAAAGACAGCGCATGTACCAGAGAATTTAAAGTCCGTCATGGACAGGAACAGGCAGCGGAGGAACTGAATCTGATCGTAGACTGCGGAGGCCGTGTAAAAAATATCAGTATCAGCCATAGAGTTTACGGGCGTGTCAGTGCGGAAATGGACATTCGATCCAGACAGGATGTAAATGAATTTGTCCAGGCAATCAACAGCAGCCATTCTACTGTGTTAAGCAGTGCAACTTCCGGATATCATTATCATCTGGTAGAGGCTGCCAGCCAGGAAAGACTTGATCTGATCGGAGAACAGCTGGAAAAGGCAGGATTTCTTGCGCCACTCCAGCCCTGGGAAGTGGAAAACCAGGAATAGTGGACAGGCATTTGCAGAGAAATTCAGATATCCGATTGACCAGAAATAAGTTTCCTGACCTGATTGTGAAGAGCAATAAGTAGTGGGAAATTAAGTACAGTAAAGGAAATAAAAAAATGACAATAGCAGAAATTCAGCAGGAAATCCTGCGGATGAAAAAAGAACAGGACATTTGCATTCTTGCACATGCATACCAGGGTCAGGAGATTCTGGAAGTGGCAGATTATACAGGAGATTCTTACGGACTGAGCGTACAGGCTTCCAAAAGAGACTGCAGCGGTGTGATTATGTGTGGTGTCCGTTTTATGGCAGAAACATGTAAGATTTTAAGCCCGGATAAGAGAGTATGGCTGGCAAATCCTGTAGCAGGCTGCCCGATGGCAGAGCAGCTTGATCTGGAAGGACTGCGCGAATTAAAAGCACAGTATCCGGACTATGCAGTAGTTGCCTATATCAATACAACTTCAGAACTTAAAACAGAATGTGATGTATGTGTAACTTCCTCTTCAGCAGTTGAAATCTGCCAAAAACTGGAGCAGGATAAAATCTTATTTATCCCGGATCCTAATCTGGGACATTATGTAGCAGAGAAACTTCCGGAGAAAACATTTGCATTTTACAGAGGCGGCTGTCCGAGACATATCGTAGTGAGTGCAAAAGACGTGGAAAAAGCCCGTGCAGCTCATCCGGGCGCACTTTTCCTGGTACATCCGGAATGCCGCCAGGAAGTAGTAGAACAGGCGGATTTCGTAGGCTCAACAACGGGAATTATGGAATTTGCCGAAAAGTCAGAACATAAAGAATTTATTATCGGAACAGAGAATAGTATTGTAGAACATCTACAGTTCGCCTGTCCGGATAAGAAATTCTACCCGGTTACGGTACAGCTTACCTGCATGAATATGAAAGTGACCACTCTGATGGATATTTATAACTGTCTGAAGGGCAGAGGCGGCGAAGAAATTTTCCTGCCACAGAATGTCATGGAAGGTGCCGGAAGATGCATTCACAGAATGGTGGAGCTGGGCGGCTGATATATATATAAAATTCTACTGGTCATTAGAAAAGAAAATTGGTACAATTATATGGTGGCAGAGTGGTATCACTTTGTCATCATTTTTGTTATCATCATGATAGAAAAATGATATAATGATGTTAGGGTCAAAAGGCATTTTGCCCCTAACTTGATATCTACGAATTGCTCCGCTGCAAAGCAGCTCCCGCAATTCTCAAACATTCGAAATCCGCTGATTTACTGCGTAAATCGCTACTTTCTCATGTTTGGCGGGTCCCAAGTTCAAAAGTCTTATCGTGCAAGCACGAACAATTTTTTGGCCTTTTGACCCTGATATCATATAATAGTACTTACTAACATAATTATTTTCTGTAAGAGGAATAGAATAGTCTATTGCTTATATATCATCATCTTGTGAAGCGTGGAATGAGCAGTAACATAAAATAAGATCAGGAGTAGAGAATTGAAAAATATACAGGCAGACATTAAATCAGGAAATTTCAAACAGGCGTATCTGCTCTATGGAGAAGAGGCATATCTGAAGCAGCAATATAAACAGAATCTCATAAAGGCATTAAATCCAGATGGGGATACCATGAATTTCAGTCATTATGAGGGAAAAGGTGTTGACATCAAACAGCTGATCGATCTTTGCGAAACCATGCCGTTTTTTGCGGACCGCAGAGTAATCCTGCTGGAAGATACGGGATTTTTTAAGAATAAATGCGAGGAGCTGGCGGATTATATGAAAGAGCTGCCAGACTACCTGTGTCTGGTTTTTGCAGAATCTGAAGTAGATAAGCGAAATCGTATGTATAAAGCTGTAAAGGCGTGCGGAACGATCGCAGAATTTGCCAGACAGGATGAGAAAACACTGATGCGCTGGGCGGCAGGACTACTTGGAAAAGCAGGAAAGAAGATCACACAGAGAGATATGGAACTTCTTCTCACCAAGACAGGAACAGACATGGGAAATCTCAGAATGGAGTTAGAGAAGCTGATCAGTTATACTGAAGGACGGGACATAGTAACAGCAGAAGATATCGAGGAAATCTGCACTACTCAGACAACGAACAGAATTTTTGATATGGTACGTGCTGTAACCGAGAAGAATCAGAAGCGTGCATTGGATCTTTATTATGATTTGCTGACATTGAAAGAGCCGCCAATGAGAATCCTGTTTTTGCTTGCAAAACAATACCGTCAGTTACTTCAGGCAAAACAGTTTGCGGCAGCAGGACTTGCCCAGACAGAAATTGCCTCAAAGCTTGGGGTACCCAGCTTTGTTGTGCGAAATATCTCAACATGCGCCAGAGCGTATACCATATCCGAACTGGAGCAGGCGGTAGAGGATTTCGTGGATGCTGAGGAATCGGTAAAGACAGGACGTCTGGAAGATAAACTGAGTGTTGAGCTTCTGATTATTAAATATAGCAGTAAAGTAAGTACTGCAAATTAAAAAAGACAAACAAAAAAGACAGCCACATGACGGTGATGGCTGTCCTTTTAATTATAAGCTTATAATTAAAAATTCAAATATATGATTAGTCAATGCTGTTAACAGCTTTAGCTAAACGAGCAACTTTTCTTGCACAGTTGTTTTTATGATAAACACCTTTAGATGTAGCTTTGCTGATTGTGGAAACAGCATCTTTTAATGCTACTTCTGCAGCTGCTTTATCTTTGCTTGCTACTGCTGCTTCAACTTTCTTGATAGAAGTCTTAACTGCGGATTTGATAGATTTGTTTCTAGCTGCTTTTGTTCTGTTTACTAAAATTCTTTTCTTAGCAGATTTAATATTAGCCAATTCGTACACCTCCAATTTAATTCAATAAAAAATTATTATACTCCTGTCATAGAAACAGACACGGGCGCTTCTATGAACATGCTTATATATACTACCCCAAATATTCTTTCTTGTCAATACATATTTCTATAAAAAAAGCTAAAAATAGATAGAAAGTAAGAGGTTTTGCTATTAGAACGGAGTGAACCGTAACGAGGTTTTTGATGATGCAGGACTTCACATTTTGATGAGTTGGATTATTTACAGTATTTTCTGAAATTGCTATAAGTGGGAATGGAAGAGAATGGAAAATATCTGTCTGATGGTAAAACTATAATACAGAATGGATGATGAAAATAAGGGAGGAAAGAAGAATGCTTGGAAGTCATGGAATAAGAACAGATCTGGCACTTGAAGCAACGGAACGATTTACTGAGGAAAATGTAGAAGTACGCGGTGTGGAAGTCACAGAAGATTATAATGAAGAAAAAGATATCCGCACGACTGTAGTAAAAATCACCACAGAAAACGGCGCCCGGACGATGGGGCGTCCACAGGGAAATTATATTACCATAGAAGCACCGGGGCTTTCTGTCCATGATGAGGATTACCACAGAGAAATTTCAGCAGAGATTGCCAGACATCTGCAAAAGCTGATAAATCTGGAGCGGGAGCAGTCGATTCTGGTAGTGGGCCTCGGAAATTCTGCAATCACTGCAGATTCCCTTGGCCCTCATGTGGTAGAGAATCTTAATATAACCCGGCATATAATCCGGGAATACGGCTTGCAGAGTCTCGGAAAGGAGAGGATGCACCGCACCAGTGGAATCATTCCGGGAGTTATGGCGCAGACAGGAATGGAGACATCCGAGATCATACAGGGAATCGTGGCAGAAACGAAACCGGATGTAGTGATTGCAATCGATGCGCTGGCGGCCAGAAGTACCAGGCGTCTCAATCGAACCATTCAGATTACAGATACAGGCATCAATCCGGGATCAGGAGTAGGCAATCACAGGGTAGGTCTTACAGAAGAAAATCTTCAGGTGAAAGTAATTGGTATCGGAGTTCCCACAGTAGTAGATGCAGCCACCATTGTCCATGACTCCATGGCGCATCTGCTGGATACACTGGAAGAGACAGAACAGAAAGAATTTCTGGAAGAGATGATCGCGCCACATCTTCATACAATGTTTGTAACGCCCAAAGATGTGGATGAGACGGTGAAATATTTAAGTTTTACGATTTCAGAGGGGCTAAATATGGCATTTGAGGAAATATCAGAGTGAGAATAAGTGTATAAACAAAAAGATCGGGTCATAGGATAATTCAAGAGGTGATCCATGTGACAAATTTTCAGAAAGCGTTCTGCGTTGTGCTGAGCATGTGCTTTTTTGCCACTCTGGCGATGCTGCCGGGGGCACTTTTTACAGGAGAAAATGTGTACAGGCATCTGCCCCTGTACCGCTTTCTGGAAAAAAAGACTCAGGTACATTCCTACGAAGATCAGGAAACCTATGAAAAAATCGCAGGAGAAAATGGAAAATATCTGGGTGAACGTGCGAAGTCTGAACAGATGGAAGCCAAGGAAGAAGCCAATTCTTTGATGACGGAAGAATCGCAGAATCCGTCTGAGGGAGAAAAAGAAGCGGAAGCTTTAGCAAAAAAGAATAAGAAGTCAGACAATAAGAAACCAGATAAAGAAAATAAATCAGCAAAAGCTACGCCTGTACCAGAAGATACAACCGCATCTGACAAGAAATCAGAGTCAGAGTCAAAAATCTCTCCAGAGGTTCAGGAGACAACAATGCCAAACGAAGAGGATATACAGGGGGAAGATATACCAAAGGAAAATGTGGCAGATGAAACGCATATTCAGGAAAAAAAGTCAGAATTAAAAGAATCACCAGAGCCAGCAATCACCAATGAACCGGATGTCCACGATACTACAGAAACAATAGCAGCAGTAGTTCCTCATCCTGTAATTGACCTGTCCCCGGCGAAACTTGCAGACTATGATTATCTGCTGGGACAATTTTATATAGTAGATTCTAATACAGAAGCAGATGCCGTACAGATTAGCGCAGAAGACTTTCTGAATCAGGACTTTAAAATCTCCAAAGACACCGAGTCCCCACAGATTCTTATCTATCACAGCCATTCACAGGAAACATTTGCCGATTCCAGAGAAGGGGAGGAAGCAGATACGATCGTAGGTGTGGGAGATTACCTGACACAGCTTCTCACAGAAAATTATGGCTATAAGGTAGTTCATCTGAAAGAACAGTTTGACATGGCATCCGGTGAATTAGACCGCAGTTCAGCCTATGACTATGCCCGGGATTATCTGGAACCATACTTACAGGAAAATCCGGACATACAGGTAATCATAGATCTTCACAGAGACGGCGTCCCCGAAGACCGGCATCTCGTAACGGAAATCAACGGAAAGCCGACGGCTCAGATTCTGTTTTACAATGGTCTGAGCTATACAATAGAAAAAGGTTCTCTGGACTATCTGCCAAATCCCTACATACAGCAAAATCTGGCATTCTCTTTCCAGTTAGAATACCAGGCTGCTCAATACTATCCGGAATTTTACCGCGGAATCTATCTTGCAGGCTACCGCTACAATCTCCACCTTCGCCCGCGTTCCATCTTGTTAGAAGCCGGGGCTCAGACTAATACCATCCAGGAAGTAAAAAATGCCATGGAACCATTTGCGGATATTCTGAATAAAGTTTTGCAGGGATGAAAATTATATCTGAGTATAAAGAAGGGATGCCGAAGCATCCCCAGTCCTAAACTTTCCACTTGCAATATACAAGTGTCTGGTTTATAATCAGGTTAGAAAGAATCAAGAGATATTGCGGTGTCTAATGATTGCCTTTCGGAAATCAAGTTATTTCAAAAAGTTACAAGAGACAGAGGCTATCCCCTATTTGCGGTAGGGAATAGCCTTTTTACTTGCGGTGGTTATCCAGATAGGTCAATGCCGTGAAGATAAGCAATAAAAGTGTCAATACTTCCATAGTATTCATTGGCATTACCCCCTTTCTCCGGAAAGGTACAACCACCAGACTATCCCTATCACGTTCTAATCTGACTGTATGAAATTTTATCATAAAAGATATGCTTACTCAAGCTGGAATCTTTTAAAACCGCATTTTCCCATAAATACGTGACAAGCAACGGAAACGTATGCTATAATACAAAATTAGCAAACTAACAACTATGAAAAGAACTTAGGAGGGAATTCCTGAATGATAGATCAGAGCAAAATCAGAAATTTCTGTATTATTGCACATATAGACCATGGCAAATCAACTCTTGCCGACCGAATCATCGAAATGACTGGTACATTGACAGAGCGTGAAATGCAGTCACAGGTACTTGATAATATGGAACTTGAGAGAGAGCGTGGAATCACGATCAAATCTCAGGCAGTGCGTATTGTTTATAAAGCCAAAGATGGCGAAGAATATATCTTCAACCTTATCGACACCCCGGGACATGTCGATTTCAACTATGAAGTTTCCCGAAGCCTCGCAGCCTGCGATGGTGCGATTCTGGTAGTAGATGCTGCACAGGGAATTGAAGCGCAGACACTTGCAAACGTATATCTTGCACTTGACCATGACCTGGATGTACTTCCGGTCATCAATAAAATCGACCTGCCAAGTGCAGAGCCGGATCGTGTAGTAAACGAGATTGAGGACGTTATTGGACTTGAAGCTCATGATGCACCGAGAATTTCTGCAAAAACAGGACTTAACGTAGAGGAAGTTCTTGAGCAGATCGTGACAAAGATCCCTGCACCACATGGCGATGTAGATGCACCGCTGAAGGCGCTGATCTTTGACTCTATTTATGACGCATATAAAGGAGTTATCGTGTTCTGCCGTGTGATGGACGGACGTGTAAAAAAGGGCACTCAGATTCAGATGATGGCTACCGGATTTACTACAGAAGTTGTAGAAGTAGGATATTTTGGCGCAGGACAGTTTATTCCATGTGAGGAACTTACCGCAGGTATGGTAGGATATATTACAGCCAGTATCAAGAACCTCGGCGATACCCGCGTAGGTGATACAGTTACAGACAAGGAAAGACCGTGTGCCGAAGCACTTCCGGGATATAAGAAAGTAAACCCGATGGTATACTGCGGTTTATATCCGGCAGATGGTGCGAAATATGGTGACTTGAGAGATGCACTTGAGAAATTACAGCTTAATGATGCTTCCCTTTTCTATGAGCCGGAGACATCAATCGCCCTTGGATTTGGTTTCCGTTGTGGTTTCCTTGGACTTCTCCATCTGGAGATCATCCAGGAACGTCTGGAAAGAGAATACAATCTTGACCTTGTAACTACAGCACCGGGTGTTATTTATAAAGTTCACAAGACAAACGGCGAAGTCATTAACCTGACCAATCCAAGCAACCTGCCGGATCCGTCAGAAATCGAATATATGGAAGAGCCAATGGTAAATGCTGAGATCATGGTAACTACCGAATTTATCGGAGCAATCATGGATCTTTGCCAGGAGAGAAGAGGTCAGTATCTGGGAATGGATTATATGGAAGAAACACGTGCACTTCTGAAATATAAAATGCCATTAAATGAGATTATCTATGATTTCTTTGATGCGCTGAAATCTCGTTCCAGAGGTTATGCTTCTCTGGACTATGAACTCTGTGGATATGAGCGCAGTGAACTTGTGAAACTGGATATCCTGGTAAATAAAGAAGAAGTGGATGCTCTTTCCTTTATCGTACATGCAGATACTGCTTACGAACGTGGCCGTAAGATGTGCGAGAAGCTGAAAGAAGAGATTCCGCGTCAGCTCTTTGAAATCCCGATTCAGGCTGCGATTGGAAGCAAGATTATCGCGAGAGAAACTGTAAGAGCTATGCGTAAGGACGTACTTGCCAAGTGTTACGGCGGTGATATTTCCCGTAAGAAGAAACTTCTGGAGAAACAGAAGGAAGGTAAGAAACGTATGCGCCGGGTAGGTAATGTGGAGATTCCGCAGAAAGCGTTTATGAGCGTATTGAAACTTGATGACAAGTAAATATTGACAGAGAGTTGAGATATTTATGAAAATAAATAAGAAGAAAATAGCAATACTATGTATGGTATTGTTGAGCGTTTTGGCTTCTGGCTGTGGAAAAGATAAAACAGTAGATGAAGCATCCTCGCAGGTGATTCAGATCAGTGTAGCGCCGGTGGAGGCAACTCCTACACCTGCACCTGATCAGGTGGATTCAGCAGCTGTTATTACAAATGGGAATCTGACGATGGTAAATAATTATCTGGCAGACCAGAGTACGACTGACATTTCCGCTTCTGAAATTTCGGACAGTGGAAATAATACAAATACAGACACAAGTACAGACGGTGGCACAGACGCATCAACAGATAGTAATACGGAAGATAACAGTGCAGTGGATAGTGAAGAATAAGAAAAGAGTTACTGTTCAGTTACTATTCACACGCCACTATCCCGCGAGGTGTTTTGGTATGAGAATGCCAAAATCCCGAGATAGTGGCGTTTGAAGCGTATATATGATAGCAGGAGAGTGAAATGGAAATAGAGAACGCAACGGGTTCTTCTATGGAAATCTACATCCACATTCCATTTTGTGTAAAAAAATGCGATTACTGTGACTTCCTTTCAGGTCCGTCATGTCCGAAAGAACAGGCAGAATATGTACAGGCTCTGCTTGCGGAAATCGATGCAGTAAAGGAAGGTAAAGGAAGGAGTGTATCCTCTATATTTATTGGAGGGGGCACTCCTTCTGTTTTGGATGAGAGATTCATTGGAGAAATCCTGAATAAAACAAGAAAGAATTTTTTGGTAGAAAATGATGCAGAGATTACGATTGAAGTAAATCCGGGAACTGCAGATCAGAAGAAACTTCAGGCGTACAGAACATTTGGCATCAACCGTCTGAGTATCGGTTTGCAGTCCCCAGATGACCGGGAGCTGAAAATTCTTGGAAGGATTCATAATTACGAGCAGTTTCTGGAAACCTGTAAATGTGCAAGAACTGCAGGTTTTGAGAATATAAATATTGACCTTATGAGCGCAATTCCGGACCAGACTTATGAAAAATGGTGCAATAATCTGCGAATAGTTGCAGAACTGAAGCCGGAGCATATCTCTGCATATAGCCTGATCATTGAAGAGGGGACACCTTTTGCTTCGCGACAGTTGAATCTGCCTGATGAAGATACGGAATACAATATGTATGAGGCAACTTCCCGTATTCTGAAAGAATATGGCTATGAACAGTATGAAATTTCCAATTATGCAAAAGAAGGCAGATGCTGCAGGCATAATGTGGGTTACTGGACCAGGCGGGATTATCTGGGATTCGGCCTTGGGGCCTCTTCTCTTTATGGAAAAGACCGTTTTGCCAATACGGCAGATATGAAGAAATATTTGGAAAACAGTTCCTCCCCGGAATTGATCAGAGAAAGAGAACCAGTTCTTACCAGAGAGGATGAAATGGCAGAATTTATGTTTCTTGGACTCCGCATGACAAAGGGAATTGCGAAAACTGATTTCAGGCAGAAATTTGGCTGTGCGATAGAGACTGTATATGGTGATGTACTAAAGAAATATGAAGCTATGGGGCTACTGTTGGAGAAAGATGGAAGAATATTCCTGAGCAGAGAGGGAATTCATGTGAGTAATTCTGTTATGGCTGATTTTTTACTTTAAACGCCTTGACGAACACATGTTCCTGCGCTATACTGAGTGCAGATTTAACTGAATCAAGTAGGTTATGAGCAAGTAGCGAAAGCGGATTGTGAATATCTGACTGACTTGTGAAAGGCAATAAGCAGTTGGAGAATTGTACACAATAAAAGCTAATCTTATGAAGATTGTGAGAGCTACATTGTGATCTGGCAATGAGAAAATGTATTTATATATAGAAGAAACGGGAGGCAGACGATGGCTGCGGATACGACGAAGAAACAATTTATCAGAATCAGAGGAGCAAATGTTAATAATCTTAAGAATTTAAGTGTGGATATTCCGAGAGACAGGTTTGTAGTATTTACAGGATTAAGCGGGTCTGGAAAGTCATCGCTGGCTTTTGATACGATTTATGCAGAAGGACAGAGACGATATATGGAATCACTGTCTTCTTATGCAAGGCAGTTCCTTGGACAGATGGAGAAACCGGATGTGGAGAGTATCGAAGGACTGCCGCCTGCGATTTCAATCGATCAGAAATCTACCAACCGCAATCCACGTTCCACAGTAGGAACTGTAACGGAAATTTATGATTATTTCCGACTGCTGTATGCGAGAGTCGGAATCCCACACTGTCCGAAATGCGGCAGAGAGATTAAGAAACAGACAGTTGATCAGATGGTAGACAGCATCATGTCTTTTCCGGAGAGAACAAAGATTCAGCTGCTGGCTCCTGTAGTAAGAGGTCGCAAGGGAACTCATGCCAAGCTTCTTGAACATGCGAAGAGAAGTGGCTATGTCCGTGTGCAGATTGATGGAAATATGTACGAACTTTCCGAGGAGATCAGTCTGGATAAGAATATCAAACACAATATTGAGATCGTGGTTGATCGTCTGATCGTGAAACCAGGAATTGAGAAGAGACTTTCTGATTCCATCGAGACAGTACTTGATCTGGCGGACGGGCTTCTCATGGTAGATACCATGGATGGAAATATTCATAATTTCAGCCAGAGCTTTTCCTGTCCGGATTGTGGTGTGAGCATAGATGAGATCGAGCCGAGAAGCTTCTCATTCAATAATCCATTTGGCGCCTGCCCGGACTGTCTGGGACTCGGATATAAGATGGAATTTGACATTGATCTGATGATCCCGGATAAATCGCTGAGTATCCTGGAAGGCGCGATCGTGGTGACAGGATGGCAATCCTGCACAAGTGAGGGAAGTTTTTCCAGAGCAATTCTGGATGCGCTTTCCAGAGAGTATGATTTCAGTCTTGCGACACCATTCGAGGATTATCCGGAGAAGATAAAGAATATTCTGATTAATGGAACGAATGGACATTCTGTTAAGGTTTATTATAAAGGTCAGCGCGGAGAGGGCGTTTACGACGTAGCTTTCCCGGGACTGATCCGAAATGTGGAGCAGCGATACAGAGAGACTGGTTCTGACACTATGAAACAGGAATATGAGTCTTTTATGCGCATTACTCCATGTAAAACCTGTAAAGGCCAGCGACTGAAGAAAGAATCTCTGGCTGTAACTGTTGCAGACAAGAATATTTATGAGATCACGAATCTTTCTATAGAGAAACTGAAAGCTTTTCTGGCTGACATGCAGCTTTCAAGCCAGCAGTTACTGATCGGAAAACAGATTCTGAAAGAAATTAAAGCCAGGGTAAGCTTCCTGTCAGACGTAGGATTGGATTATCTTTCACTTGGACGTGCGACGGGCACACTTTCCGGAGGAGAGGCGCAGAGAATCCGTCTGGCTACGCAGATTGGTTCCGGTCTGGTCGGAGTTGCATATATTTTAGATGAGCCAAGTATCGGTCTTCATCAGAGAGATAATGACAGATTGTTAAGTTCCCTGATGAAACTGAGAGATCTTGGAAACAGTCTGATCGTTGTGGAACATGACGAGGATACCATGCGCGTGGCGGACTGTATTGTGGATATCGGTCCGGGAGCGGGAGAACATGGTGGACAACTGGTTGCCATGGGAACAGCAGAGGACCTGATGAAGAATGAGAATTCTATCACAGGAGCTTACCTGAGCGGAAAGTTAAAGATTCCGGTACCAACGGAGAGACGTAAACCGACAGGTTTCCTTACAATCAAGGGGGCAGCAGAGAATAATCTTAAGAATATTGATGTGAAGATCCCACTGGGGATTATGACCTGTATCACAGGTGTTTCAGGATCTGGTAAGAGTTCACTTATCAATGAGATTCTGTATAAGCATCTGGCAAGAGATCTGAACCGCGCCAGAGTGATTCCGGGTAAGCATAAGGATATTCTGGGAGTAGACCAGTTGGATAAAGTGATCAATATTGACCAGTCGCCGATCGGACGTACACCGCGTTCAAACCCTGCGACTTATACAGGTGTGTTCGATCAGATTCGTGATCTCTTTGCCGCAACAGCAGACGCCAAAGCAAAAGGATATAAGAAAGGCCGTTTCAGCTTTAACGTAAAGGGTGGCAGATGCGAGGCATGCAGCGGCGATGGTATCATCAAGATAGAAATGCATTTCCTTCCGGATGTGTATGTGCCTTGTGAAGTCTGCAAAGGTAAGAGATACAACAGAGAAACTCTGGAAGTAAAATACAAAGATAAGAGCATTTATGATGTACTGAATATGACTGTAGAGGAAGCATTGACATTTTTTGAAAATGTTCCTTCTATTAAAAGAAAGATACAGACACTGTATGATGTCGGGCTTTCCTATATTCGTCTGGGACAGCCTTCTACAGAACTTTCCGGAGGAGAGGCACAGAGAATCAAACTTGCTGCGGAACTGAGTAAGCGAAGCACCGGAAAGACAATCTATATTCTGGATGAGCCAACGACGGGACTTCATTTTGCGGATGTGCATAAACTGGTGGAGATTCTGAAGAGATTATCTGAAGGCGGTAATACGGTAGTTGTTATTGAACACAATCTGGATGTGATTAAAACAGCAGATTACATTATCGACATTGGCCCGGAAGGTGGGGACAAGGGTGGAACTGTAGTAGCACAGGGAACTCCGGAAGAAGTTGCACAGTCACCGGTTTCCTATACGGGAAAATATGTAAAAAAATATCTGGAAAATTAAGCAGGGCTTTTCTTTTGGCTGGAAGTTGTATATAATAGAAGCGATTTAATCGAATAAACTGCGGAGCAGTTATTCGGTTATGAGCAAGTAGCGGAAGCAGATTGAGAATATTAAAATCAACCATAGATAAAAATTAAGAAAGGGGATTTCCATGCCGGCAAGTGATATTGGAATTGACCTGGGAACCAGAAACAGTCTGGCCTATTCTACGGGAAAAGGACTTGTATTAAACGAACCTTCGATCGTAGTTTATGATAAAAATACAGAAAAAATAAGAGCAATCGGTGAAGAAGCCCGTATGATGGAGGGACGTATTACTTCAGATATGGAGATTATCCGTCCAATCAGGCAGGGTGTGATCGTTGATTATACAGTTACAGAGAAAATGCTGAAATATTTTATATCCAGGGCGATAGGCAGAAGAGCCTTTCGTAAGCCAAGGATCACGATCTGTGTTCCAAGTGGAATTACAGAGATTGAGAGAAAGGCTGTAGAGGAGGCAACTTATCAGGCCGGAGCCAGGGATGTTTACATGGTGGAGGAGCCTATTGCAGCGGCAATCGGAGCCGGAGTTGATGTGACGAAGCCATTTGGCAATCTGATTGTGGATATTGGAGCAGGAACATCAGATATTGCGGTTATTTCTCTGGCGGGAGTTGTAGTTTCTGCCTCCGTAAAGGTTGCCGGAGATACTTTTAATCAGGCTATCTTAAATTATGTGAGAAAGAATCATGGCCTTTTTATCGGAGAAGATATGGCAGAGAAGATTAAGATTCAGATCGGAACTGCTATTGAGGAATCGAATCCGAGAACCATGGAAGTAAAAGGACGAAATGTGATCACAGGTCTGCCAAAGACGGTGACACTTACTTCTGAAGAGATACGTATGGCGTTGAAGGATGCCACAGGACAGATCGTTGAGACCGTCCATGGTGTTCTGGAGAAGACTCCGCCGGAACTGGCTGCTGATATTGTGGACAGAGGAATTGTACTTACCGGTGGTGGAGCACTTCTTCATGGTATGGATTCTCTGATTGAACAGAGAACAGGAGTGAGCACTCTGACAGTACAGGATGCAATGAGCGTAGTTGCGGTAGGGACCGGAAAATATGCAGAGGTAATGGCACGATTTGATGGATAAAGCAGGAGGTACTGCATATGCAGTGCCTTTTTGCGTTACATGTTATTTTTTAGATACCAAGGGATTAAAAGACTTTTATTCCAGTATCTTTAGGTAGGAAACAGATGACTCGGAAGAAACCAGGAGGAATACATGAGCGAGACTGTTACAGGATACATAGATCATGTTATTTTCAGAAATGAAGATAACGGATATACCGTTATGGTATTAAAAGATACAAAAAAAGAGGAAGAACTGACCTGTGTGGGCAGTTTCCCGACAATTACACAGGGAGCCACGATTGAGGCAACAGGAGTATACACGCATCATCCGGTCTATGGAAAACAGTTTCAGATCAGTTCTTTTGTAGAGAAAATGCCGGAAGATACATATGCCATAGAGAGGTATCTGGGATCGGGAGCCATTAAGGGAATCGGAGCTGCACTGGCAGCCAGAATCGTACGCAGGTTTGGCCAGGATACACTTCGTATTGTAGAAGAAGAACCGGAAAGACTGGCCGAAGTTAAGGGAATCAGCGAAAAAAAAGCTAGGGAAATCGCAGCCCAGGTAACTGAGAAAGCAGATATGCGAAAGGCTATGATCTTTTTACAGAAATATGGTATTTCTCTGAATCTGGGCGCAAAGATCTATCAGAAATATAAAGAATCTGTCTATACGGTTCTGCAGGAAAATCCATACAGGCTTGCAGAGGATATTTCAGGAGTAGGTTTTAAAATTGCGGATGAGATTGCGGCAAGGATCGGAATCCATGCAGATTCAGATTACAGAATCCGAAGTGGAATGTTGTATACTCTCCTACAGGCTTCAGGGGAAGGACATACATACCTTCCAAAGGAGCAGCTATTTACAAGATGTGCCAGACTTCTGGATGTTGACGAGTCCTATATGGAGAAGCATCTCATGGACATGGTTATTGACAGGAAACTGGTGCTTAAAGAAAAGAATGGAGAAACCATAGTTTATCCGTCTCAGTATTATTATTTGGAATTAAATACTGCCCGTATGCTTAATGAACTGAATGTTTTGTGCCCTGAGGATGAGCAGCTTGTTCAGAAGAGAATCCTGATGATCGAAAAAGAAACAGGAACTGTCCTGGATGAGATGCAGAAGAAGGCAGTGACGGAGGCTGCGAGTCATGGATTGTTTGTTTTGACGGGAGGACCGGGTACAGGTAAAACAACAACGATCAATGCAATCATTCGTTTCTTTGAAGGTGAGGGAGCTGAACTTCGACTGGCCGCACCTACCGGACGTGCTGCGAAGAGAATGACAGAAACTACCGGATATGAAGCGCAGACGATTCACCGTCTTCTGGAATTAAATGGAATGCCGGGGGAGGAACGGGATGGCCATTCTGCCAAATTTGAAAGAAACGCGCAGAATCCTCTGGAAGCGGATGTGATCATTATTGATGAGATGTCCATGGTGGATATTCATCTGATGCACTCGCTGCTTCTTGCAGTAACGACCGGAACCAGGCTGATTCTGGTAGGAGATGAGAATCAGCTTCCGAGTGTGGGACCGGGTAATGTCCTGAGAGATATTATTCGAAGCGGACGTTTTCCGGTGGTAGAACTGACGAAGATTTTCCGTCAGGCTTCTGAGAGTGATATTGTTGTGAATGCCCATAAAATAAATAAAGGGGAGCAAGTACAGATCAATAATAAAAGCCGTGATTTCTTTTTTTTGAAGAGATATGATGCAGATATCATCATAAGAGTAGTGATTGCCCTTATTCAGGAAAAATTGCCACGATATGTAGATGCAAAACCATTTGAGATACAGGTACTGACACCTATGCGAAAGGGACTCTTAGGTGTGGAACGTCTGAATCAGATTCTGCAG
Source organism: Blautia sp. HCN-1074 (assembly GCF_037890165.1). Taxonomy (NCBI): domain Bacteria; kingdom Bacillati; phylum Bacillota; class Clostridia; order Lachnospirales; family Lachnospiraceae; genus Blautia; species Blautia sp. HCN-1074. Next base: position 78,185 of record NZ_JBBKBP010000008.1, read on the forward strand.
AGATATCTGAATCCGCCGGAAGACGGAAAGCCTGAGAAAGCAGTCGGCGACTGTCTGTTCCGTACTGGTGATAAAGTGATGCAGATCAGAAATAATTACCAGATGGAGTGGGAAATTCGGGGGCGATATGGAATTGTTATAGAGAAAGGTATTGGTGTATTTAATGGAGATACCGGGATTCTTACGGAAATCAATGAATTTGCCGAGACTGCAGAAGTGGAATTTGAGGATGGACGTTTCGCAATTTATTCGTTCAAACAGTTAGAAGAACTGGAACTTGCGTATGCCATTACAATTCATAAATCCCAGGGAACTGAATATCCGGCAGTGATTCTTCCGTTGCTTTCCGGACCGCAAATGCTGTTAAACAGAAATCTCCTTTATACTGCTGTTACCAGAGCAAGAAAATGTGTAACTGTGGTGGGAAATGAGGAAACCTTTGCAGAGATGATCCGCAATGAGAAACAGCAGAAGCGATACAGTGCGCTGGATGAGCGCATTATAGAGCTGAGTGACACTATGGAGAATGAAGGTGAAAGAGACTTCGCGAAATAAAAACGGTAACGAAAACAGATAAAAAGAAAATAATAAAAATTGAAAGAAAAATAGAAGTAAAAAGCAGGAGTAAAGTGATTGCTGAGAAAAATTCTTGATATTTTTTACCCGAGATGCTGTCCGGTCTGTCAGAAAATTCTGAAGGATCAGAGAAGGATGATCTGTCCTGAATGTGAAAAGAAGCTTCGACCGATTGGACATCCGAGATGTTACAAATGCGGAAAACCCATAGAAGAGGGAGAGTACTGTAAAGACTGCCAAAAACATACACATATATTTGACCAGGGAAGAGGTATTTTTGTTTATGATGGCATAATGAGAAGGTCTGTTACCAGATATAAATATTATGGATGCCGGGAATATGGAGATTTGTATGCGAAAGCAATGTATCGATATGCCTGGAAAAATCTGAATCAGTGGAAGCCGGATCTAATCGTGCCGGTTCCCATACATAAGTCAAAAGAACGCTTAAGAGGATTTAATCAGGCTGCATATCTGGCAGAGAGACTTAGCTGCTATACAGGGATTCCAGTGGATACGGATCTGGTACAGAAAGTTGTAAAAACAAAATCGCAGAAGAAACTGAATGCTATGCAGAGAAGAAAAAATCTGGAGAAAGCTTTTCTCGTAACAAAGAATATCAGAGGGAAAGATATTCTGGTGATAGATGATGTATACACGACAGGAAGTACTATAGATGCCATGGCAGGATGTCTTCGGAAAAGAGGCGCAAAAAATATTTATTTTCTTACAGTCTGTATAGGACGTGCGTGAGAATAGTAACAAAAGTTACTGGTATGGAGCGGCTGCTAACCGAAAAAATGCTTTTCATACATAATGAGATATGTTACAATTAATCTGTATGATTATATAATGATACCAATACGGATCAGCGTGAAATGCGGATAGATACAATAACAGTGATCATCAGGTATCAGGATATGTAATAAAAGGGAAAGCGTACAGTAAGGAGTAATTTATGTTAAATGAAGAGAAGATAAAGATCATGAACAAACTTGCTATGTATGAACAGGGTGAGGGAAAAAAGTATCTTCCGGTCAGCAAGTACTATAGAAGTGATTATATCGGACTTGCCATGATTAAGAACTTTTTTCTGGTTACGATTGGATATTGTCTGGTTCTGGCCGGTATTGCAGCATATTTTGGGGAATATCTGATAGATAATATCCATAAGATGAACCTTGTCTCAGTGGGCGTGGAGGCAATTCTGGGTTATGTAGTAGTACTGATATTTTTTTCAGTTCTGACATACATCCAGTATACTGTGAAGTACCACAAGGCAAAGAAGAGTGTGAAGAATTATTATGAAGAACTCACTCAGTTAAATAAAATATACAGCCGCGAAGAGAAAAAATCCTCAGCCCGAGGAGTTTCAGGAGGATATAAGAAATGACAGCATTACTTGAATTAAAACAGAAAATAAAGAATTTGTACAGTCAGTATGAGATTTATATCCTGCCTGTTTTGCGTTTTGTTCTGGCATTTGTTTATTTTACATGGATCAATATGAACATGGGATATATGACACAGCTTAATAATATATTTATTGTACTGATCCTTGCGCTGATCTGTTCGATATTACCTTCCGGAGTGATGATTTTTGCCGGATTTTTATTAATGATCGCGCATAGTTATGCTGTTGGAATAGAAGTGGCCGGATTTATGCTGGTTCTGATTTTGTTTATGACAATTTTGTTCCTGAGATTCAGCGCAGGCAATAATTTGGTACTTGTATTTACCCCGCTTTCTTTTGGCATAGGTATTCCTGCACTCCTTCCTATCGGAAGCGGGCTTCTGTGCAGTGCATTTTCCGCGCTTCCGGCAGGCTGTGGTGTTATCATATATTATTTTATCCGTTTTATACGTGTGCAGCATAAGATTCTGGAGAATGCAGATATTGTCATGGCTGACAAATTAAAACTCCTGGCAGATGGAATTGTACAGAACTGGGGAATGTGGATCACAGTTGTTGCTTTTGTTGCTGTGGTTTTACTGGTGAACCTTATCCGTACCCGCTCTTTTGATTATGCATGGAGAGTTGCTATTGTTGCGGGAGGTGTTGTATATGTTCTGGTAGTTCTTGCCGGCGGATTTTATTTTGAAGTGAGCATTGATGTGATCACACTGATTATTTATACTGTGATTTCTGTAGTAGTCGGACTGGTGCTGGAATTCTTTGTGTTTGGCGGTGACTATACCCGCACAGAGAGACTGGAATATGAAGATGACGAGTACTACTATTATGTGAAAGCTGTTCCGAAGGCGACAGTTACAACCTCTGAGAGAAGCATAAAGAAAATTAACGGTGATTCTGCAAAAAGTGAGAAACAGTCACAGGATAATATCGTGTCTTATGCCAATCCTATTTTTCATGGTGAGGAGAAAGTAGTGCAGACATCAGAAGATGCGGCACCTGTAGAGCACAAAAAAGATATTGACAGTGTTGACTTTGAAAAGAAACTGGAAGAGTCATTAAAAAATTTGTAACTGTTCAGCAGCTTTACAGTTACTAAAATTTATAAATTTAAGTTACTGAGAATGGAGTGAAGAGCGGCAATTATCACTCTGGCACAGAATGATAAGGAAAGGAGAACTGTATGCAGAATATTTCAGGAAATCTGATAGAAATCTTATCAAGGCTGGCATTTCCGAAGATCGGGATCATTGATATTATACAGATTGCACTGATCGCATTTTTTGTATATCAGTTTATGGTGTGGATCAAATATACCCATGCGTATACACTGTTAAAGGGTATACTGGTTGTTCTCCTTTTTATTTTGATAGCGTATATTTTTAAAATGAATACGATCCTCTGGATTTTTTCAAATCTGGCGAGTACGCTGATCGTTGGCGTGATCGTTATTTTTCAGCCGGAGCTTAGAAAAGTTCTGGAGCAGCTTGGGCAGAAGCGAATCATGGCTTCATTGATACCGTTTGATGCGGGTAAAGAAGTGAAGGAACGATTTACAGATAAAACAATCAGTGAACTGGTAAAGGCATGTTTTGATATGGGAGAAGTCAAGACCGGGGCGCTGATCGTAATTGAACAGAACGAGCTGTTGACCGATTATATCAGAACTGGTATTAATCTGGATGCGATTCTTACAAGTCAGCTTCTCATTAATATATTTGAACATAATACACCCCTTCACGATGGAGCTGTTATTGTAAGAGAAAACAGAATCGTAGCAGCAACGTGCTATCTTCCATTGTCTGACAATATGGAGCTGAGTAAACAGCTGGGAACAAGACACAGAGCCGGTGTTGGAATCAGTGAGCAGACCGATTCTGTTACGATCATTGTATCAGAAGAGACAGGACAGGTATCTGTAGCTCAGGGAGGAAGACTGATTCGGGGAGTGAACAGTGCCAGACTCAGAGAGATTCTTGTGAAAGCACAGAACAAACAGATTGTAGACAACAGCAAACTTCGTCATTTACTGAAAGGAAGAGTGAAGCATGAAGAAGAGAAAAATAACAGATAATATACCTCTGAAAATCATGTCTGTTGCAGTAGCTGTTGTGCTATGGCTGATCGTTGTAAATATAGACAATCCGATAGGTACTAATTATTACACGATCAATGATGTGGAACTGATCAACAAAGAATATGTGGAATCTTCCGATACGATCGGAAAGATGTGTATGCCGGAGCAGAATCAGGATTCGATTAAGATTGCTATTACGGCGAGTAAGAAAATCAGGGACAAGATCAAGGTGACAGATATCTCAGCAGTGGCAGATTTACAGCAGGCCGTAAGCCTGGATACGAATCCTGTCATGGTGCCTATTACAGTTACCTGTTCAGTTCCGGGAGTATCTTCAAATGATATCAAGGTTACCCCACAGAATCTGAGTGTAAATCTTGATGAGAAAGAGACACAGGAATTTGTGGTCAATGTCAGTAGAGGCGACACAAAACCCGGCAAGGATTACGAAGTGGGAAGCTTGACAGCTAATCCGGAAAAAGTAAGGATTACAGGTCCTAAGACTCTGGTGAATAAAATAGATAAAGTAAATGCTACGATTGAACTGGATGGAAATACACAGGATTTTACACAGGATGTAAATCTTACGATCATTGATAAAAATCAGGAAGCACTTTCTGATTCTGAAATGAATTCACTGAGAATTGAAAATAATGCAAAAGTTGTAGTGACTGCAAGATTATGGAAAATCCGTCAGGGAGTAGGGATTTCAGCAAGCTATGTAGGAACACCTGCAGATGGATATGAGGTAGGTTCTGTTAAAACAGTACCGGATACTATCAGTGTTGCTGGCAGTACAGAAGGACTGGAGAGCCTTGCTGAGAATAATAACGTAATTACAATACCAGCAGACAGCATTGACATTTCAGGAGAATCGAAAGATGTGGAGAAGAAGATCAGTCTTAACAATCTTCTTCCGGATAATGTGAAGCTTACCAGTGACTCCAGTGAGGATGTATGGGTAACGGTAAATATCCTGCCTGTCGGAAGTAAAGAGTTTGATATTCCTACCAAGAATATAGAGGTTAAGAATAAACCGGATGATCTTCAGGTGACATTTGAGACAGCACAGATAGAGCTTCGAATCAAGTCAGATACGAAGAATATGGATGATCTGGATGCGAAGAAAGATATAAAGCTCTCTATAGATCTGGATGGTAAGAAAGAGGGAAATTATGAAGTCCCTGTTAAAGTCGTTCTGCCAGATGGATATGAGACAGTTGAGGATGTGACTACAGAAGTAGTGATCTCCTCAGGAACAGCAGTTGACGACAGTAAAGAGTAGGAAAACACTGCTTGCCTGACAGACAGCAGTAAGAGGAACAATGCAATGGTTAATAAGAAAGTGACAGTTAAGAATCCCACAGGTCTTCATCTGAGACCTGCGGGGATTTTGTGCAATGAGGCAATGAAATATCAGTCGCAGATAACATTTGTGTATGAAGGAGGCATGGCAAATGCCAAGAGTGTACTGAGTGTACTTGGGGCATGTGTGAAATGCGGAGATGAAATAGAACTTACCTGTGAGGGAATCGACGAGCAGGAAGCTCTTGAGAATCTTGTGGCAGCTATTGACAGCGGACTTGGTGAGTGATAATTTGTCAGTTCAATGTCTTGTCGGGAACAAAATATTTTTGTCCTAACATCATAAAGTAGCATGAATAAAAAAGGAGGACATTATTGTGAAAAGAAGATTAGTTGCAGTTACATTAAGTCTTGTAATGACGATGGCAACTGTCAGTGAAGCGGGTGCCGCTACATTTACTTCACCTGATGGCAATTCCGTTGTTGCAGTGCAGGCAGAGACAGAAACAGACACAGAGCCTGTAGATGCGCAGTCTGATCCGGAGGCTTCCTCAGAAGAAGATATTTTTTCAGCCGGAGACGAGACGACAGATGTGCCATCTCAGGATCAGACAGAAGATGTATTCTCAGCAGGAAGTGATGTGACATCACAGCCGGAGGAGACACCATCAGTAACAACAGATACAACAGACAGTTCAGATGCTGTTGTTGTAAAGGCAGAAGACTGGGTAAATACAGAAAACGGATTTAAACTTCGAAAACCTGCAAAAACCCAGACTACAGTTTCAAGCACAGCATCAGAAGATGCTTCTGCATCTTATACAGACTGCGGACAGTCCGCAGAAGTTGTACAGGGAGAAACAGAGGAGTTATCTCAGGATACTGCAGAAATGGATGCTGATGGAACTGAAACACCAGATAACACAGATGCTGTTAATGTTTCTGATACTGAACCGGCTTCCACAGCAGATACAACGGATGTGACAGCTGATGAGTTTTATAGCGCTGCTGATGGAATTGTAAAGGTCAGCACTGAGTATAAAGGAGAAACTCACACAGGATATTATCTGTTTGATGAGAATGGAATCCTTGTAACCGGACAGGCTGAAGTACATCAGGATGTTACAGGTACAGCAGCTCAGGGTGAAGATAAGGATGAACCTGATATTATTAAGGAAGAGATCACACAGTCTTATTTTACAACAGCAGAGGAAGCTGTCGTTTACGCAGGCTGTGAAGGAGAATCTGTGACTCCGTACACATCTACAGTAGGTCAGCAGGAGAAGAACATTTGGAAATGGACAGGAATACAGTTCCAGTATTATGATGAGAATGGCAAGCTGGTGACAGTAAGCTATCTTGAGGAGAAAGCAAAGGCTGCAGGTACATATACCGGATATTTTGAGATTAATGGAAAATATTATTGCCTTGATGCAAATGGTAAGCCAAAGACAGGTGAGATTACCATTACAGCTAATGGTGAAACAAATTTATATTACTTTGATCCGGCAAGTACAATTCCGGGAGAGATGTTCCATAATGGATGGCTTCGTTCAGACACCACGAATGGAGAGCGTTGGCTGTATTTCAAAAAGGGCGGAAATCCTGCAGATATTGGTAAGTATTATAAAAGAGGTATAGTTGCCACAGTTATTCCTGAAAAGGGAACAGGTACATATTTGCTGGATGCAAATGGATATGTCCTTAAAGCAACTATGAAGAAAGCATCAAATGGTTCCTATTATTGTACAGATAAGAATGGTGTGATCTATAAAGATAAACTTGTAAAATACGGGAACTACAGATACTATTTTGGGTCAACCGGAAAGAGAGCTACATGGACCAGGAGATGGGCAAAAGTAGGAAATCATTACTATTATTTCGGAAGTACACCGGGACGCGTAGTTGAGAAACACGGATGGCAGAAACTGGTTACTGCCAGTGGCAAATATGTTGGATGGCTGTATTTTGATGCGAATGGAAATCATTACACAGACAAATGGACTTCCACAGGATATTATTTCAGATCATCAGGAAAACTTGCCAGTGGTTTAACAGAAGTTAATGGAAAGAAATATCTGTTTGAAGTATCTTCTTCTACAGAGCATAAAGGTAAATTATATAAGAGCGCAATGGTGCGCTATAAAAAGAAATGGTATATTGCATCTTCTACAGGAAGTCTGTATAGAAGTGGATGGGAGAAATATAGTGGAAATTATTACTATTTGAAAGACTATGTTGTTCAGACGAACCAGTTTATGAAAAAGAACGGAGTAAATGGTTATCTGGACGCAAATGGTAAATACACGACAGGCTGGGTAGTTGTAAGTAATACAAAGAACCTTGTCAGATACATAGATCCAACCGGAAACGGATTTGCAACAAATAAGAGCATGAGAGTGAATGGTATCCTGTATTACTTTGATAAGAATGGATATCGTATTACAGATCTTACCAGCAGATATAGCGGTCCGTATACAGTACAGGTAGACAGAGTAAATGGAGTTATGACAGTTTTTGCTGACTCAGCAAGAACAATTCCGGTGAAAACGATTCGTGTATCTGTAGGATTAGCGAGTACACCAACTCCTACGGGTCCCTATACTTTGAGCAGAAGTGCCAGATGGCAGCCGTTAATGGGACCATCATGGGGACAGTATGGAACACATGTAGATGGAGCTGGACAGGGTGGAATCTTTGTTCATTCCGTAGCGTGTGGACAGGCAAACTCTTATAATCTTCCGGCAGGCGAATATAATAAACTTGGTTCACCGGCATCTCATGGATGTATCAGAACGTGTGTTGCTGATGCAAAGTGGGTATATGATAATTGTAATGGATCAAGGATTTATATTTTTGATGGAGCCTATAAAGCAGATGATGCACTAAAGGGACCGCTTGGAAAGAAGGCACTGACACCATTAAGAGGAGCAGCTAACTTCGACCCTACAGATCCGGCAGTATAATAAAAGAATATAAATAGTAACTATTCGGCAGCCTGCTTCCTGCGAGATACTGAACAGTTACGATAGTTATTAAATAAGCCCCTTGCTTCAATTGCAAAAAGCAATAAGCAAGGGGCTATTTATCTGACAATATTTGTTAAACAATTGTAACTATTCAGCAGTCTGCTATCCCGTAACTGTGAAGGTACTGAACAGTTACAAACAATTTAAAGCGTATAGATTAGAATTCCGGCAATGATGATCAGATTTCCGATGATCTTTCCTTTTGTAATCTTTTCCTTCAGAATGAAATGAGAGAGAAGAAGAACAAACACATATGCCGCTGTATCGATAACAGGACCATAGCGCATATCTACTTTTGTATAGCACCAGGTATTCAGCAGAAGAATCAGCATAAATATGGCATAGGAGAGAATTACCCGGAAATTGAGATATTCCCGGATTCGGTTTTCATATTTGATATTTGCGCTTTGTTTTAGAAGTATCTGAGAGACTGCGGAGAAAAAAGTTCCTCCCAGCATAATTAAAATAAATGTTCTATTCATATCTTTGCACCGTCCATACTCCGAATAAAACTACCAGGATACCAATAATATTCTGGATAGAAAGATTTTCGTGAAAGACCACAACTGCCCAGATCTGTGACCATAAAAGATATACGCTCTTATTTGCATAGGCGGTGGACAGGGAAAATTTCTTGATTACCTGCTGCCAGGTGATCGCATAGATTCCACAGTTGGCAACCATCAGAAATAAAAAAAGATAAAGCAGAGGACTGCTCAGACCATGCCTGTTATATTGAATAGAAGCAAATTTGGAAAAAACACTTGTCAGTGAAAACAACAGAATATTTAAATGTAGCTGTATGTAATCTTTTACCTTTGACATGATACCTCCATGATAAAATTATAAAATTTGAAGAAAGGAATTTCTCTGATTCGATTAATATCAGTGTTCTTATATACAAAATATATTTGTAAATACATATGACCATACTATAAATAAGCAATAAAACCAATAAATCACCGGTTAATTTGCATATGTAGTCTATTTTACATAAAAACACCGGGAAGTCAAGGTTTTGTACCGGATGAAACTTGAAAAGGCATGGTGAAAATGATATGATAAAAATGATTGCAAAAAGATGAGAAAAAGAAAGAGGAAATGAATATGAGCTTATATTCAGTGGTTGTTCCTGTATATAATTCTGAACATACACTGGGAGAACTATATACTCGTTTGGAGAAAGTATTTCGGGAAACTCTGAAAGAAGATTTTGAGCTGATTCTTGTGGATGACGGATCTAAGGACAGATCCTATGAGATAATGAAAGAATTAAGGGAGAAAGACCACAGAGTCCGTATTATACAGATGGCACGAAACTTTGGACAGCATCCTGCACTTTTATGCGGATTTGCACATGTAAGGGGAGAATTTGTAGTAACTATGGATGATGACCTTCAGCATCAGCCGGAGGAACTGCCAAAGATGGTAAGAACCATGCAGGAGAGACCGGATGTGGACGTTATCATCGCAAGCTATGAGGGCAGAAAACATGGTCCGATCCGCAAGCTTGGAACAAAGTTCTCGGTATGGGCAACATCCAAAATGCTTGGGAAAGATCCCGATCTTCAGATCACCAGCTATCGACTGATCCGCAGATTTCTTGTGGATGCGATGATCAAGACAAATACATACCTTCCGCAGATTGGAAATCTTTTGATCTTAAGCTCGAACCGTATTATCAATGTTCCGGTTCAGCATGCAGACAGAGCTTATGGCAAGAGCGGCTATTCTTTTAAGAGACTGGTAAAGGATTTGATTTATGACATCACTGCACATACCGCATTTCCACTTCTGTTGGTTAGAAATATTGGAATTGTCAGCTTTCTGGCAAGTGTAATAATGGCGATTTATTATCTGGTAAGGTATTTTACCATGGGAGTGTCTGTACAGGGATGGACTTCATTAATGCTGGTTATGCTGGCATTTTTTGGCCTAATCCTGTTATCAATCGGAATTATGGGAATTTACTTGATGAATATTCTTAACGAAGCGAAGAAAATGCCGCATTATGTAATACGTCAGGAGGATACAGACGAATAATGGCGAAGGAAATCGGTGGATATTTTCAACTGGAAGAAATGCCGGGTAAGGAATACTATTCTGATTTATATAGGGTGAACCTCGGAAGAACGGCTTTGTTATGGCTGTTACAGAGCCGCAGATGCAAGAAAGTTATTCTTCCTTATTTTCTGTGTGAATCTGTAGTGCATACCTGCCAGGAGAATCAGATACAGACAGAATTTTATCATCTGAATGAGAAACTGGAGGTTATCTATCCCAAGAAGCAGCTTACAAACGGGGAGTATCTGTATCTGGTAAACTATTATGGACAGCTGACAGATTCTAAGATTCTGGAATATAAAAGAATTTATGAAAATATTATTGTGGATCACACCCATGCATTTTTCCAGAAACCGTTAGAAGGAATTGATACGCTTTATTCATGCAGGAAATTCTGGGGTGTCAGTGACGGGGCTTATCTGTCAACAGAAGCACAGCTGACGGAGAACAACATACCGGATTATTCTGCAGAGCGTATGAAACATATTCTGGGACGCTATGAGCAGGATGCGGGAACATATTATAAAGATATGCTTGCGAATGCAGCGAAGTATGATGGAATGGAAATCAGGCAGATGTCCAGACTTACACAAAATCTGCTAAAAGCGGTGGATTATGACAGTGCGAAAGAAAGAAGAGAGCAGAATTATCAGATTCTGAGAGAATTGCTTCCATCAGAGAATATATTCAATGAAATCATACCGGAAGGACCTTTTGCCTATCCATATTTTCATACGAATGGTCCTGAACTTCGCAGGCGCCTTGCAGCAAAGAAGATATTTGTACCTACTTACTGGAAAAATATTATTGAGAACTGTGAGAAAAACAGTCTGGAATATACCTGGGCGGCCAATATTCTGCCATTGCCATGCGACCAGCGCTATGATGCAGAGGATATGAAATATATGGCGGCTGTTGTCAGAGAATGTGAGGAATTGGAATGAAACATAAAGTACTGATTCTGGGTACGCTCGGAGAGTTTACAGAACTGGTTCAGAAAGCGAAAAAAAGAGGCTATGAGGTTGTTGTATGTGACGGCTATCCGGATGGTATCGCGAGGAAATATGCAGATAAGGATTATACGATCCCTGTGACGGACATTGACTCTATTGCTCAGATGTGCAGAGAAGAAAAGATAGATGGGATCATTACATCATTTTCAGATTTGCTTTTAGAATGTATGGTAAAGATCGCGGCAAAGGCCGGGCTGCCTTGTTATCTGAAACCTGAACAGCTTCCATGGTACAGAGATAAATCTGCGTGCAGAGAAGTGCTGGATAAGCTTGGGCTGCCGACACCGGGATTTCGCAAAGTGCCTGTAGATTTACTGAAACAAGGCTCTGAGGAGGAGATACAGAAATCTGTTTCAGGTCTGCAATATCCACTTATCAGTAAACCACTGGATAAATATGGCTCAAGGGGAATATTTATCATTCACGACCAGGATGAAATTGTTACCAAAGCATTGCAGACAGCAGAATATACAAACTGTCAGGAGATTCTGATCGAAGAATACAATGATGGATTTGAATTTAATATGATGACATGGGTCATGGATGGAGAAGTAAATGTAATCAGCATTGCAGACCGTGAGAAAACGGAAGTGGAAGAGGGAATGCTTCCAATCAGCACCCGGAATGTTTATCCATCCAGGTTTTTGTCAGAGGTTGAAAAGAATGCCACAGATGTTCTGCAAAAATATATCCGGCATACAGGACAGATGGAGGGAGCATTGTCTATGCAGTTTTTCTGGAAACCGGATAAAGGAATTCAGGTCTGCGAGATTGCGGGGCGTTTCTTTGGCTATGAGCATGAGCTGACAGATATGGTATATGGATTTTCGATAGAAGAACTTCTGCTGAATTATCTTTATGAGAAAGATAAGATACAGACAATGTTTGCACAGCATGATATTTGCTCTCCTTCGAAGTATGGGGCTGTGCTGTATTTTCAGGGAAGACAGCTTCAGATTGCCGATCAGAAAGCAGCATATCAGCTGGCACAGGAGAGATGCGTTGTAAAACCATGGATCTTTTATAAAGAGGGAGAAAACGTGATAGAATACGGACCAAATCCGTATCTTGCGTTATATTATATAGAAGCAGATACCCGGGGACAGCTGGAGAAAGAAACCAGGAAATTTTTCAATGAAATGAGTATCCGGGATTCAAAAGGGCAAGAAGTAGCCTACAGAAATAAGATACCTGAATATGAGAAGGAAAAAGAAAACAGATGATTGATTTTAACAGACCTGCTTTTACCGGCAGGGAAATTGACTACATCCGTGATGCAGTGCAGAGAGGAATGCTCTGCGGAGACGGAGAATATACGAAAAGATGCTCTCAGTGGATGATGGAGCATTTTAATATAAAGCATGTCATGTTAACGACATCATGTACACATGCACTGGAAATGGCAGCACACCTTTGTGACATCAAACCGGGAGATGAGGTGATCATGCCGTCTTATACATTTGTGTCAACGGCGGATGCATTTGTATTAAAGGGAGCGAAGATTGTATTTGTTGATATCAGACCGGATACAATGAATATTGATGAGAAACTGATCGAGGCAGCAGTCACGGAGAAAACCAAGGTGCTCGTGCCGGTTCATTACGCCGGAGTTGCCTGTGAGATGGATGCGATCATGGCAATTGCAAAGAAATATAATCTTAAAGTTGTTGAAGATGCGGCCCAGGGAGTGGACGCCTTTTATAAAGGCAAAGCGCTTGGTACGATTGGAGATTTTGGCTGTTACAGCTTCCATGAGACAAAGAATTATACTATGGGAGAGGGCGGAGCAATCCTCTTTAATAATGATGAATATCAGGAAAAAGCAGAAATTTTGAGGGAAAAAGGCACTGACAGAAGTAAATTTTTCCGGGGACAGGTAGATAAATACCGGTGGATGGACTATGGATCTTCTTACCTTCCAAGTGAACTGAATGCAGCATATCTGTACGCACAGTTGGAGGAGCGTGAAAAGATTTTCAATAAAAGAATGGAAATCTACAATTATTATAATAAAAACCTGGCGCATCTTGCAGCTGAGGGCAAGATTGAACAGCCATATGTGCCGGAACAATGTAGCCATAATGCACATATGTACTATATTAAAGTTCGCGATATCCAGGTAAGAACACGTCTGATCAAGTATCTGAGGGAAAAAGGAATCTGCAGCGTATTCCATTATGTACCGCTTCATTCTGCTCCTGCCGGACAGAAATTTGGCAGATTTTCAGGGGAAGATGTTTATACTACAAAAGAGAGCGAACGTCTGCTGAGACTGCCGATGTTTTATAATCTGGATATGGAAGATGTGAAATATATCACAGATACGATTGCTTCATTCGATGAGTTTTGATTTTATTCAACAAGAGGATATATTATGAAAAAATGGAAACATTTATGTAAGGCTGCAATTCTCGCAGGTGTGATCGCAATGACATCTGTACAGATCTGTAGTGCTGCGGAGGTAACGACGCAGACGGATACAACATCTGAAACAGGCGTACAGAGTGCTGATGCGGCAACAGCTCCGGCAACTATTTCAACAAATGAAATTTCCGGCTGGCCGACAGGTCCGGAGATTACATCAGAGACAGGCGTGCTGATGGATGCGGACAGCGGAGTCCTTCTGTATAGCAAAGGCGGAGATGAGATTCGTTATCCTGCAAGTATCACGAAGATTATGACGCTGCTGCTTGCTGTGGAGAATTGCTCAATGAAAGAAGATGTGGTCTTCACCGAAACCGGAACACGCGACATCAGCTGGGATTCAGGAAATATCGGAATGCAGGTTGGGGAAGTAATGAGCATGAAAGCATGCCTTTGCGCACTTATTATCCGATCGGCAAATGAGGTTGCAGCTCAGATCGCGGAACATGTAGGCGGTACGGAACAGAATTTTATTGATATGATGAATCAGCGTGCGGCAGAGATTGGATGCACGAATACACATTTTGCAAATGCAAGCGGTCTTCCGGATCCAAATCATTATTCTACAGCACACGATATGGCACTGATTATGCGGGAAGGTCTTAAGAATAAGAAATTCCGCAAGATCATTGGCATTACAGATTATACGATCAAACCGACAAACATGAACAGTGAGTCAAGGGTGCTGCATACACATCACCCGATGCTTGCGCCGGAGAGCAGCTATTATTATGACGGATGCATTGGCGGCAAAACAGGATATACCAGCGAGGCGGGCAATACTCTTGTAACGGCCGTTGAGAAGAATGGAACTACTTATATTGCGGTCACCATGAAGGCGGCAGATCTTGCAATCGCCAGCACAGATTCCACAGCGATGTTTAATTATGGATACCAGAATTTCACAAAGCTTCAGGTAAATGGTGGAGAAGTACTTGTCCCGAATGGCGTGACTGTGGATAACCTGACTGTTAGAGAGGAACCGTCAGATGGAGAAATCATAGATAATTATTATTATGGAGATTATATGGTAGGAAGTGTAACGGTTCCTGAGGCAACACCGACACCAGAGCCGGCGGCAGATACTGTTTCGGAGAATGGAACAGCGGATTCGTCTGATGCTGGACAGTCAGTGGGAACGGATACGTCCGAAAGTACAGATGAAGAAGTTCAGGAGAGTTCTCAGAATTCAAAAAGTTCTGCAGGGATACCGCAGCTGCGAAAAATACTGCTGGGAATAGGTGCTGCGATGATCCTGCTGCTGATTATTCTTCTGATCGCATTGTCGAAGAAAGAGAAAAAATATTATAGATAAACAGAAAAGAGGAAAACAAAATGGGAAAAATTAAAGTAACAGAATGTGGTGGAATCAAGGGATTAAAAGTAGTAGAGCCTACAGTTTTCGGAGATGCCAGAGGATATTTCATGGAAACTTACAACTACAATGACTTTAAAGAAGCGGGAATCGATGTTGAATTTGTGCAGGACAATCAGTCCAGTTCCCACAAAGGCGTGCTCCGTGGACTTCACTTCCAGATCAATTACCCACAGGATAAACTTGTACGTGTTGTAAATGGAGAAGTATTTGATGTGGCTGTAGACCTTCGTGAGGGTTCCGAAACCTATGGAAAATGGTTTGGCGTTGTACTTTCTGCTGAGAACAAGAAACAGTTCTTCATTCCTAAGGGATTTGCACATGGATTCCTTGTACTTTCTGATCATGCGGAGTTTGTTTACAAATGCTCTGATTTTTATCATCCAAACGATGAAGGCGGACTGATCTGGAATGATCCGGATATCGGAGTAGAATGGCCAATTCCGGAAGGAATGGAATTAAGCTTTTCTGACAAAGATACAAAATGGGGAAGCTTTAAGGATTACCGCAAATAGGAGAACGAGAGATTGGATACGATTTTTTCTTTACCAAAGGATATTTATAAAAACAGACGGCTTGTGGCAAAGCTGGCAAAGAATGATTTTAAGACAAGATATGCAGGTTCTTATCTGGGAATCGTATGGGCATTTATTCAGCCTGTGATCACGATTCTTGTATATTGGTTTGTATTCTCTGTAGGCTTTCGTTCAGGAACCGGAGATCTGGGAGTTCCGTTTGTTCTCTATCTGGTTGCCGGTATCGTGCCATGGTTCTTTTTCCAGGACGCACTGATCGGCGGAACGAACTCTCTGCTGGAATATAATTATCTGGTAAAAAAAGTAGTTTTTAATATCAGTGTGCTCCCGGTGGTCAAGATTATTTCTGCGATGTTTGTACATGCATTCTTTGTATTGTTTACGATTATTCTGTATGCAGCTTACGGGAAGTTGCCGGATCTTTATTATCTGCAGATTATTTATTACAGTGGATGTGTGTTTCTTCTGGTGCTTGGATTATCCTATGCTACCAGCGCAATCGTAATCTTTTTCAGGGATCTGACACAGATTATCAATATTGTGCTTCAGGTAGGTGTCTGGCTAACACCAATCATGTGGATCGTTGAGAATACTCCTTTACAGGGGCATCCGATTATTATGAAGATTCTGAAACTGAATCCAATGTATTATATTGTTTCCGGATACAGAGACACATTTCTGATGAAGACCTGGTTCTGGGAACATGCAGGCTGGACCATTTATTTCTGGGTGTTTACGATTTTGTGTTTCGTATTCGGAGGATGGGTATTTAAACGTCTGCGCATTCATTTTGCGGATGTTTTGTAATGACCTGAAAATCCGGAATACCTGTCAGCTGATTTGTTTGTAAAAGGCTGTCAGGTGCCCATTTGGTTATAGGTAAGTAACGAAGCGGATGATGATCCGCCTGACCGGAAAGGAAATAATGTGGAGAACAAGAAAGTAATTCAGGTGAAAGATCTCACCAAGATGTATAAATTATATGATAAGCCTTCAGACAGATTGAAAGAAGCGCTTGGGCTTACCAGAAAGAAACTCTATAAAGAGCATTATGCACTTCATGATGTGAATTTTGATATTTATGAGGGCGAATGCGTGGGAATTATCGGAACCAATGGTTCCGGTAAATCAACGATCTTAAAGATCATCACAGGTGTTCTGACTCCTACTTCGGGGGAGGTGAAGGTAGATGGAAGAATTTCTGCCCTGCTGGAGTTAGGTGCCGGATTTAATATGGAATATTCCGGACTTGAGAACGTATATCTGAATGGAACGATGATCGGTTTTTCAAAAGAAGAGATAGATGCCAGACTGGATGATATTCTGGAATTTGCAGATATTGGAGATTTTATTCATCAGCCTGTCAAAACATATTCCAGCGGTATGTTCGTGCGTCTGGCTTTTGCTGTTGCAATCAATATTGATCCTGAGATTCTGGTCGTAGACGAGGCATTATCAGTAGGTGATGTATTTTTCCAGGCAAAGTGTTATCATAAATTTGAAGAATTTAAGAAACAGGGCAAGACGATCCTCTTTGTAAGTCATGACCTCAGCAGTGTTTCAAAATATTGTGACAGAGTTGTGCTTTTGAACAAAGGCGTGAAACTGGATGAAGGTTCACCGAAGCAGATGGTCGATCTTTATAAACAGCTTCTCGTAGGTCAGAACCCTGTAAAGCAGAATGAATCCGCAAGTGAGGAACAGATTCCGGCGGAGAACAGCGAGGAGTTGGGAGATTTCCAGATGAATCCGAATATGCTGGAATATGGAAGCCGTATCGCAGAGATCACAGATTTCAGAGTGATTGATGACAAGGGAATGTGCTCCAATACGATAGAGAAAGGCAGCGAATTCAAAATCCGCATGAAAGTCCGGTTCAATGAGGATATTCAGGAACCGATCATGGCATATACATTCAAAAACATCCAGGGTACAGAAATCACAGGCACGAATACCATGTATGAGAATGCTAAAGTTGAGCGTTCCGGTAAGGGTGATACATGTACGGTAACATTTACCCAGACGATGAACCTTCAGGGTGGCGAATATCTTTTGTCATTTGGCTGCACCGGATATAAGAATGGAGACTTCACAGTGTTCCACAGACTTTATGATGCATGTAATATTACGGTGATCTCCAGCAAGAATACAGTTGGTTTTTATGACATGGATTCTAAAGTGGAAGTTCAGTGTGGGGAATAGCCTGTAACTTTTTGATGCCGGTGACAGGATATAGGAAAGCGTGTTTGAAACACGTTTCAGGACGATGCAGTGAATAAAAATCAGCGCGAGGGAAATATATGGAAGAAAAAATCGGAAAAGTAATTCTGGATACTACGTGCTATCCGGGAAAGGATTTATATAGTGATGGTGCGATAGAAGATGAAATGCTTGCAATTTCCAGAGATTTTGCACCGGAAGAATTTAACAGAGTGATCAGTGAACGGGAGAGCTGGCCGATTCTTTATCATTTCTCTCATATCAGAGAGAATATTTTAAACTGGCTTCCATTTACCGGAGAGGAAAAGGTCCTGGAGATCGGTTCCGGATGTGGGGCCGTCACAGGTGCTCTGTGTGAGAAAGCGAAAGAAGTTACCTGTATTGAGCTTTCGATGAAGAGAAGCAAGATCAATGCATACCGACATCAGGATCAGGATAACCTTCGGATTCTTGTGGGAAACTTTCAGGAGATAGAGAAGAATCTGACAGAAAAATATGATTATATTACCCTGATCGGTGTGTTTGAGTATGGGGAATCTTATATCCAGAGTGAGAACCCATATGTGGATTTTCTTAAGATCATATCCAGACATCTGAAACCGGATGGAAAGATTATTCTGGCCATCGAGAACAGACTGGGACTGAAATACTGGGCCGGATGTACGGAAGATCATTTCGGAACTCTGTTCGAGGGAATTCAGGGATATCCGAATACAAAAGGTGTCAAAACTTTTTCAAGAAAAGAATTTAACGGGATTTTGCAGGATGCCGGAAACTTAAAGGCAGATTGGTATTATCCATATCCGGACTATAAATTTCCAATGATGATTCATTCAGACAGGCATCTCCCGGCTGGTGGAGAACTGCATATGAAAGATTACAATTTTGACAGACTGCGGCTGGGACTTTTTCAGGAATCCCGGGTCTATGATACACTTCTGAGCAATGATATGTATCCACAGTTTGCCAATTCATTTCTTCTTGTGATCGGAAAAGAACAGCCGGAGATGGCGCCGGTTTATGTGAAATTTTCCAACGAAAGAGATCAGAAGCTTTCCATTTATACGAAGATCGATCAAACGGCAGACGGAAAACTGACTGTAAAGAAAGCGCCTGCACACAAGAAAGCCGTAGAGCATATCAGGAATCTGAGAATCATTTATGAGACTCTGACGGAGATGTATAAAGAAGAGGGAATTGAGGTCAATCAGTGTTCGTTAAAAGATAACTGTGCAGAGCTGGAATACCTGACAGGAATCACACTGGAAGATAAGCTGGATCATCTTCTGGAAGAGGGCAGAACAGAGGAGCTTGAGAAATTATTCTTTACTTATATAGGAAAAGTAAAGAACATTCATGAAAGGAAACCTTTTGAGAAAACGAAAGGTTTTGTCAGGGTGTTTGGAGATGTAAATCTGCGTTCTGATCTGAAATGCGCAGAAATTTCCAACATTGATTTCGTCCCTGCAAACATTATTCTGTCAGATGATAAAGTATCTGTTATTGACTATGAATGGACATTTGCATTCCCTGTGCCATCTCAGTATCTGGTTTACCGCATGATCTTTTATTATCTGGAACTGAATGATAAACGCAGAGTGTTAAGAAACCTGAACTTTTATGAAAAAGCAGGAATTACTCCTGAAGATATAGAAATATATGTTGAAATGGAACACAATTTACAGGCATATATTCTGGGAAAACATACAGCAATGCGGAATATGTATACTCAGATTTCTCCGGGAAGGGCAGAGATTGAGGATTACTACAGAGAGAAGAAGGAGGAAACTCTGGAGAATCTTCAGATTTTCTGGGATAACGGAAAGAGTTTTAATGAGGCAGATTCTGTAAGATATCTGTTTAAAAACAGGAAAGTTTGTGTGGAATTTAAACTTCCTGAAAATACAAGAATGCTTCGCCTTGATCCGGGAGAACTGGCGAAAGGACTCAAAATCAGCAGGCTTACCTGGGAAGATGGAAATTTTGTTGATTTCCATACAGATGGCTGTGAGGTAGAAAATGGAGAATTTTATTTCGGAGGGGATGATCCGCAGATTATCGTGCCATCTGTTCCTGAAAACAAAAAATCCATGAAGATTGAAATGGAAATTCTGGATGAGAAGAAAACAGAAAAGAAATTCTGGAAGATCTATACAGAACAGAAAAGAGCAGTGGATCAGCTGAGACAGGAACTTGAGCAGAAGAAAGCATTGGTGGATCAGGTAGAACGCAGTAAGGCATGGAAACTGTATCGTACGGTAAAAAGGGTTTAGTTATGGGAAATATACTTTGGAGTGTAGACAAAAGAATATACAGTGATAAAGAAAATCATACTCTGACTATTACCGGCTGGGCCGTAGCCAGAGAACAGAAAATATGTAATTTTTCTCTTTATGGTTCAGGAAAAGAAATTTCTTTTCCTGAACTTTCGCGCTATGAAAGAACAGATGTGGCTGATAATCTAAAAGAAACAAAAGGGATAAAAGAAATAAAAAACGCAGGTTTCACAATAAAGATACCGGAGATTCTGCAGCTTGCACAGGAACATGAAAGCTTACAGCTTGTACTGCAGGCAGGAAATGAAAAGGAAGTTATCTGGGAAGCATCTGCGCAGGAAATAAAGAAGTTTTGTACAGAAAGTCTTATCGAGTATCATATCGACGAAGAGCAGATCACACAGGGAAATATCCTGACGATCAAAGGCTGGGTCGTAAATCAGATGGATTCTGATGATGTATTTGTTCAGAATTCGGATGGAAAAGTTCTGGAATGTACGATCACCAGACAAAGACGGCCGGATGTGGAAGAGGTAAAGGGAATTCCAGAGGCGGAAAAAAGAAATCTCGGTTTTTGTATCACAGTGAATCTGGAGAATATACACAGCCAGAATATCTGCATTTGTTTCCGTGGTCGGGACATACAAAAAATATATAAGATAGATGTAAAGAAGCTAAAGAGAGAAAATACAGGTTTTTATCAGCAGATGAAACTTCTGTCCCTGGAAAACAGACAGAAAAACCATGCGTATATAAAAGAAAACGGAATTGGAAGATTTTTCCGATATGTGAAAAACTCTCAGCTTAAGGATGGAGAGCAGGAATACGAGGACTGGCTGAAAGACCATGAAGCGTTTAGAAAAGAACTGAAAAGACAGAGAAATGCGATATTTTCTTATATGCCTTTGGTGAGCGTCGTGATCGTTCTGTCAGACACAGATGTAAAATCTCTGAGCAGTGTGATCGATGCATACATGGATCAGACGTACAGTAACTGGCAGCTGTGTCTGGTGGATGTAAATCAGGGAGAAGAAACCGGAGACTTTTTGCGGAAGAAGTACAAAAAAGAAATCCGGTTATCTTATAAAAAAATCACAGAAGATAAAGGCGCTTCTGAGAATCTGAATGCAGCGCTGAAACTCGCAATGGGAGATTACATTTTATTCTCTGATCAGAAAACAGTACCGTCACCGGATGCTCTTTTCTGGATGATCAAGGCAGTTACTGAGAAGAAAGCAGATATGATCTATACAGATGAGGATGAAGTAAGTACAGATGGAAAGCATCATTACGATCCGAAATTCAAACCGGATTTTAATCTGTTCCGATTAAGAGAGAATAATTACATCGGGCAGTTCTGGGCAATCCGGAGAGACGTGCTGGAACAAAGCGGAAAGTTTCGTCCGGAATATGATGGGGCTCAGAATTTTGACATGATTTTAAGATGCTGTGAACAGGCAAAAAAAATCGTGCATATTCCAAGAGTCCTCTGCCACTGCATGGAAAATGAAAACGGAGAATCTCACAAACAGCAGAAAGCCTGGGAGGCAGGAAGAAGAGCACTGGAAGATCATTATAACAGAACACAGCTTCCGGCAGTTGCAGAGCCAGCAGATAAAGCAGGATGGTACAGAACTCATCTGGCAATTCAGTCAGAGCCGATGATCTCTATTATTATTCCGAGTAAAGATCATATTAATGATCTGGATTTATGTGTTTCTTCCATAGAAGAAAAAACGACCTGGAAAAATTATGAGATTATCATCGTAGAGAATAACAGTGTAGAGAAGGAGACATTTGTATATTACGAAACGCTGAAAAGCAGATATCCAAATGTCAGGATTCTTACGTGGAAAAAGGAATTCAATTACTCAGCAATCAATAATTTTGCCGTAAGAGAGGCACAGGGAGAATATCTGTTATTCCTCAATAATGATGTTGAGATCATCACGGATTCATGGCTTGAGGAAATGTTACAGTTTTGCCAGCTAAAAGGCGTCGGAATGGTTGGTGCGAAGCTGTACTATCCGGATGATACGATTCAGCATGCCGGTGTTGTGGTAGGTCTTGGCGGTGTTGCAGCTCATGTTTTATGTAAACTTCCAGGGGATGCAGAAGGATATATGGGACGACTGCGCTGCGTGCAGGAAATGAGCGCAGTTACAGCCGCCTGCATGATGGTAAAGACTTCTGTTTTTAAAGCAGTTGGCGGATTTGATGAAGAATTGAAAGTGGCGTTTAATGACATTGATCTTTGCATGAAAGTAAGAGATAAAGGAGAGAAGATCCTGTTTACGCCGTATGCAGAACTGTATCATTATGAATCCAAGTCCAGGGGAATGGAAGATACACCGGAAAAGCAGCTGCGTTTCTCCAGAGAGGTAAATTGTTTCCGCAGAAAATGGGAAAGAGAACTGTTAAAAGGGGATCCTTATTACAACCCAAATCTGACGCTGAATAATACAGACTGCTCTCTGAGAAAACTGGAGAGAAATGGAGATTGATATGCCTAAGGAAATATTTGAAGTAGTAAGAGAGAGATTTCATTTATCTGATAAAAATTTATATATCGTTCAGGGACACTGGCCCAAAGAAGCTTCCATGGAGGTTTATCTGGACAATAAGAAGCTGGAAGTATCTGTAAAAGAAAATAATAATGTAAGTGCGCTGGAGCGCTTCCAGGATCCTGAGAAGCTGGAAGGAATGCAGGTAACGGCAGAAATCCGGATACCGGAAGACTTAAACGGTTTTCATAAACTGGTGATCTATGAGAAATTTGCGGATAAAAAAACAGCCTGGTTTTCTGTTACAACGCGTGAGCTGGAGAAAAAAAGAGACAGGCCACAGGTTTATTTCGAAGAGGAGAAAGCAGAACAGGGAACTGTACGCATCAGAGGATGGGCGATCGCGCAGAAGCCGGTAATGATCCGGATTTTTGACGCAGATAAGAAGCCGGTTACGGCTGAGATTCAGAGAACAGACAGAGTGGATGTAAACCAGCTGTTTGAAGAAGCCAAAAACCCGGGAAAAACAGGATTCTTTGCTGAGATTACGAATGTTTCCGGAAAATGCCTGTATGTAGTTTTTTATGCCGGAGACAAAAAAACCGTACATGTCGTTCCACTGAGAAAAGCAGATATTCTGGCGAAAAAAATAGACAAATACGTAGAAAAAGGTATTCGTTACTGGAAATCTCAGGGAGCAACGGCTTTGGCTGAGAAAGTAGTTACCAAAATCAAAAATGTACGTCAGGGCCCGCCGGTTTACCAGAAGTGGATCAGGCATCATCTGCCGGACAGGAGTGAGCTTGAGAAACAAAGGAAAACAACGTTTGCATATAATCCGAAGATTTCTTTTGTAGTGCCACTATATAAAACTCCAGAGAAATATTTGCGAAGGCTGGTCGAATCGCTTCAGGAGCAGACCTATTCAAACTGGGAACTTTGTTTCTCTGACGGAAGTGGTGCACAGTCACCTCTGACAGGTCTGTTAAAAGAGCTGACTGCGAAAGAGAAGAGAATCAAATATGTTTCTCATGAGGAGGCACTTCAGATATCAGAGAATACCAACAGCGCAATAGAACTTGCCACAGGTGATTTTATTGCCTTTGCAGATCACGATGATGAGCTGACACCAAATGCCCTGTTTGAATGTGTTAAGGCCTTGAATGACAAACCGGAAACACTGGTGATCTACACTGATGAAGATAAGATGTCAATGGATGGACATAAATTCTTCCAGCCACATTTTAAACCGGATTACAACCCGGATCTTTTGTGCACGGTAAATTATATCTGCCACCTGTTTGTAGTATCACGTAAAGTGATTGAAAAGACAGGTGGGCTCAGAAGCGAGTTTGACGGTGCGCAGGATTATGATTTTGTGTTCCGCTGTGTGGAAACAGTAAAACCAGAAGAAATCTGCCATATTCCAAAGATCTTGTATCACTGGCGCTGTCATGAGGATTCTACCGCGGAGAATCCGGAGAGTAAGCTTTATGCTTTTGAGGCAGGAAAACGTGCGGTTCAGGAGCACTATAACAGAATTGGTGTCAAGGCAGAGGTTTTCAAGGGAGAATATCTGGGATTATACAGAACGAAGTTTATCAGAGATTATGATCCTCTGATCTCTGTTATTATTCCGAATAAAGATCACATTGATGATCTGAAAAGATGTATGGATTCAATCGAGAAGAACTCTACTTACAAAAATTATGAATATATTATCGTAGAAAATAACAGCACAGATCCTGCGACCTTTGAGTATTATAAGAAACTGGAGGCAGAGAATCCGAAAGTGCATATGGTATATTGGGATGGAGTCTTTAATTATTCTGCAATCAATAATTACGGAGCATCTTTTGCGAAAGGAGAGTACCTGCTTCTTTTAAATAATGATACAGAGATCATCAATCCGGATTGTCTGGAAGAGCTTCTGGGATATTGTATGCGTGAAGATGTCGGAGCAGTAGGCGCCAGACTTTATTATGAGGATGATACGATTCAGCATGCCGGTGTTGTGATCGGTTTTGGCGGAATCGCAGGCCATTGCTTCGTTCAGCAGAAGAGAGGTACGACAGGATATTGCCACAGAATCATTTGCGCACAGGATTACAGTGCAGTCACAGCTGCCTGCATGATGGTAAAGAGATCTGCTTTTGATGCAGTAGGCGGACTTTCAGAAGAACTGGCAGTTGCATTTAATGATATTGATTTCTGTATGAAACTGAGACAGGCAGGATATCTGATCGTGTATAATCCATATGCGGAGTTATATCATTATGAATCCAAGTCCAGAGGTTTGGAAGATACTCCGGAGAAGGTAGCGCGTTTCAATAAGGAAATCGCTGCTTTTGAGAAAAAATGGCCGGATATTTTAAAAAATGGAGATCCGTATTATAATCCGAATCTTACATTGAAAAGCCAGGACTTTTCTTTAAAAAGAATTTGAGGCAGTACTCAAAAATTGCTGTTCACGTGCCGTTATTCTGAGATGGAAGGGAACAGTAACGCTCAAAAAATAATTGAATGTGAAAGAAGATATGTTAAAGAAAAAGAAAACAGAGATAAATGAAAAGACGATGACACTGGTCTTTGTGCTCCTTGCATTTGTACTTTTGACTGTCTGGGCGATGACGCAGCCATTTGATTCAGGACCGGATGAGCATATGAGATATCTTGTTGCAGATTATATATACAAGTATCATGGAGCACTCCCGCGGGGAGATGATCCGGAAGTCAGAAATAAGGTCTGGGGCATTTCCTATGCGTATTATCCGATCGTGTCCTATATGGTTTCTGCGGTATTTATGAGGATAGCCAGACTTTTTACAAATCCGGGATATTCTATATTTAAGATCGCGCGTATGGCAGATGTATTATTTGTCACAGGAGCGGTATATTTTGTAGTAAAAGCTTCCGGCAAATTATTTCCAAAGGAAAAATATTCCCCGGAGGTCAGATGGATGTTTGCAGCGCTTGCCGGATTTATGCCGCAGGCAATTTTTCTGGGAACTTATGTAAATACAGATTCTCTGGCACTTTTGGCAGCAGCAATGATTCTGTACGCGTGGGCTTCTTATCTTCGGGAGGACTGGACATGGAAGAACTGCATTGTCCTTGCTGTGGGAATGGCAGTTTGTGCGTTATCTTATTACAATGCATATGGCTGGATACTTTGTAGTTTTTTCTTTTTCTGCCTTACAATACTGCTTGGCAGGGAGGAGCCTTTCCCACAGAGAATCCGTTTTCTTTTTAGCCGGGGAATTGTGATTGCAGGAGTAACGATACTGCTTTGCGGCTGGTGGTTTATCCGTAATGCAGTTTTGTATAATGGTGATTTTCTTGGAAGAAGATCCTGCGCGGAATGTGCCGAGAAATATGCGCAGAAGGACTACAGACCATCTCTTTATCCTACACCGGAGAAGCTGAAATGGAGCTGGAAAGACATTATTTTTTATCAGGATCCGGGATGGTATCATAACTGGGCATTGACTGTGTGCGTAAGCTTTATTGGTACATTTGGGCTGATGGAGATTTATATGCCATATGCTGTGAGCAAAATGTACATTGTATTTTTTGCAGTTGGAATATTAAGTGTTTTTCTGACAAGAGGGATATTTAACCTCCGAAAGACAATGTATATCCGACAGAAGAAAACGGTAGCAGGTGATACCTGGAAGATCAAGGCAAAAGTGACGTCGGGAAAGTGTAATGTAGAGGGAATCTTCCATTGGATGATGATCTTGCTGATCGTTATTCCGGTGATTTTATTTATGGATTATGTGTATTACAATGATAATCAGGCACAGGGAAGATATCTGATGCCTGCGTTATATCCTCTGATGTATTTTGTTACACTGGGCTGGAACAAGATTCTGACTAAGGTAATAAAAAATGAAAAAGTGAGAGGCTGGATATATAAAGCAATCACTGCTTTACTCGTCATTTCACCGTTTGCATGCTGGGCATTTCTTATAGTACCGTTTTATGCGAAATAAAGGATGAAAGTTTATCTGGCGTTTTGTTTCAACAACTTTATCGTGCAGGCACGAACGGCTTTCTGACCTTTTGCCCCTGATATCATAATATATTGGAATAAAAAAGAGACATAAAACAAGGTAGGAGTTATTTTACAAAGAATAAGTTCTACCTTGTTTTTTATGTCTCTTTTTGGTTACGATTATCTGCACGTTTGCCTGTTTTAACGGCAGGTTTTGTCAGATAATAGGAATTGTAAATCAGGACCGGATTACTTTGACCAGCAGGAATAAAAAGAATAACAGGAATGCAGCTCCGATCGCACCGATGATATAATACGGTGTCGTTGTATGAGAAGCAGAGTAATTCTGTGCTGCTTCCATATTCTTCTGGCCGGTAACGGCAGCATCATTTGACTGTTGCTCAGTATCTTCAAGGATCGCGGTTCCGACAGGGGTTCCGCCAAAGTAGTACTGGCGTGTGATCTGTCCGTCAGAAGAGGTATCCTCTGTAGTCAGGTTATCTTCTGTTGCACCGTTAGGAGCAATAACAGTACCGCCGGAAAGACGGTTGAAGTCAGTGTCAGCAATCGTTAACGGAGAGAAATTGTCAAATCCGTAATTAAGGAGCGCAATCGCCTCGTCGTCCGTAACACCGGATGCGCCATTTAAGACTACGCAGACAAGCTTCATATTATTCTTGGCTGCCTCGCAGACAAGCGTACTTCCGGAAGCTTCGGTATAGCCTTCTTTTCCACCGATACATGGTTCATAATAACCGTCACTGGCATTATTGATCATGGTAAAACTGTTTGTAAGTACACGTTCACCGCCGGATACGTTGGTTGCCGGGAGTGTATAGGAAGTAGTTGCGGCAATGGTTCTGAAAGTCTCGTTTGCCATGGCTGCTTCCATGATCAGAGCCATGTCATGCGCCGTTATATGCTGATTTTCATCAGGAAGCCCAGTCGGGTTGGTAAAGACTGTATTGGTACATCCAAGTTCCTGGGCACGTGCGTTCATTGTCTGTACGAAGGCATCTACAGAACCTCCGACGTGCTCTGCTACCTGCAATGCGATATCATTTGCGGATGCGACCATAATTGCATATAAACATTGCTCCATAGTGAAGACTTCATCAAGCTGTGAGGAAATATTCGCTCCACCATCCGTAACACCGGATACGCCGGTTGCAGTCATAGTTACCTGATCATCCAGACTGCTGTTCTCAAGGGCGACCAGACAGGTCATAACTTTGACTGCGCTGGCAGGATAAAGAGCCTGGTCGGCATTCTTGGAATAGAGAACTGTATTGGTTGAGGTTTCCATTACAATAGCAGCAGTGGATGAAATATCGGAAGCCTGTGGCCATCCGTCAATACCGTTGGTAGTGACAACAGATGGGTCGGCAGTCTGTGGCTGCGCGGCAGTATCCGTGGCTTGTGCTGTTTCTTCAGTAGCAAAGACCGGAAGCTGGGAACATATAGTGACTGCACTAAGTCCCAGAGCCAGAAGCGCTGCGGTAATTCTTTTTTTCTTCATGGTATATTAAAACTCCTGTTTTTTAGTTCCAGATTGCCTGCGGCAATGGAATTTTGGCTTGTATGTCTCGGATTTTGGCATATACATGCCAAAACACCTCGCGGGATAGTGGCATGTGCATGTGAACAGTAACAGTATAACACATTTAGCGTGTTTCTTGCAAAAAATATCATACAATGTTAAAATAAAAAATCATAGTAAAAATCGAGGTTAATATATGAGAAAAAAACAATCGGCAGGAGGAAAGATCCAGTGGTCGAAAATGCTGAAGAAACTTTCTCCGTATACGATTCAGAAAGGTTTTCGTTATCTGAAGCATTATGGCCCGAAAGAATTCTGGATCAGGCTGCATGAACGTTTTGAACCGGAAGAAGTGCCGTATGGTCCATGGTATGCGGCTTATGTTCCGGATGAAGAAACACTTGAGAAACAAAGGAAACATAAATTCAACTATGCACCACTGATCAGTATCGCGGTGCCTGCCTATCAGACTCCCGTAGAATTTCTGAAGCAGATGATAGAATCACTGATCAGCCAGACTTACACAGAATGGGAATTGTGTATTGCGAATGCAAGTCCGGATAATGAAGAGATGCAGAGAGTTCTGGCAGATTATTCGGCAAAGGATGTCCGGGTAAGGTTTTGTAACCTGAAAGAAAATCTTGGCATTGCGGAGAATACAAACCGTGCTTTTGCCATGGCAAAGGGCGAATTTATGGGACTTCTCGACCATGATGACTTGTTGGCTCCGAATGCATTGTATGAGATCGTGAATGCACTGCAGGATCATCCGCAGGCAGATGCACTTTATACAGATGAGGATAAGGTAACGACAGATCTGGACGAGCATTTTCAGCCGCATCTGAAGCCGGACTTTAATCTGGATCTGCTGCGTTCAAATAACTATATCTGCCATTTCTTTGTGGTACGCAGAAGCATAATAGAGAAGGCAGGAGGTTTCCGAAAAGAGTTTGACGGGGCACAGGATTATGATTTTATTTTCCGCTGCACAGAGAATGCCAGAGAAGTGCTGCATGTTCCGGAGATTTTGTATCACTGGAGAACACATAAAGCGTCCACAGCAGATAATCCGGCCAGCAAGATGTACGCTTTTGAAGCGGGAAAGAGGGCGATAGAGGCTCATCTTGAGAGAACGGGTACGAAAGGTACCGTAAGCCATACACAGGATCTGGGGTTTTACCGGGTGAAATATCCGGTACAGGGAGAACCACTGGTTTCTGTGATCATTCCGAATAAAGATGAGAAAGAGACCCTGCAGACTTGTCTGGAGTCATTAAAGAAGAATACATCCTATCAGAACTTTGAAATCATAATCATAGAGAATAACAGTACGACAGAAGAGATTTTCAAATACTATAAAGAACTTTCCAGAGATCAGCAGATACATCTTCTGCGCTGGGGAAAAGAATTTAATTATTCTGCTATTAATAACTTTGGTGTAGCGCATGCCAGAGGAGAATATCTGCTTTTTTTGAACAATGATGTGAAATCTATTGAGCCGGACTGGATGGAAGAGATGCTTGGCGTATGCCAGAGACCGGAAGTCGGCGGTGTTGGAGCGAAGCTGATTTATCCTGACAATACGATTCAGCATGCGGGATGCGTGATTGGAATGGGCGGGATCGCAGGGCATATGTTTGTTGATATGCCGGCAGATCGTACGGGATACCTTCACAAGGCATCTCTGCTTCAGGATATGAGTGCAGTTACCGCAGCATGCCTGATGATGAAGAAAGAAGTATTTGAGCAGGCCGGAGGATTTACAGAAGAACTCGCAGTTGCATTTAATGATGTAGATCTGTGCCTGAAAGTACGAAAGAATAATCATCTGGTTGTATACGATCCATATGCAAAGCTTTATCATATGGAGTCAAAAACAAGAGGAGCCGAGGACAGTAAAGAGAAAGTACGTCGTTTTCAGACGGAAATTGAATATATGCGATGTCATTGGATGGACATCCTTAAAAACGGAGATCCTTATTATAATAAAAACCTGTCCCTTACCAAATGGAATTACTCTCTGAAGCCGATTCCAGGAATGGAGACTGCCGAAACAAGAAATGGACAGAAGAAAGAGAATACAGGGAGGAAATCATGCAGGAAGTATCAGTGATTATTCCGAACTTTAACGGGATGGCTTATCTGGATGGCGTACTTGCAGGCCTGGAGTGCCAGTCAGTGAATAATTTTGAAGTGATTCTGGTGGACAATGGATCAAGTGACGGAAGCTGCGCATTTGTTGCAGCGAGGTATCCATGGGTTCATCTGATCGAACTGCCGGAGAATTTTGGCTTTTGTAAAGCGGTCAATGAAGGGATAAAGGCATCCAGGGCACCGTATGTGCTGCTGTTGAATAATGATATAGAAGTAACTGAGAATTTTATAGAGGAAATGATCTTTGCCATTAAAAGACACCCGAAGGCTTTCTCATGTGCAGCCAGAATGATTCAGTTCCATGACAGAGACAAACTGGATGATGCAGGAAATTATTACTGTGCGCTTGGCTGGGCCTATGCCAGAGGAAAGGGAAAAGATATTCATACTTACGAGAAAGAAGAGAAGATCTTTGCTTCCTGTGCAGGTGCGGCTATTTACAGAAAGAAGATTTTTGATAAGATCGGATACTTTGATGAAGAACATTTTGCATATCTCGAAGATATGGATGTAGGATACAGAGCAAGGATCCACGGATATGAAAACTGGTATGCACCGGATGCGATGGTATATCATGTGGGAAGCGGGACAAGCGGTTCCAGGTATAATCAATTTAAGATCCGCTATTCTTCCAGAAATAATATTTACCTGATCTATAAGAACATGCCGGTTTTGCAGATCATTATAAATCTTCCGTTCCTTGTGATGGGATTTGGAATTAAAATTCTGTTTTTCGCATTAAAAGGATTTGGCAGAGAATATATAGCGGGAATTAAAAACGGTTTTCAGATCAGCAGAAAAAATCAAAAAGTATCTTTTAAACTTCGGAATTTACCAAACTATTTAAAGATACAGCTTGAATTGTGGGTGAATATCTTCCGGCGCTTTTGCGGATGATAAGAAAAAGCAGTAAAATATAACAAATAGCTTCATGGAAATTTTATAAAATTAAGAAGAAGATTTTATTGCTTTTGTAAATCAACTATTATAATATAGAAGCGATAGTAACTGTGACAAAGAGGATATGGTTACGAATCGATAAAAATGAGGTGACAAAAGATTGTTAAAAGACAATGAAAAGAATTTCAGTCGTCTCCATATGCTTGTTGATGCGATTGTACTGGTATTATCTTACTTTCTTGCGTGGCTGATTCGTTTTGTGGGACCTATGGCGGCAACGGCAGTCCGTACAAGAAGTTTTAAGCAGTACATGCTGATGCTGGTCCTCATTGTACCTGTATATTTGTTGCTGTATCAGGCATTTACATTGTACACTCCTATGCGGATGCAGGGGCGCCGACTTGTGCTGGCCAATATTATAAAGGCCAATTCACTCGGGCTCCTTATTCTCATGTTTACATTTTATATGATTGATGAAAGTGATTACTCACGTTCCACATATATTATGTTCTATGTGATTAATATCATACTCCAGTGGTGTGCCCGGATGCTGATATTTACCATTCTCCGGGATATGCGTGAGAAGGGACTTAATCAGAAACAGATGATATGTGTAGGATATAGCCGTGCAGCAGAGGAATATATTGATCGTGTTCTTGCAAATCCTCAGTGGGGATATGTGATACGCGGAATACTTGATGACAACATACCGGCAGGCACAGAATACAAAGGTATTAAGGTCCTTGGAAGAATTGCCAATTTGAATGTGATACTTCCGGAAAACCGTTTGGATGAGATCGCGATCACTCTGGGGTTAAGCGAGTATTATCGCCTGGAAGAGATCGTG
Organism: Blautia sp. HCN-1074; assembly: GCF_037890165.1. NCBI lineage: Bacteria > Bacillati > Bacillota > Clostridia > Lachnospirales > Lachnospiraceae > Blautia > Blautia sp. HCN-1074. The sequence continues at coordinate 110,436 of NZ_JBBKBP010000008.1, forward strand.
GCATTGTGTGAAAAGTCAGGAGTACACACGAAGTTTATTCCGGACTATAATAAGATTATTCCGACGAAACCATATACAGAGGATATTCTGGGACTTCCGGTCATCAACATCCGTTATGTGCCGTTAAACAATACATTCAATGCATTGGTCAAGCGCGCTATGGATATTGTTGGTTCAATCGTGGGAATTATTGTGACTTCGCCATTGATGCTTCTGATGTGTCTGATTATCAAACTGACTTCACCGGGGCCATTGATTTATAAGCAGGAGAGAGTCGGACTTCACAATCAGACTTTCTGGATGTATAAATTCCGTTCTATGGAAGTACAGCCGGAGTCGGAAGAGAAGAAGGCATGGACAGTAAAGAATGATCCAAGAGTAACACCAATCGGAAAGTTTATGCGTCACACAAGCATTGATGAGCTCCCACAGCTTTTTAATATACTGAAAGGTAATATGAGCCTCGTGGGACCACGCCCGGAGCGACCATTTTTTGTGGAGAAATTCAGAGAAGAAATTCCAAGATATATGGTCAAACATCAGGTGCGTCCGGGACTTACCGGATGGGCGCAGGTAAATGGGTATCGTGGAGATACTTCCATAAGGAAAAGAATAGAATGTGACCTTTATTATATTGAAAACTGGAGTATCGGACTGGATATCAAGATCATATTCCTTACATTTTTCAAGGGATTTATAAACAAGAATGCATATTAAGATAAGGGGAAAGAGTATGGCTAAACCAGGAAAAAAGAGAAAAGTACTGTTTGTGCTTGAGATTATCGTACTGTTGCTGTTCATTGGCGGATTATATGTATATGGACAGATTTCCTCCAGACTGGATAAGATCGAACAGCCGGAACTGGATCAGGAAAAAGTAATCGTAAACCAGGAAGCACCGAAGATGACAGGATATAAGACCTATGTAATGTTTGGTATTGATACCAGAGGAGAGGGTTCTCAGTATTCTGCACAGAACAGTGATACAATGATCATTGTAAGTGTAAATAATGATACGAAAGAAGTACGAATGGTATCCATATACAGAGATACACTTCTGAATATTGGAGATGACACATATACAAAGGCAAATGCGGCTTATGCATATGGCGGACCGGAACAGGCGATTTCCATGTTAAATACAAACCTGGATCTGGATATCTCTGATTATGCTACAGCTGATTTCTCTGCGCTTGTAGAAGTAGTAGATGACCTTGGCGGTCTTGATATTCCGTTATCTTATGCTGAGATCGAGCATATGAATAACTATTGTGTAGAAACTTCCAAACTGACAGGAAAAGATTACACACCGATCGAGAAACCGGAACCAAAACCGGAAGATCAGGAAGCTACAGTTGGAACTTATCATCTGAATGGTGTACAGGTAACTTCTTACTGCCGTATCCGTTATACCGCAAGTCTGGATATGGGACGTACAGAACGTCAGAGACGTGTACTGGGAATGCTTTTTGATAAGGCAAAGATAGCAGGTCTTTCTTCTATCTTTAAGATCATGGATGATGTGTTCCCTATGGTAACGACTTCTCTTTCCAAGCAGGATATTCTGGGACTGATTCCTACTCTGGTAGGATATAAATTTACTGACAGTACAGGTTTCCCGCAGAAGTATAAATTCTCAAATATCAAAGGAAGTATTATCGTTCCTACAGATCTTGAGAACAACGTAGTTGAACTTCATAAGTTCCTGTACAATGATCAGGATTATACTCCATCTTCAGAGGTAGTTGCGCGCAGTAATAAGATTCTGGAGATCGTTGGTGGAGAGAGTAAGCTGGATGATGCTTCAACAGCTACATCCCAGCAGACGGATACCACTAATACAGCAGATACCTTTGTATGGTCTGGCGATAACAGTTCCGGAGGTACAGATTATAGTGGCGATTACAGCTATGATAATGACTATGATAATAGTTATGATAATGGCGGCAGCTATGATGATAACACCGGCGGTGGAGATTATGATAATGGCGGCGGTGATGACGATAACACCGGCGGCGGAGACTACGATAATGGCGGTGGTGATAATAATACCGGCGGTGACGATGGCGGCGGTGATGATGGCGGCGGTGATTATTCCGGCGGAGATGACACCGGTGGCGATACCGGGTTTGATGACGGCGGAGACGCAGATTCAGGAACAAGTTCAGAAGAGGAGTAATCAGGAAACTGAATAAGATTACAAAAGAGGACCATCCATCGGTGAGGATGGTCCTCTTTTTCAGATAAGGAGCAGCGATGACGGATAATATTGATAAATATAACAAAGGTAATGCGACAGTTAAGAATGGGGCAGATGATCAGAAATCTGATAAAACGGATAACTTAGAGAATAATATTGAAGACAACGAGAGAAAGATGGTAGATGTGATCATTCCAACATATCGTCCGGCAAAGGAATTTGGAGAACTGCTTCACCGATTGGAGAAACAGGAATACCGTCCGAATAGAATTCTTGTCATGAATACAGGAAAAGAATATTGGAACAGTGAATGGGAGAACTATCCACTTCTTGAAGTTCATCATCTTGATCAGAAAGATTTTGACCACGGAGGAACCAGAAAGAGAGCGGCAGAGCTTTCGACATCGGATATTATGGTTTTTATGACACAGGATGCACTTCCGGCAGACCGGAAAATGATCGGAAATCTGGTTCGCGCAGTCAGCAGGAATTCAGGTACGGGTGCAGCCTATGCGAGACAATTACCAAAAGCAGACTGCCGTTTCCTGGAACGTTATACCCGTTCGTTTAATTATCCGGAACAGTCTTCGGTCAAATCGCTGCCGGATGTTGAAACGTATGGAATCAAAACTTACTTTTGCTCCAATGTATGCGCAGCCTATGACAGAGAGATTTATCAAAAAATCGGAGGATTTGTAAACCGGGCGATTTTTAACGAGGATATGATCTATGCCGGAACAATGGTGCAGCAGGGTTATTCTGTGGCCTATGCGGCAGATGCGAAAGTCTATCATTCTCATAATTATTCAGGAAAGCAGCAGTTTCACAGAAATTTTGATCTTGGTGTATCTCAGGCAGAACATCCGGAGATTTTTGAAGGCGTACCTTCCGAAGGCGAGGGAATCCGTCTGGTTAAAAAGAGTCTGAATTATCTGCTCAGAACAGGACATATCTGGCTGATTCCACAGCTGATCTGGCAGAGCGGAATGAAATATGCGGGATATTTTCTGGGAAAAAGATATAAAAAACTGCCACAAAAAGTGATTCTGGCATGTACGATGAGTCCGTATTACTGGAAGAAAAAAGACAGTGAATAACAGGAGAGATTCATAGTCTTGCAGAACACGCCAATTTACGATTATTGTCACATTTTGAACACAATTAGTTGCTATACTGAACCCATAATTTAAATCGAATCAAGTAAGTCCCCTGCGGAGGTTGCGAGGAGCAATAAGCAGTGGGTGGGACTTGCTTGTATCAGGAGGGGTACAAGCCCTCCTGATAAACTGCGGAGCAGTTATTCGGTGTAGAGTCACGTAGCGAAAGCGGGACGGACAGTAATATAGAAAGGGACAGAAGGGAGCGGATTATATGAATGATGAGACAAACTGGGGTGAAGAGCAGAAGAATCCCGGACAACAACCACCCAGATATCAGCATTATCAATTTCATGAAGAATCCCGAACGGCGTTGACAACACCAGATCCCTCTGATAATAAAAAGAATCGAAATTCTTTTCGGAAAAAAGCAGGAACTACGATCGCACTGGCTGTGATTTTCGGGCTGGTGGCATCGGTAGTATTTCAGACGGCAAACTTTACAGCGGACAGACTTTTCGATGCAGGCAAATCTGATGTTCAGATAAAAACCACGGAGAGTGTAGATCAGCAGGAGGCAACAACAGACAGTGCAGATGAGACTGCGACAGCTGCTTCTGAGAACGGAAATGTGGCAGCAGTAGCACAGGCTTCCATGCCCTCAGTAGTTGCGATTACTACAGTAAGTGTTCAGGAGATACCAAGTTTCTTTGGGTATGGTTCACGTCAGTATAAAAGCGCAGCAAGTGGTTCAGGAATTATCGTCGGGGATAATGATGATGAACTCCTGATCGCTACGAACAATCATGTGGTAGAGGGTGCGACAACGTTAAGCGTCTGCTTTATCGGAGATGATGTGTCAAGTGCGGAAACAGAGACAGTGAATGCCGGTGATAATGGAGATCTGAATGTGGAAGATGCGGTCAGTGCCAAGATTAAAGGTACTGATGCGGACAACGATCTGGCTGTAGTTGCAGTACAGAAAGCTGACATTCCTGAGGATACTCTGAATCAGATTAAGATAGCGCAGATAGGAAGTTCGGATGATTTAGTAGTTGGACAGCAGGTGGTGGCTATTGGTAATGCATTAGGGTATGGACAGTCTGTTACATCCGGATGGGTAAGCGCATTGAACAGAACAATTTCTACAGAAGATGGAACAGACAGTACAGGACTGATCCAGACCGATGCAGCAATCAATCCCGGAAACAGCGGAGGCGCACTGCTTGATATGAAAGGGCAGCTGATTGGAATCAATTCCGCAAAATATGCAGACAGTTCCGTAGAAGGCATGGGATATGCCATTCCAATTTCCAAGGCGAAACCAATTCTGGAGGATCTGATGAACCGTGAGACCAGAGAGAAGGTTGATACCAGCGAGAAAGGGTATCTGGGAGTTGTACTCGCAAACCTGACGACAGAAGCAATTCAGATGTATAATATGCCGACAGGTGCTTTCGTAAGAGGCGTAGAAGAAGGTTCGCCGGCAGAGGAAAGTGGTATTTGCAAGGGCGACATTATTGTGAAATTTGATGGCCAGAAAGTTAGCGATGGTGATGATCTGCTGGATAAATTACAATACTATAAATCCGGTGAGAAAATAGAAGTTGTTGTGGCAAGATCGGATAATGGAGAGTATAAGGAAAGTACAATAGAGCTGACTCTCGGAACCAGACCGGATAACGAATAAAAAATATATGGTATCCATATGAAAATTCAAAAAGGCATCGCCGTATGGTGGTGCCTTTGTTACTGTTCACTCCGTTCTCAGTAACGTGCCTTTTTCTGAATTTGGTTGTTTATAAAAGTTTTATTTTGTGATAGAGACAGAGTATGGTATAATCCTATATAAGCAAATCAAAACCACTGACAGGCGTCTATTAATGAACTGGGTATAATTTGCTTTTGAATGTGAATAAACATGGAAAGGAGTCATTATGAGCGAGAACTATAATGATGATGAAATAATAGATAACGATACAGATGATGGAGAAGAGAAGAAAGATAAAGCAGAGAAATTCTGTTTCCTTTGCCGCAGACCGGAGAGTAAGGCTGGCCCGATGATTGAACTGCCGAATAATATCCACGTCTGCACAGATTGTATGCAGAAGAGCTTTAATTCTATGAATCAGCAGTTCAATGACGGAAAATTTAATTATTCAGATCTTCTGAATATGCCTAATGTAAGCATGATCGATCTGAGCAGTTTCCAGAATCCTGTTCAGCAGCCGAAGAAGGCCAGGAAGAAAAAGAAAGAGGAGAAGCCGGTTCTGGATCTTAAGAACATTCCGGCTCCACATAAAATCAAAGAAACTCTTGACCAGTATGTGATCGGTCAGGACAAGGCTAAGAAAGTAATGTCTGTGGCTGTTTACAATCATTATAAGCGTGTGGCGACGGACACTATGGATGAGATCGAAATCGAGAAGTCCAACATGCTGATGATCGGACCTACCGGATGCGGTAAGACCTATCTTGTAAAGACACTCGCGAAACTTCTTGATGTACCGCTTGCTATCGCTGATGCAACGTCTCTTACAGAAGCCGGATATATCGGTGATGATATAGAGAGTGTTGTTTCCAAGCTGCTGGCGGCGGCAGACAATGATGTGGAGCGTGCAGAACATGGCATTATTTTCATTGATGAGATCGATAAGATCGCGAAGAAAAAGAATACCAATCAGCGAGATGTCAGTGGTGAGGCTGTGCAGCAGGGAATGCTGAAACTTCTTGAGGGAAGTGAAGTGGAAGTCCCGGTAGGAGCAAACAGCAAAAATGCGATGGTGCCGCTTGTAACGGTAAATACACGTAATATTCTGTTTATCTGTGGCGGCGCTTTCCCGGATCTGGAGAACATCATCAAGGAAAGACTGAATAAACAGGCATCCATTGGCTTCTATGCAGATCTTAAAGACAAATATGACAATGATCCACATATTCTTCAGAAAGTAACCGTGGAGGATATCCGTAACTTTGGAATGATACCGGAATTTATCGGACGACTTCCGATTATTTTCACTCTGGATGGCCTGACTGAGGATATGCTGGTGAAGATTCTGAAAGAGCCTAAGAATGCGATACTTAAGCAGTATCAGAAGCTTCTGGCACTGGATGAAGTAAAACTGGAGTTTGAAGACGGAGCACTTCACGCGATTGCAGCAAAGGCATTAAAGAAAGATACAGGTGCCAGAGCACTTCGCGCGATTCTGGAGGAATACATGCTTGATATCATGTATGAGATTCCAAAGGATGACAGCATAGGTGAGGTAGTGATCACGAAAGAATACATAGAAGGAAATGGGGGTCCGAGAATCCTTCTTCGTGGTCAGGAACCTGTACTGCTGGAGGGCGTTCACTGATTGTAAATATCCGTTTGGCTGTAGCCGCGAAACAACGGGTAATTATAGATGAATAAGCAACTGTAAATTAATTTGGAAAGGGGCAGATATTATGGCAGCAGAAATTATTGACGGATTGGTTAAAACACTTTCAAAAACAACCAAAGAAATCGGAAAGGCCACCAAAGAATTAGGCGCCCGCGCAGAACAGGGCATCGAAGCACAGAAAATCAGAAATAAGATTGCCAGTGAAGAACGCATCATTGAGAAGATTAAGGTGGATATCGGTGATGTCATTTACAGAAGACACTCTCAGGGTGATGGAATTGACAGTGAACTGAGCGCTTTGTGCCAGGAAATCGACCAGCACTATCTGAAAGTCAGAGAATACAAAGACAGTGCTGCTAATATAAAAGGGCAGAAGATCTGTCCTTCCTGCGAGCGGGAAGTTGATATCAATGTAAGCTTTTGTCCATATTGCGGAACTCCATGTCCGACTCCGGAACCGGCAAAGGATGTAGAGGGTGACACGGTATCTTCTGAGGAAGACTCTGAAGATGGGAGTTGTGGGACTGAGAAAGCGCAGGAAGAAGTACAGCCAGAAGAACCAAAAACAGAAGAGTCTGCAGAAGCAAGTTCAGCACAGGAACAGCCAGTGGAGGAATCAACAGTGGAAGAAGAGACAGTGGAAGAACCGGAAGCAGAAAAAGTAACAGAAGAAGATACAGATAAATAACAGAAGAAAGCCGCTGCCAGAGAAATGCATTTATTAATTTCGATACAGCGGCTTCCCGTATGTGTCCCTAAGTACAGCGAATATTAAGTAACCTGAGTTTGTTGTTGCTCATTCCGTGTCCGGCAACACACTTCGCAATGCACAGTAACCTGAATTTTACAAAACTGTAAAAAAATTACATTATAATTAAAAATGTATTGCAAAAGACAGGGGTATATGATAACCTTATATCGTATCAGAGAGTACAAAAACCGTTACTGGGAACGAAGTAAACAGTAACCCAAAAATCAGGAACAGGAGAGGTAAAGATGAAAAACAGAAAATTATATCAGTTATTTGTCGCAAGTGTGATCAGTGCAACAATGATGACCTCAGGTGTTTGTGTCAATGCAGCTGATTTTGATGACGATACATCTGCAGTGGCAGAACAGACAACTGATGCAGGAGAAGAGATTCCGGATGTAGATGATACTTCTGAATTTCAGTCAGATGCAGCAGAGGCAACTGCCGCAGTAGCTGTCAATTCTACAAATTTTCCGGATGCGAAATTCCGTCAGTATATTTTAGACAATATTGATACTAACAAAGATAAAAAACTTGCTGCTTCAGAAATCAGCGCTGTTACCAAAATCGATATAACAGGATTAGGCGTTGCGAATCTGAAAGGCATTGAGAGATTTACAGCTCTTACAGAACTGTATGCTTCCGGCAATAAGTTAAAAACGGTAAGTCTGACAAAGAATACCAAACTGACTGCCATAAATCTGAGTAAGAACAGCTTAAGCGGAACATTAGACCTCAGCAAATGTACAAGCCTGCAGACAGTAAGATATTCGAACAACAGTCTGACAAAAGTAACAATGCCATCAAAGAAATATCTGAAGAACTTAGATTATATCGATGCAAGTTACAACAAATTTACAACTCAGACAAATGCAGGACTGAATATCGGAGACAGCGAGGCACTTCCGAATCTGTCAGAGGTTGATGCATCTCACAATGCGATTACATCCTTTAACTGTGCCGGATTTAAAGGAATCCTGGATCTGCGAAATAATAAGATCACTACATTGGCATTATCCAATGCGACAGAAGGATGTCAGGCAACATCACTTTTCCTTGATGGAAATACATTAAGCAAAACATCTTCCGTAGATTTCACACCGGAATGGATCAGTGAGCCACAGCAGTTCAGCTGTGATTCAAAAGTGGCATCTAAAATAAAGATGGTTAAGGCGAAAGCTTCAGCAGGCACATCATGGAATCAGATATCATTAAGTATTGGCTCCAGCTCTGAGGATGCTACTTATAAGCTTGAGAGAAAAGCAGGAAATGGCGCATATACAACGATTAAAACATGGGGCGAAGGAGAACTTGACGATCCTGAATTCGGCGAGACCTATGATGACACAACAGTTACTGCAGGAACAAGTTATACATATAAACTTACAGCGACTGTAAAGATTAAGGATAAGAATAAAAATGATAAATCCTGGTCTAACTCAGTAGAGGTGAAAGCAAAAGCTGCATCAGCGAAACCAACAGTTACTGTGAAATCATCTAAAAAAGGATATGTAACTGCCAGCTGGAGTGCTACGGATGTAGAAGGATACGATGTATATTATGGAACATCAAAAACTTCTATTAAAAAAGCATTAGCGAAAGGAACAACCAAAAAGAGTGCATCCAAGAAACTTACAAGTGGAAAGACTTATTATTTCAGAGCACGCGCTTATAAAACTGTAAATGGAAAGAAAGTATATACAGACTACAGTTCTGTAAAGAAAATAAAAATTAAATAAATGACATTTAAGAGCCGGCAGATGTGAAAGCAGATATCTTTTACAGAGCCGGCTTTTTGTATCACAGGAACATTACGGAGTAATTTCCATGATATAAAAAGCCCTCCGGGCAGGATTGTTTCTTACACTGCTCTCAGACAGCCGGCGAAAGCGGAGCATTGATATCCGCCTGAAGGGAATAGGAGGGATATTTTTGAGGAGACTTTTTAAATTCGGGTATAAGATAACCATTTGTTTTGTAATGATGCTGATACTGCAGACAGGAATGATAACAGCAGTATATGGTGCTGCCAAAAAACCGGAAACCCCTGTGCTGAGTGGAAAGGCCGGTGGAAATGAAGTAATGATTACATGGAATAAAGTAAAGCGGGCTTCCGGATATCATATTTTTTTATACTATAAAGCCTATGGAAAGTATAAATGTGTGGGCAGAATTAAAGACAAGAATATCACGAGTTTTAAACTGACAGGTTCTACAGATAAAATATATACATATAAAATACGTTCCTATCTGAAATCGGGCAGTGAAACTTTGTATAGCCCGTTCTCAAAAACATTAGAGATAAAAACAGCACCCGGAAAACCAGTTATTACCAGGACACAAGTAAAAGAAGAAGGAGTTTCTGTGCAGTGGAAAAAAATCAATTCAGCACAGGGATACCAGGTGTTCAGATCAGAAAAAATGAATGGTGGATATAAGAGAATCAAAGTGATTTCCGGTAACAGTACATTTAGTTATCTTGACACAGAAGCTGTCTGTGGAAAGACTTATTATTACAAAATACGGGCATATGTAAAAAATCAGGGAAATGTAGTATGCTCTGAATCAAGTGATTCTGCAAAAGCGGTTCAGCGGACAACGATCATGATCGGAGATTCAAGAACAGATATGATGAAAGATGTTGTTGAGAATGATAAGATTACATGGATCTGTGAAGTTGGTATGGGATATAAATGGCTCAGAGATACAGCACTGAAAGAATTACAGGAACAGATGAAAGGAAATGAGGACATTTTTATCTGGCTTGGTGTAAATGATGTATATAATATTTCAAACTATATCAGCCTGCTAAATGAAGAGGTACCAAAGTGGAAAGCAAAAGGAGCGAATGTGTATATTGTGGCGGTGGGACAGGTGACTAAGGATCCTTATGTGACAAATGAAGAAATCGAAGAATTTAATTCCAGGATGAAAAATGAAGTTGCCAATGTGAAATATCTGGATCTCTATTCTTATTTAAAGAAAAATGGATATCGAACGACAGATGGAACGCATTACGATAACGAGACTACATGGAAGATATACAGATATCTGATGTCTTTTGTATCATGAGAGAGCCTGTTATATTGCCTTCATTCAGACAAACCTGTTGCAAATGTGATGCATATCTTGCAGAAAGTCTTTTTTCAGGCATGCTCTGGTGTAGATAGTATGCAGATTACAGAAATGATTTTTCAAACATATTCTGGTATATAAAAGAAAAATGGGAAGTCTTGTTAAAAGACTTCCCATAAATAAAAAAATAATGCAGAAGATGGGACTTGAACCCACACGATATTGCTACCACAGGCACCTGAAGCCTGCGCGTCTGCCAATTCCGCCACTTCTGCATTTCTTATTTATCAATCGCTCTCTCGCGACTGCTCATTTATAATAACCGATACATGGATAAAAGTCAATAGGTTTTTTGAAATTTTTTTAATTTTTTTTACAGTAGCTTCAAAACAGACAATTTCTGAGTTTAACCAAATCAAGTAAGTCCCCTGCATCAATTGCGAAGAGCAATAAGCAGTGGGTGGGGACTTGCTTGTATCAGAAGGGGTACAAGCCCCTTCTGATAAACTGCGAAGCAGTTATTTGGTTATGAGCAAGTAGCGAAAGCGGATTGCGAATATCCGATTGACATTGGAAATCTGACAATACAAAAAGTTTTTTGGCGCAAACTTAATTATTTTTAGCGTCTCATAAGGTTGAAAAAAGCACTTTGCTGTGATACAATCTTGAAGATTTAGGAAAAAATAAGTGATAGACACAATATAAAGATAAGAAAGGGAGATTGTATGAAAGCATTTCTGATATTAGAAGATGGCCATGTGTTCAAAGGTACAAGCATTGGTTCAACGAGAGACGTTATCAGCGAAATCGTCTTTAATACTTCCATGACTGGTTATCTGGAAGTAATGACCGACCCTTCCTATGCAGGACAGGCAGTATGTATGACTTATCCCCTCATTGGGAATTACGGAATCTGTTATGATGATCAGGAGTCATCAAAGCCATGGGTGGACGGCTTTATTGTCCGCGAATTATCCCGTGTCCCAAGTAATTTCAGAAGCGTGGACACGATTCAGCATTTCTTAACAAAGCATGATATTCCAGGTATTGCCGGAATTGATACCAGAGCCTTGACGAAAATCCTTCGTGAGAAAGGTACCATGAACGGTATGATCACCGTCAATGAAAATTATGATTTAGATACAATTATCCCCCAGTTAAAAGCATATACAACAGGTAAGGTAGTAGAGAAGGTAACATGCCGCGAGAAAGAAATCTTAAAAGGCGATGGCCCGAAAGTAGCACTTCTTGACCTGGGAGCAAAGAGAAACATTGCACGTTCCCTGAATGAAAGAGGATGTGAGGTTACAATTTATCCGGCACTGACACCTGCGGAAGAGATTCTGGAGGCAAACCCGGATGGCATTATGTTAAGTAATGGCCCTGGAGATCCAAAGGAATGTACTTCTATTATAAAAGAAATAAAAAAATTATACGATTCTGAAGTTCCGATCTTTGCAATCTGTCTTGGACATCAGCTGATGGCACTTGCAACAGGTGGAGATACCCATAAGATGAAATACGGACACAGAGGCGGAAACCATCCGGTCAAAGACCTTGCAACAGGACGTGTTTACATTTCTTCCCAGAACCATGGCTATGTAGTAGATGCTGAGGGACTTGAAGAGAAAAACATTGCAAAACCTGCATTTGTTAATGTCAATGACGGCACAAACGAAGGTATGGCATACGAAGGAAAGAACATCTTTACTGTACAGTTCCATCCTGAAGCATGCCCGGGACCGCAGGATTCCAGCTACCTGTTTGACAGATTTATGGATATGATGGGAGGAAATAAATAATGCCAAGAAATAAAGACATTAAAAAAGTACTTGTAATTGGTTCCGGCCCGATTATCATCGGCCAGGCAGCAGAGTTTGACTATGCAGGAACACAGGCATGCCGTTCCCTGAAAGAAGAAGGCATTGAGGTTGTTCTTCTTAACTCCAACCCTGCAACCATCATGACAGATAAAGATATCGCTGACAGAGTTTATATCGAGCCTCTGACAGTAGAAGTAGTAGAACAGCTTATCCTGAAAGAGAAACCGGACAGCGTCCTTCCTACACTGGGCGGCCAGGCAGGATTAAACCTTGCCATGGAGCTGGATGAGAAAGGTTTCCTGAAAGAACACAATATAAGACTGATCGGTACCACAGCTCTGACCATCAAGAAAGCAGAGGACCGTCAGGAATTTAAAGATACCATGGAGAAGATCGGTGAGCCAATCGCAGCATCCAAGGTTGTTACAACAGTAGAAGATGGTCTTGCATTTACAAATACCATCGGCTATCCGGTAGTTCTCCGTCCTGCTTACACACTCGGTGGAAGCGGCGGCGGTATCGCCCATAATGAATATGAACTCCGTGAAATCCTGGAGAATGGTCTTCGTCTTTCTCGTGTAGGTGAAGTTCTGGTAGAGCGCTGCATCGCAGGATGGAAAGAGATTGAATATGAAGTAATGCGTGACAGCGCAGGAAACTGCATCACAGTCTGCAACATGGAGAACATTGACCCGGTTGGTGTCCACACAGGTGACTCTATCGTAGTTGCTCCGTCTCAGACACTGGGAGATAAAGAATATCAGATGCTCCGTACTTCAGCCCTGAACATCATCACAGAGCTTGGAATCACAGGCGGATGTAATGTTCAGTACGCTCTGAAACCGGACAGCTTTGAATACTGTGTAATCGAGGTTAACCCGCGTGTAAGCCGTTCCTCTGCACTTGCAAGTAAGGCAACAGGTTACCCGATCGCAAAGGTTGCAGCAAAGATTGCCCTGGGTTATACACTGGATGAGATTCCGAATGCGATCACAGGAAAGACATATGCAAGTTTCGAGCCAATGCTTGACTACTGTGTAGTTAAGATTCCGAGACTTCCATTTGATAAATTTATCACTGCAAAGAGAACCCTTACTACTCAGATGAAGGCTACAGGTGAGGTTATGAGTATTTGCCATAACTTCGAAGGTGCCCTGATGAAAGCAATCCGTTCTCTGGAACAGCACGTAGACAGTCTGATGTCCTATGATTTCACACAGCTTACAGACGAGGAACTTCTTGCAGAGCTGGAAATCGTAGATGACCGCAGAATCTGGAAGATTGCAGAAGCAATCCGTCGTGGTATGCCGCAGTCCATGCTTCATGACATCACACAGATTGATATCTGGTTCATCGATAAGATTGCAATCCTTGTAGGTATGGAAAATGCTCTTAAGACCAGAAAGCTTACAAAAGAGCTTCTCCTTGAAGCAAAACGCATGGAATTCCCGGACTACATCGTTGCACGTCTGACAGGCAAAACGGAAGAAGAGATTAAAGCTCTCCGTGAAGAATATCAGATTAAAGCAGCATATAAGATGGTTGATACCTGTGCCGCAGAATTTGCGGCAGCAACACCATATTACTATTCTGTATACGGTGATGAGGGTACAGAGAACGAAGCAATCGCAACACCGGACAAGAAAAAAATCCTTGTACTTGGTTCCGGTCCGATCCGTATCGGTCAGGGTATTGAGTTCGACTTCTGTTCCGTGCACTGTACATGGGCATTTGCAAAAGAAGGCTATGAGACCATCATCATCAACAACAATCCGGAAACAGTTAGTACAGACTTTGATATTGCAGACAAACTGTATTTCGAGCCTCTGACACCGGAAGATGTTGAGAATGTAGTAAATATTGAGAAACCGGACGGAGCAGTTGTACAGTTCGGTGGTCAGACAGCTATCAAATTAACAGAAGCACTGACAAAGATGGGGGTTAAGATCCTCGGAACATCTGCTGAGAACGTAGATGCAGCAGAAGACAGAGAACTTTTCGACGAGATTCTTGAAAAATGCGAGATCCCGAGACCAAAGGGACAGACAGTATTTACTGCTGAGGAAGCTAAGAAAGCGGCAAATGAGCTGGGCTATCCTGTTCTGGTTCGTCCTTCCTATGTACTTGGCGGTCAGGGCATGAGAATCGCTGTAAGCGATGAGGATGTAGAAGAGTATATCGGTGTGATCAATCAGATCGCACAGGAGCACCCGATCCTTGTTGATAAATATCTGATGGGTAAGGAAATCGAAGTCGATGCTGTATGCGATGGCGAGGATATCCTGATCCCTGGTATCATGGAGCACATTGAGCGTGCCGGAATCCACTCCGGTGACAGTATCTCCGTATACCCGGCAAAGACCATCAGCGAAAAAGCAAAAGAGACAATTGCAGAATACACCAGACGTCTTGCAAGAGCACTGCATGTTATCGGTATGATCAACATCCAGTTCATTGTTCTTGGAGATGATGTATATGTAATCGAGGTTAATCCTCGTTCCAGCCGTACTGTACCGTACATCAGCAAGGTAACAGGAATTCCGATCGTTCCTCTTGCAACGAAGGTAATCCTTGGATACAAGCTGAAAGATATGGGCTATGAACCGGGACTTCAGCCGGAAGCAAAACACTATGCGATCAAGATGCCTGTATTCTCATTTGAGAAGATCCGTGGCGCTGATATCAGTCTTGGACCGGAAATGAAATCTACAGGTGAGTGCCTTGGTATTGCTGAGACATTTAACGAAGCACTTTATAAAGCATTTATCGGAGCTGGTATCCGTCTTCCGAAACACAAAAACATGATCATCACTGTTAAAGACGAAGACAAACAGGATATCATCCCGATCGCAAGAAGATTCGAAGCACTTGGCTACAGAATCTATGCTACACTGGGAACTGCAAAAGTCCTCAAAGAAAACGGAATCAAGGTAATCCGTACAAATAAGCTGGAGCAGCCTGCACCAAACCTTATGGACCTTATCCTTGGTCATAAGATCGACGTTGTCATCGATACTCCGCCACAGGGCGTAGAGCATCAGAAAGATGGTTTCGTCATCAGACGTAACGCCATCGAGACAGGTGTCAATGTCCTTACTTCTCTGGATACAGCAGAAGCACTGGCAACCAGCCTTGAGAATACAGACCTGAATAATTTATCTCTTATTGATATTGCTACGATCGCAAGGCGATAATTTTACAGCAGATAAATGATATAGTATAAAATGAAAAGACAGCAGTTGCATTTTCTTTGTGGAAGATGGCAGCTGCTGTCATATTTTATCTTATATGAGGATTGCTATAGTACGAAAATTGCAAATTACAGTTGTGCCGGCATCATGGTGTGTAATATAATCATATAAGCAGATAAAAGAAAATAGATGAATGCTGTAAGAAAGGAAAGATTATGGATTTTATTGAACTGTTAAAGGTCATTTTCCTTGGGATTGTGGAGGGAATCACAGAATGGCTCCCGATCAGCAGTACCGGACATATGATCCTGGTGGATGAGTTTCTGAAACTGAATGTGACAGAGGATTTTAAGAATCTGTTTTTCGTAGTGATCCAGCTTGGCGCGATTCTCGCGGTTGTAGTTCTCTACTGGAACAAATTGTGGCCGTTTTATATCAGACCAATTTCAAAGAAGCAGCAGGCAGTGCTTAACAGGCATGGTGCAGTGTCCAGAGGAATTCTTACTTTTGTGGAGAAATTCTGTGATAAAGAGAAATGGGTGCTCTGGTTTAAAATTATAGTAGCCTGTATACCGACGATTGTTATCGCACTTCCGTTTAATGATGTCATTGAAGAGAAATTTAATAACTATGTAGTAGTTGCCATTGCACTGATCGTATATGGTATCCTCTTCATTGTCATTGAGAACTATAACAAGAGAAGAAGACCAACCTGTACAAATCTGGAAAATCTGTCATTTAAGACTGCATTCATCATCGGTCTGTTCCAGGTACTCTCCGTAGTTCCGGGTACATCCCGTTCAGGTTCCACTATTATCGGAGGTATTCTTGCAGGAACCTCCCGTACAGTAGCAGCAGAATTTACCTTCTTCCTGGGAATCCCGGTCATGTTCGGAGCCAGTCTGCTGAAAATCCTGAAATTCGGTTTTTCCTTCACAGGAACAGAGGTGATGATCCTGATCGTGGGAATGGTAGTGGCATTTGTAGTTTCCATTATCGCGATTAAATTCCTGATGGGATACATAAAGAAACATGATTTCAAGGTATTCGGATGGTACAGAATCGCACTTGGTATTCTGGTGCTTGGATACTTTATCGGAAAAACACTTCTTGGTTAATGCATAAGAAAAGCCTTGCTGTATAAGCGGCATGTACGTCATAAGCGTATATCCCGGACAGCAGGGCTTTTTATCATGTTACAGGATTCCTATATGCAGATCATTTCACCGGTATAAGAGGTGTCATAACCTGTCAGATGATGAATCTCAGTTTTGAAATCTTCAGACTGTACAATTTCCACAAGAGCAGAGAACCCCGGATTTTTCACTGATTTCGCAGGAATTGCCAGATACATCTGCATATCAGTTACAGGGACGAAATCAAGTCCCGGAAAATAACGTGCGATCATTTCTTCTCCCAAAGCAACATTCGCTCTGTGCTCAAAAACAGCAGATGCAGATGACATATCAGAGACAGCTTCATTTCTGTATCCGCTGATCTTTTCAGAAGAGATTCCCCGTTCTTTTAACAGACGGTCCAGATAAACCCTGCGGGCACTTCCTTTTTCACGATTCATAAAAACAACTTTCGGATTCGTCAGGTCCTCTACAGAAGAAATTTTTTCAGGATTTCCGGCCTGTACATAGAAGCCGACAGAGTATTTATATAAAGAAAGAAGTACCAGAGGGATTCCGGGAACCAGGTGACGGATATCATCTACATCCAGACTGGTAGCAGCGATATGTGCCTTTTCGAAATACAGGGAATAAAGTCCGTTATAGTCATTCATATGAGACTGCAGGACAGGAAGCCCATCAGGATGAGCGGACATTTTGCCGAGAAGAAGTTCCAGGGTAGCAGAAGTCTGGCCGCCTAAAATGATACCACTGGAATGAAGCAGATAATCCCTCTTCAGCAGAGAACTCTCAGGTTCAAAATTAACAGAAGTGTACGGAATATCCTGCCCGCTTCCGAAATTGCCGGAACTGCTTCTGTTAAGATACTGTGTCAACTGTTCTTCACTGACCCTGAGCTGTTTTCCGATTTTGGAAGATTCCAGCTCACCGCGCTTGATAAGTTCATAGACCGTCGTCTTTTTGATCTTCAGACGGTCTGCGACCTCCTGAGCTGTGTAAAGTTTATTCATCAATACCTACCATGACATTAGTAGCCTTGATCACTGCATAAGCATCAGAACCTACTTTCAGGTTTAATTCTTCAACTGCTGCACAGGAGATGGTTGCTGTAATAATGTTTCCGCCGCCGATATCAATAGAAACGATGGAGTTTACAGCTCCGTTATTGATACTTACTACTTTCCCCTTTAACTGATTGCGTGCACTTAATTTCATGATAATTACCTCACTGTTTATTATTTTTTTCTATAGATTTATCTGATACCCGATCAAAGGCCGGAAAGTTGTTTATGCCGGTAAAAATAAGGCTTTCGACCTTTTGTCATTTACATGATAACATATACAAATAAAATTGACAAGAATACAAAAGTTTTGTACAATAGATACAAAATGAAACAAAACTGAACAAAACAAAACGAAACTAAATGAAAGACGGTAAAAATATGAGAAAGAAATTAATTGCAGCAATGATGGCAGGAGTACTGAGCGCAGGAATGCTCAGCACAGGAGTTTTCGCAGCGGATACAGACTTAAAAGGTGAAGTCAACACATTCATCGCAGCGAGCTTAAGCAATGCAATGGAAGAAATCCAGAAAGACTTCAATGAGACATATCCTGATGTTGAAATCCTCTACAATGCAGACAGCTCAGGTACATTACAGACACAGATAGAAGAAGGCGCACGCTGTGATATCTTTTTTTCAGCAGCTGATAAACAGATGAATGCTCTGGTAGACGAAAATTTGGCTAAGAAAGATACTGTAGAAGATATCCTTGAGAATAAAGTCGTTCTGATCAAACCTAAGGATGGAGAAACAAAAGTTACAGGATTTGAGAACATTACAGATGCAGCCAATATTGCACTTGCAGGTGACAGTGTTCCGGTTGGACAGTATGCCAGAGAGATTTTTGACAACCTTGGAATTACAGATGAAGTAAATAAGATGGAGATCAATGAAGGTAAAAATGTATCTGAAGTTCTTGCTGCAGTAAGTGAAGGAAGTAATGAGATCGGTATCGTTTATGCTACAGATGCAGCTTCCGTTGCAGATAAAGTAGACGTTATCGCAGAAGCTCCGGCAGATGCACTGAAGACACCTGTTCGCTATCCGGTAGGCCTTATCGAAGACAAAGAGGCATCTGAAGATGATACAGCAGCTGCAGAAGCATTTCTTGAGTACATCAAATCTGATGACGCTATGAAAGTGTTTGAGAAATATGGCTTTACAGCATACAAAGTAGATGATATTTCCGAAACAGATGATAAAGATGCAGAAACAACAGAAGAAACAGATGACACAGAAACAAATGCTGAGACAGAGACAACAGAGGAAGCTAAATAAGAATGAGTGAATTTCTGGCAGAAATAAACTGGAGTCCTTTATGGATTTCACTGAAAACAGGTTTCGCGGCTACTGTGATCGCGTTCTTTCTGGGGATATTCTTTGCGAGACTGGTAATGAAGATGAAACCTGTTTCCAGAGGCATACTGGATGGTATCCTGACCATGCCTCTGGTACTTCCCCCGACAGTGGCCGGTTTCATCCTGCTTCTGCTGTTCAGCCTGAGACGTCCGTTGGGGGCATTTCTGCTGGATAATTTTGACATTAAGATCGTACAGACCTGGAAGGGCTGCGTGATCGCAGCATCTGTAATTGCGTTTCCGTTGATGTACAGAAATGCACGCGCTGCATTTGAACAGGTGGATGTGAATCTGATCGCAGCAGGCAAGACACTTGGTATGAGTGACAGAAGAATCTTCTGGACAGTTGTCATGCCGACAGCAGGACCCGGAATTGCTTCCGGTACGGTGCTTGCATTTGCCAGAGCAATCGGAGAATACGGCGCAACATCTATGCTTGCAGGAAATATTCTTGGCAAGACAAGAACTGTTTCTGTCGCCATTGCTTCTGAAACTGCGGCAGGAAATTATGGAATGGCCGGTTTCTGGGTAGTTGTAATCTTGATCATTTCATTTGTGATCGTTGCGGCAATCAATATTGTTTCCGGTAAGGGAATGAAGATGGGCAGGTGGATGTAATGGCAGTCAGTGTGGATATTGAGAAGAAACTTCATGGCTTCACTCTGAAAGTAAAGCTGGAGAGTGATGGTTCTCCAATGGGAATCCTTGGAGCATCCGGAAGCGGAAAAAGTATGACTCTGCGCTGTATTGCAGGAATCCAGACACCGGACTCAGGAAGAATTGTTGTAAATGATAAAGTTCTTTTCGATTCAGAAAAAAAGATCAATCTGAAACCGCAGGAGAGGAAGGTTGGCTATCTTTTTCAGAACTATGCACTTTTTCCTACCATGACTGTAGAGAAGAATATTGCATGCGGATACAGAGGGGATAAGAAACATCTTAAGGCAAAAGTGGCAGATTACATAGAGCGCTATCAGCTTAACGGGCTGGAGAAACGTTATCCGGGACAGCTTTCCGGAGGTCAGCAGCAGCGTGTCGCACTGGCACGAATGATGATCGGAGAACCGGAAGTCATCCTTCTGGATGAACCGTTCTCAGCACTGGATGGATATCTGAAAGATATCATGCAGCGTGATATGCAGAACTTTCTTAATGAGTACACAGGTGATATGATTCTGGTCACTCACAGCCGTGATGAGGCTTACAAGTTCTGCGGACATCTGACAATTCTGGACAGCGGTCAGGCGCTTACTACAGGAGAAACAAAGAAACTCTTTGAGCGCCCCGGTATTCTGCAGGCAGCCAGACTGACAGGATGTAAAAATTTCTCAACTGTACAGAAGATGGGAGAACACAGCATTTATGCAGTGGACTGGGATCTGATGTTGCAGACCAAAGATGTGGTGCCGGATGATGTTACCCATGTGGGAATCCGCGGTCACTGGATGAAAGGTGCATCTGAAGGCGGAGAGAACCACATGGAAGTGGAAGTTATGGAATATATTGAAACGACCTTTGAACATCAGTATTTACTGAAGAACAAGAAAGGCGGAGACTGTCAGCCGGTCTGGTGGATGTGTCCGAAAGGAGATTTCGAAGAAGACCCGCAGGCAAAAGTCCCGAAATATATCTGCTTTCCGACAGAGCATCTGATGTTGCTGAAAGATATAAAATAAGAACTATAAAAGTCAGTGGAGACTCGTAAGCATCGCAGAAGACTTACCTGATTTGGTTAAAAATGAAAAGTGCTGTATCTTCATTTCCAGGAAAGAAGATACAGCACTTTTTGCAATCTGAATTATGACAGATTACTGTTGAAAAGATAATCAATATAAGACACAGCTTCTGATAAATGAGGGGAGTTGGAAATCACTCCCAGATAAACAGTGCCGTTCATGCCTGCATTTTTTAAATAGACAGATTCGGAAATATCCAGTCCCATGGGATATTCCTTTGTCTCAGCTGAGTAAGTAACAGAAGGGTCCAGATATATATCTACTGAATTATCGTTCAGGATTTTTGTATTTGTCTGAAGAAATGGAGAAACTTCCTTATATAATCCGGGATTTTTTTGCTGAAGCAGTTTCTCAAGATCGCAGAGATAACCATTTTGGGAAAAGGCGTCAAATGCTTCTTTGTTCATGAATACAACATCAAGTGATTCACTGTCAATTGCTCCAAGGATCTTCATACGGGAGGCGTAGGTGTATTCGTGGTTAGGATTATTTTCGTTATCTGTAAGATATAAACCTTTGTACAGACGAACCTCATTTCTGGAATCATTAATTTTCTGTGCGTCAAGAAAACCATTTCCAAGCTGTTCGCTCAGTTCTTCATCTGGAACGAAATTTACAAAGGCAGCAGACAGAATCTGATTTTTTTCTGTAAGGTGTCCATACAGAATATATCCTATGATGTATATCACAATACATACAAAAATAATCGGCAGTTTATAATAATCCCAGATATACCTGATTTTTGCTTTTGTGCCTGGCAGACTGGAAATTCTGGTATGAGTGGAAGTCATAAACGAGTCTCCTTTATAAAAATCATGTACGTAAAGGGCTGGAAGTTTCTGAAATACTTTTTTCCTCCAGAAGTTTCATAATGTTGGAAAGAAGACAGGAGCATAAAAATGCACAGAGTCCTTCGCCAAAGATAATTGCCGGTGTGAAGAAACGGATTACAACCACTGTCATTATAAAATAGATAACCATCATCAAAACTGTACAGAGGAGAAAACGCATTCCTGTGATAATGGAGTTTTTAAACATGGCAGGAATGGAGTTTTCAAAGCGCGCCATTAATGGGAAAATGTAGAGAAGAACAATGGCATAGGCAATTACTGCAACAATAAAAACAGCTGTTATGATGGTCCAGAAAACATTTTCAAATCGCAGATGGTATAACACATAGCCGTCTATGCCAAGGATGATTCCGATTCCCAGTAAAATAAGCCATACGATTGTGCTCTGTCGGAAATTACTCTTAAAGGAATGAAAGAAGTCTTTGGTGATGTTTCCTTCTTCATTTCGTGCCATTTTCAGAGTGACATAAAAAAGTGCAGTTGTGGAAGCACCGGCGGTAACAACAGGAATACAGCAGATGAACCATAAAATGTTCAGGTAAACGCTGAGTGCTGTTTTGGTTATAAACTGCATAACTGTATTATCCGGATTGAAGAAATTTTTCATAATATAATTACCTCCTGTCAGATTGGGAGCTGGATCAGTCTCCGGTGGAGTCTCGATAAATGAGGCTGGTTTCTGTGTATATGGTGCGATAGTTCAGAGACGGATTTTTGATCCGGGATATCAGAAGATGAACAGCGGAAAATCCCATGATCTGGCTGTGAATGTGGATGGTAGTCAGAGGCGGCATAACAATCTTTGATTCCGGAGAATCATCAAAACCACAGATATAAACATCTTCAGGAATGGAATATCCCAGTTTGCGAAGCACATGCATGGTATCAATGGCAACAAAATCGTTGGCACATATGATTACTTCCGGAAGCTTTTCTAATTTCACGAAACACCGGGTAAGATAATCCTGATAATCTTCGGAACCGGGATTTTCTACCCCTTCTTTGTTTTCCAGCATGCAATAATCTTCATTATAATCCAGCCCAAGAAGAAACATGGCGTCACGAAATGCCATATAACGTTCCCAGAAGGACTGGCAGTGAAAACGTTCTCCTACAAAACCAAAACTCTTTTTTCCTCGTCGGATCATTTCCTGTATAAAACTGTAGATACAGGACTGGTTATCCATATAAAGCCGGTCTGCCTTTAAGGGGGCAGCAAGACCTGCGACTGGTGAATCAACAAAGAGAACAGGAATATCCAGATTGCAGACCATCTGACTGTAGGCGTGATCGAAAAGTTCATAACAGATGATTCCTGAAGTTCTGGAAGCGTCGAAGGTGACCGGAAGCTTCTGGCTCTTTAATTCATTTCCCAGAATACGGTGCATGGAAAGGCTGTATCCCATCTGAGAGATTTCTCTCTGGAATTTGTCAAGCATGGTAGAAGAAAAGTGGGAATCTCCCAGAAACTTCGTTGTCAGCAGTGCGATTTCCTTATTATTAGACTGTGAATCAGAAGCATTGTTCTGATTTGTGATATCTTCCAGTGTTGCAGCGTAGGAAAACTGTTTATATCCCATTTCTACTGCTTTTCTGAGAACCTTTTCTTTTGTGGCATCAGCCAGGATGCCGGTATTATTGATTGCTTTTGAAACTGTATTTCTGGATAGGCCGAGGGCATCGGCAATATCCTGTATGGTTACTCGTTCAGGCATAATTACCTCCTGTTTTTTAATAATTTTATGGAGTTATTTCTTATATATATAACTATTGTAATGTAAAATGGATGAAATGTCAAATGATAAATGTAAAAATGTAAAATAAAAGAATGTCACAAATGTAACAGAATATAGATAAAAAGTATAAATATACAATAGGAAATAAAAATATAGTTGTGCAAAGTGTAAAAGCTATATTGACAAATGTAAAAATATATGGTAAAACAATGTTATAAATCAAAAAGATGATTTTACAGATGAACAAACGATGATTGTAAAAAAGTCAGAAGAATAGTTACAAATGTAAAATTATCAGGAGAAGGAGAAAGGAGGAGATTCTGAAACTATGAGTGGAAAAACTATGAGTGTTTCAGAAAAGAAACAAGGAGAGAAAAAGCAGGGACTTCATAACACACTGGTCTATGTGAAACAGCACTGGCAGCTTTATGTGATCTTTCTGTTTCCGGCACTTATCCTGACTCTGATATTCAAGTATATACCGATGGGCGGAATCCTGATCGCATTCCAGAGGTATAACCCGATCAGAGGAATTATGGGAAGTGAATGGGTAGGACTGACATATTTCAAACGGTTTTTGTCATCTCCGGATTTTATGAGATATCTGGTAAATACACTGAAACTTAGTATTTACGGATTATTGTGGGGATTTCCAATACCGATCCTGCTTGCATTTCTGTTAAACAGAATTGAGAGTAAAGGAATTAAGAAAAAAGTCCAGCTTATCCTTTATATGCCAAACTTTGTTTCTGTAATTGTACTGTGCGGTATTGTAAGAATTTTTCTTTCCGTAACAGGTCCGGTAAACCTTTTACTGGGCACAAGCATTAACTTTATGACAATGCCGGAGGCATTCAGATCCATTTATATTATCAGTGGTATCTGGCAGGGTGCAGGATGGGCGTCCATTATGTATACGGCTTCACTTTCCAATGCAAGTCAGGAACTGAAGGAAGCGGCCGTCATTGATGGTGCCAACATTTTCCAGCAGATTAAGGCTGTAGAGTGGCCGGCGATCAAAGATATGGTAGTCATCCAGTTTATTCTCCAGGCCGGTAACATTATGAGTATTGGATTTGAAAAAGCATATGCACTTCAGACAGACCTGAACCTGCCTTCTTCAGAAATCATTGCTACATATGTATACAAAAAAGGTCTGTTGGATGGAGATTACAGCTTTTCTACAGCTGTAGGTCTGTTTAATACAGTGATTAATGTAATCCTGCTGATCATAGTAAATAAAGTTGTTGCAAAAATGAATGACGGTAAAGGTTTATAGGGAGGAAGAATATCATGAAGAAAAAAAGCAGATTTGCCAGATACTCCCTGCAGGATAAGGCATTATTATTAACAGGATATATTTTATTAGGACTTTTTGTAATTGCGATCGTAGTTCCAATGTGTTATATCGTAGTAGCATCCTTTATGGACCCGATCACTCTTCAGAATAAAGGAATTACCTTTGATTTCAGCAAATGGACACTGACAGCTTATCAGAGAGTTATTTCCAATGCACAGATCTGGATCGGGTTTAAAAATGCGGTAGTTTATTCAGTTATTTTTACAATTGTATCTGTACTGATCACACTGTTTGCAGCTTATCCTATGTCCAGAGCCGATTTTAAGGGAAGAGGATTTTTCAATGTTATCTTTATGATCACTATGTTCTTTGGAGGCGGATTGATCCCTACATACTTGCTGATCAGCAACCTGGGACTTCTGGACAGCATGTGGGCGGTTATCCTGCCTGGTGCTTTCAGCGTATGGAATATGATCATTGCCAGAACATTTTATCAGGGAATTCCTTCTGAACTTCGTGAGGCAGCAGAAGTAGATGGTGCCAATGAGATGGTATATTTCTTTAAGATCCTTCTTCCGGTATGTACACCGGTTATTGCAGTGCTGGCATTATGGCAGTTTGTAGCAATGTGGAACAGTTACTTTGATGCAATGATCTATCTGAATGATTCTGCAAAACAGCCATTGCAGCTGGTTCTCCGTTCTATTCTTATCCAGAACCAGCCGGAGTCAGGAATGATCTCAGATATGCAGAGTACCGCAGCAAGAGCACAGCTCGCAGAACTTCTGAAATATGCAACAATTATTATATCAAGTTTACCATTGTTGGTAATGTATCCGTTTTTCCAGAAATATTTTGATGCCGGTATTATGGCTGGCTCTATCAAGGGATAAAGAGAGGAGAAGAGTATGAAAGCAAAAAAAATAAAAGCATTTATGGCAGCAGCACTGGCAGTTTGTATGGTAGCTTCCATGACAGGATGTGGAAAGAGTAAAGTGGCACTTAATGACGGAGAATTTCAGGAAGTAGACAAGGCAGAACTGGAATTTCCACTGAAAGAAAAAACAGAGATTTCCGGTATGACAAGCTATCCGGCAAACACAGAGTCTGACCCGAATAAGAGAACCATCTTCAAACGTCTTCAGGAAAAAACAAATGTTGAAGTAAAATGGAATGCAATCCAGTCAGACCAGTGGAGTGATAAGATCTCTCTTGCAATGGCAAACCCCAAGGAATTATCGGATTTCGTATTTTCAGCAGGTTTCAGTGACAGTGATCTTCTGAAATATGCAGACCAGGGAATCATCATTGCTCTGGAAGATTACATAGATGCTTATATGCCGAATCTGAAAGCTGTTTTTGACAAGTATCCGGAATACAGAACCATGTGTACAGACACAGAAGGACATATCTGGGCACTTCCATGGATCGAGCAGCTGGGTTCAGGCAAAACAGCAATCCAGACAGTGGGAAATATGAGCTTTATCAATAAGAAATGGCTGGATTTCCTGAATCTTGAAGTTCCTGAAACTGTAGATGAATTTGAACAGGTTCTGATCGCATTCCGTGACCATGCCTCCGAACTTCAGGAAGAATTTGGTATTGATGGAAGTATTATCCCAATGTCCTGTATCGTAAATGACGGAGATCAGGACCCATCTATCCTGATCAACGGATTTGGAGAAGGATACGGAGATGCAGATAAAACCAGACACATCGCAGTTACAGACGATAAGAAAGTCATCTGCTCTGCCACACAGGATGGATACAAAAAAGGTATCGAATGGCTGAACAAACTCAATGACGAAGGTCTGATCGATCCGGAAGCATTTACACAGGAATGGTCCACTTATGTATCCAAAGGAAAGTCCGGAAGATACGGCGTATGCTTTAGCTGGGATGTAGCAAACATTGACAATCTGGAAGACTGGGTTCCGCTTCCTGTTCTTACAGCAGATACCAGAAACCTGACACCGCAGAATGGTTCCTTTACAAGTGGATTTGACCGTGGACGTTGTGTTGTAACAGCAGTTGCCAAGAATCCGGCACTTGTATGTGCATGGTTAGACCAGATGTATGATCCGATACAGTCCCCGCAGAACAACTGGGGAACTTACGGCGAAG
Source organism: Blautia sp. HCN-1074 (assembly GCF_037890165.1). NCBI lineage: Bacteria > Bacillati > Bacillota > Clostridia > Lachnospirales > Lachnospiraceae > Blautia > Blautia sp. HCN-1074. The sequence goes on from NZ_JBBKBP010000008.1 coordinate 137,264, forward strand.
ATGATGACTTTGATATCTTCGAAATGAGTAAGAACGCAGAAGGCGGAGATATGCTGAAACATGCACCTCTTGGAGATGCTTCCCCTGTAGAAGTAAGAGAGGCAGAGTCTGTAGGAGGACCGCTGGCAGTTCTGGATGAATATTATGATAAATATGTAACCTGCCCGGATGATGCACAGTATCGTCTTGACTGGATTGAAGACTACTTTACTCCGGACATGCACACAGAATATGTATATCCGAACGTATTTATGAACAGAGAAGATACAGAAGAATTGTCCAACCTTCAGGCTGATATTCAGAAAACGATCAATGCAAAGAAATCTGACTGGATCATGAACGGATTTACAGATGCTGACTGGGATGAATATCTCAAGAGTCTGGATTCCTATGGACTGGAAGATTATCTGAAGATTTATCAGAAGTATCTGGATGCATATTATGCTGAACAGAAATAGAAACCTGTTCCTTTGATGGCACTGTCAGGCAATTTGCCTGTGGGAAAAATAATGAAAATGTGAATGATTTCTCCCGGTCAGATAATGTCCGGGAGAGACAGCGAGAGGTTAGAATTTATGAAGAGTATTTTAGATAAGGCAAGAGAATACGAAGCAGTGAATGGTCGGAAAATACCCTCAGAGAAAAGACCGGCTTTTCATATAAGCCCATATGTAGGATGGATGAATGATCCAAACGGTTTTTCCTGGTATAAAGGACAGTATCATTTATTTTACCAGTATAATCCATATAAAACACAGTGGGACAGTATGCACTGGGGACATGTGGTCAGTAAAGATCTGCTGCATTGGGAATATCTTCCGGCAGCTCTGGCTCCGGACGAAGAATACGATAAGATTGGATGCTTTTCGGGCAGTGCAGCAGAACTGCCTGACGGACAGCAGCTTCTGATCTATACATCTGTAGATCATGAAACTCTGGAAGATGGCACTGTAAGAGATATACAGACACAGTCAGTTGCTGTGGGAGATGGAACAGACTATAAGAAATATGAAAAGAATCCTGTACTTACCGGACAGGATGTGCCGGAAGGCGGAAGTAAGGTGGATTTCCGTGATCCAAAGATATGGAAGGGAAAGGATGGGCTTTTTTACTGTGTGGTCGGCAACCGTCCTTCAGATGGAAGTGGACAGATTCTCCTTTACAGCAGTGAAGATGGATTTCAGTGGAAGTTTGTAAGTATACTTGCAGAGAATAAAAATCGATATGGGAAAATGTGGGAATGTCCTGATTTCTTTAAACTGGACGGCAAATATGTTCTTCTGACCAGTCCGCAGGATATGCTGGCTGAAGGAATGGAATATTACAGTGGAAATGGAACCCTTTGTATTATCGGTGAAATGGATCCTGATACGCATACATTAAAAGAAGAGAACCATCAGTCTGTTGACTATGGCATTGATTTCTATGCAATGCAGACTGTAGAAGCACCGGACGGACGTCGTATCATGATTGGATGGATGCAGAACTGGGATACTCTTTCTCATCGATGCGAAGAGTCAAAATGGTTTGCGCAGATGAGTCTTCCCAGAGAATTATCTGTGAAGAATGGAAGACTGTATCAGAAACCGGTACGGGAACTGGATGCAATCAGAAAGAATAAAACGGAATATAGGAACGTTGTAGTCAAAGACAAGCCGGTTATGCTTAAAGGGGTACAGGGACGTACTATAGATATGGAACTTGCCATCAGCCCGGAAGACAAAGAAACAGGTTATGGAAAATTTATAGTATGTTTTGCGCAGAATGAAAAATTCCATACAGAATTAAGTTTTTGTCCTGAAGATTCGGTGTTAAAGCTGGATAGAAAACTTTCCGGAAGCAGAAGAGCAGTAGTTCACGAGAAAAGCTGTCTGGTAAATAGAAAGACAGATGAATTAAAACTTCGTATGATTCTGGACAGATATAGTGTGGAAGTATTTGTGAATGACGGTGAACAGGTAATGTCCATGGTAATCTTTACAGAACAGGAAGCAGATGGAATTTCCTTCCAGGCGAATGGAAAGGTAAAAATGGACATTACAAAATACGATCTGGTATAAAATATCAGAAATTGCAGAAGGATAAAGGAATTCCTGTAATGGGAATTCCTTTATTATATTATAGAGAGTTATAGAGAAAATTATTCTGCTTATTATACAAAAGCAAGTAACGATAGCAATCCTCGTAAATATTTGTCTGCTTCGAAAAGTTACTTGCTTTTAGGATTATGACAGATGATTCTTGGAATATTTAATATAATCCACAACCATCATCGCCAGTTTAAATGTCAGTGCATCCTCAAACGCGCGGATATCCAGTCCGAATTTTCTCTGAAGCTTCTCAAAGCGGTACACCAGAGTATTTCTGTGTACATAAAGCTGTCTGGAAGTCTCAGAGAGATTCAGGTTATTTTCAAAGAAGGTACGGATAGTGATCAGGGTTTCTTCGTCAATAGAATCCAGAGTTTCCTCTTTGAATATCTCGTCGATAAACATTTCGCATATGGAAATAGGAAGCTGGTAGATCAGTCTGCCGATTCCAAGCTGGTTATATCCGAATACATTCTTATCTGCGTAGAAAATCTTGCCTACTTCAAGGGCTGTATGTGCTTCTTTGTATGCATCGGGAAGCCGGGAAATATCCTCTGCCAGATTACTGTAGGCAACCCATGCAAAAGTCATTGCTTCTGTGTTTAACATATCTACAAGCATATATGCAATTGATTCCAGATCTTCATAAGTTTCTGTGGACTGTAATTCTCTGATGATGATAATCCCTGTATCATCAATAGCAGTGATGAAATCTCTGGTACGGGCAGAGAAAATATTCCGGATCGTAGCGAGGGCGTTTTCATCTTTGGTCTGTTTGGTTTCTACAAGAAATACGGCACGCTGAACAGAAGTTGCAATGTGCAGTTTCTTGGCGCGGTTAAAGGCATCTACATCAGAATAACTACCAAGGAGAAGATTCTGCATAAAGGTATTCTTGTCGCTTTTTTCTGCATAGGCAGCCAGGAGACTCTGTACCTGGCATACGGCCAGCTCTCCGATAGTAGCAGTATTCTCTGCTTTTCCCCATACGATCAGAATGTAGGAGACAGAATGATTCTCCATGATCTTATACAGGCAGTAGCTTGTATTGGAAACACACAGGGCACTGCTTTGGCGAAATTCTTCCAGCTTTGATTCTGCAGGAAGTTTTTTGTCACAGGTAGAGAGAAAGATATGGTTATCAGAATCCAGCAGACAGAAATCAAGCTGGCTGATATTCTTCCAGTCTGTCAGGCATTTCTGTAAAATCTGTTGTATTTTCATTAGGTCAGTCCTTTCTTTTGGGGTATAAGTCAGCTTATAGCAATCCTTGTAAATTGTCCGATTGAGGTAATCAGGCAGACAATTCTATATTATAACATAAAAACCCGGGGAAAACTCCCCGGGTTTATTAAAAGATTCCTGAAATTAGTTGCAGATTGTAAGTTCTGTTTCTTTATCAAAGAAATGAGATTTTTCCATATCGAATGCGAATTTGATCGGATCGCCAGTCTTAGCTGTTGTACGAGGATCAACTCGTGCTGTAACCTGAGTTCCGTTTACATCGAAGTATAAGAATACTTCAGCTCCGAGAAGCTCGTAAACTTTAACTACGGATGTCATCGGTGCGCTTGGAGAAGCTTCGATGAACATCTGTGAATCATGGATATCTTCCGGACGGATACCAAGAACAACAGTTTTTCCTACATAACCGCCATCTTTAAGAGCTTTTGCTTTAGCAGCCGGGACAGCCAGTTCATGCTCGCCGACTTTAGCGACAAGGCTGCCGCCTTTTTCTGTGATAACAGCGTCCAGGAAGTTCATCTGCGGAGATCCCATGAATCCTGCAACGAATAAGTTGCCTGGTTTCTGATACAGGTTCTGCGGTGTATCTACCTGCTGAACAACACCATCTTTCATAACAACGATTCTGGTACCAAGAGTCATAGCCTCTGTCTGATCATGTGTTACATAGATGATTGTAGCGCCCAGTCTCTGGTGGATTTTGGAAATCTCGATACGCATCTGTACACGAAGTTTAGCATCCAGGTTGGAAAGAGGCTCATCCATAAGGAATACCTTAGGATTACGTACGATAGCACGTCCCATAGCAACACGCTGTCTCTGACCACCGGAAAGAGCCTTCGGTTTACGATCAAGAAGTTTCTCAAGGTCAAGAATTCTTGCAGCTTCACGAACTGCTTTATCAATCTGATCTTTCGGAACTTTACGAAGTTTAAGTCCGAATGCCATGTTATCATATACTGTCATATGAGGATACAGAGCGTAGTTCTGGAATACCATTGCGATATCACGGTCTTTAGGCTCTACATCGTTCATAACTTTGTCACCAATCTTTAATGTACCGCCGGAAATTTCTTCCAGACCGGCAACCATACGAAGTGTAGTAGATTTACCACATCCTGAAGGTCCTACGAAAATGATGAATTCTTTATCTTCGATTTCCAGATTGAAATCTTTAACTGCCTGGAAACCATTTGGGTAAGTTTTGTTAATGTGCTGTAATGATAAGCTTGCCATGATTATTCCTCCAAAATAGATTCATATTGTTTTTGCTGATTGATTACTCGTTTTTTTCATCTGTAGATAGTATAGCGAAAAGGAGGGGGGATGGCTAGGGAAGAATCGTACAAAGATTTTTTGGGTTTTTTGACATTCTGACGAAAAGCCGGAATCAGTATCCGGGGATTCCGTCAAACTGTCAAAAGACATGAGAAAAACGCAGGACAAAATGACGAAATTCTGTCTGCGTTTTTCTGGATTTGTGTCAGATATCAGGAAGCATTTTGTGCAAATTCTGTATTGACCAGTTCTTCATATGGAGTGCGTTCCTTCAGTTCTCCTGCGTCCTCCAGAATGTCCTGAAGCAGCTCAAATCCCTCCTGCCCGAAGACCAGATTCTCTTTCCAGGTATCCTGATCATAATAACGCTTTACGATGGCCGTGATGGTATCCAGATCCGTCTCCGGGAACTGTGGCTCGATCACTCTGGCGATTTCCTCCGGAGTATGCTTCTGGACGTAATCCATGCCTTTTTGAAGGGCATTGGTAAATTTCTGCATGATATCCGGATTCTTTTCCATATAACTGGTTTTCGCACTGTAGGAAGTATACGGTACATAACCGGAATCCACACCAAGGGAGGCAACAACATAACCGGCTCCCTGCTTTTCAAGTGCAGTGGCGGACGGTTCAAACTCCACTGTAAAATCCGCCGAATTATCCCCTGTAAAAGCAGCAGCAGTAGCACCGAAGTCGATGCTCTGATCAATAGAAAGGTCTTTCTGAGGGTCAAGGCCATTCTGCTTCAGAATATATTCAAATACCATTTCCGGCATGCCACCTTTTCGGCCGCCAAGAACTTTCCTGCCCTTCAGATCTTCCCATTTAAAATCCGGCATTTCTTCTCTTGCCACAAGGAAATTTCCGGCCCGTTGGGTAAGCTGTGCAAAGTTTACAACAGGATCAGTAGCTCCTTCCTGATAGGCATAGATAGATGCTTCTGCTCCCATAAATCCGATATCCGCCTCGCCGGATATGACGGCAGTCATAGTTTTATCTGCCCCAAAGCCAGTTATAAGCGTCATATCAAGCCCCTCATCTTTAAAATATCCCTCTTCGATTGCCACATACTGCGGTGCATAAAAGATGGAATGGGCTACTTCATTTAAGGTAACTTTTGCAAGCTTCGCCTCATCTTTCTTTGCAGCAAACACTCCCAGCGGCAGTGCAGTCACCGCCAGAACGACTGCTGTCGCCAGTGAAATCCATTTTTTATTTTTCATGCAGACACTCCTTTACCGACTTCTTCTGTTAGAGTATGCATAATTAATTAATTGGTGACCAGGGGGGACATACAAAGTATCGCAAAACACAGCCTCCATGATTCCTTTTGTTAGGATATGCCCCCAAAATCAACTGCTAATCACGATCAACTTTCCCATTAGTTAAAAAATATGAATTTTATTTAATAACAATTCAATTGTGTCCAATTTTCAATCATGCTATGATTTAATCACAAAAGCTTTTGAAATTTCAATCAGGAGAGAATTAGGATGAATATTGGAAGTGTGATAAAAAAATATAGAAAAGTGTCTGGTTTCACCCAGGAGGAAATGGCAAACCGCTTAGGAGTAACTACCCCAGCGGTGAATAAATGGGAGAACGGAGTTTCCCATAGTTAAAGATACCACACCAAATATGATGAACCCACGCTTATACACTACCAGCTATAATAAGCCGTAAGGACAGCAATTTGACACTGCTGTCCTTTCTTTATATAAAATTGCAGTACACAGAAAAAAGCTGTAAAATAATAAATATATTTGTCCTTGTAACAATTCTCGGACATTTGCCTGTTATACTATCTGCAAAAAGAAAAGGAAGTGACAATATGAAGCAGATTTTAATTGTCGAAGACGATAATCTTTTGAATAAAACGCTTACTTATAATTTGGAATTGGACGGTTACACAATAACTTCTGTTCTGAATGCAAGGACAGCCGCTGAATCATTAAAAACAAACATTTTTGATTTGGTATTGCTGGATATAAATTTACCAGACGGAAATGGTTATGACCTATGCCGTCTTATCAAGCCAGAGCATCCTGATACAGTAGTTATATTTCTAACTGCCAACGATCAGGAAAGCGATCAGATACGAGGATATGAAGCTGGTGCAGTGGATTATATCACGAAACCTTTTTCGATTAGTGCTTTGCAGCGAAAGATCAAAGCCATGTTCGCTATGTTGGAACATCACAAACCAGCTAAGGATATTTACGAGGATGGTAGCCTGTTTCTGGATTTTTCGGAACAATTTGCAAGTTTGAACGGGAAACCATTAGCGCTTTCTGCGATGGAATATAAAATGCTGAACCTATTTCTTAAAAATCCGAAGCAGGTACTTACCCGCCAACAACTTTTGGAAAGGCTGTGGGACATTGATGAAAAATATGTAGATGAACATACCCTTACTACTTCTATCAGCCGCATTCGCAGTAAGATTGAAGCGGATGGCGACACATATATCAAAACGGTTTACGGTATGGGGTATCAATGGACAGGAGGCGAAAAGAAATGAAACTGAATAACCTTTCTGCTAAGAAAATTTGTAGACTGATTAGTGCTGGCATGGTTTTCTCTATGCTGGTAATTACCGGTATTCTCGGCGGTATAATGCAGGATATACGAATTTTCATAGCAGGTGGAACATTGACACTCTGTGCATTTTTCTGGATTTGGCTATTGGTGCTGTCTTTTGGAAAACGCCTTTCTCATTTTACTTCTAATTTGTGCCGGACGCTGGACAACATGATTGATGGAAACGAGGAATTACAAAAGTCAAATGATAGTGAAACTCTTTTTGCCCGTATCAACCACCGCTTAATCCGGTTGTATGAGATTATGCAGGAAAATCGGCACAAGGTAGACATGGAACGACAGGAGCTTCAAATGCTGATTTCTGATATTTCGCATCAAGTCAAAACGCCTGTCAGCAATTTGCAAATGGTAACGGACACACTTTTAACAAAGCCTGTTTCAGAAGAAGAACGGATGGACTTTTTGCAAGGCATACGCAGTCAGACTGATAAACTGGATTTTCTGTTCCAAGCACTGGTTAAAACATCCCGGTTAGAAACCGGAGCAATACGATTAGAAAAGAAAGACAGCAGCTTATTCCATACGCTTGCACAAGCTATGAGCAGTATTGTATATGCCGCAGAGAAAAAAGAAATTGCTGTATCCGTGGATTGCCCGGAAAATTTGATAATCTCCCATGACAGCAAGTGGACAAGCGAAGCCCTTTTCAATCTGCTGGACAATGCAGTAAAATACACTCCGTCAGGTGGAAAGATTTCTGTATCAGTGGTTCAGTGGGAAATGTACGTAGAGGTCAAAGTGACCGACACCGGCAGGGGCATTTCAGAAAGCAATCAGGCTGCCATCTTTCGGCGCTTCTATCGTGAGGAAGAAGTACACGATCAACAGGGTGTGGGAATAGGTTTGTATTTGGCTCGTGAGATTGTAACAAGGCAAGGGGGCTATATCAAGGTCGTTTCAGAGCTGGGGCAAGGCTCAGAATTTTCTATTATGCTTCCTGTAAGGTAAGATACAGCCACTTTTTTTGAAATGTCCGAGCGTTGTAACATTTCATCTCGATTTTCGATAAAAATTTTTCCTACCTCGGACATTTGTGTAACATTTGTGGTTTACAATGACTTCATCAACAGGTAGAAAGCCTTGAAAGGAGCATTTGAATATGAGCATTTTACAAACAATCGACTTAAAGAAGTATTACGGCACAGAACCAAACATTACTCGTGCCCTTGATGGTGTAAATTTTACTGTGGAACAGGGAGAATTTGTTGCCGTAGTTGGAACTTCCGGCAGCGGCAAGTCTACGTTACTCCACATGATGGGAGGACTTGATACCCCCACTTCCGGCAGCGTGATTGTACGGGGGGAAGAACTTGCGAAAAAGAATGATGATGAATTGACAATTTTCCGCCGTCGTAACATAGGGTTTATTTTCCAAAACTACAATCTGGTTCCGATTTTGAATGTATATGAAAACATCGCCCTGCCTGTGGAATTGGATGGTGATACCGTAGATAAGAAATTTATGGACGAAGTTGTGTATATGCTGGCTTTAGAAGATAAGCTGGAAAATATGCCAAACAATCTTTCAGGCGGTCAACAGCAGCGTGTAGCGATTGCACGAGCTTTAATTACAAAGCCGGCGATTGTCCTTGCTGACGAACCGACTGGAAATCTCGACAGCAAGACCAGTGCAGATGTGTTAGGGCTTTTGAAACGTACCAGCGGAGAATTTAATCAGACCATTGTAATGATTACTCACAATAACGAGATTGCCCAGCTCGCAGACCGCATTGTGCGGATTGAGGATGGCAAAATTGTAGGTTAAAGGAGGTGGGAATTATGAATTATCCTTTTGAAAATGATACAGAGAGAATAGAGAAAAGGATTGCTGAAAAGAGTGTATTCTCTGAAAAGAATAGGACATTTCTAATCAGAGTTATCATCTTGATTGCGGCATTTCTGTTGAGCTTTTCTGGTATTCTTTTGTGCAATGCAACGCTTAGTACGCAGCAGATCGCCCATGTAAATAATACAACTGAAGCAGTAGGAACTGTTTTAGGAATTGTTATTGTACTTCTTTGTACGGCAGGGCTGGCTGTCAAAAATATTCTTTATGTATCTGTACTGCAACGAGTACATGAATTTGCACAATTACGGGCAATCGGCGCAACATACCAGCAAATTAAATCAGTGGTCAAGAAAGAACGTGACAAAATAGCAAAACCTTGCATTGTGTTGGGAACAGTCATCGGTTTTCTGGTAAACATAGTTTTACCACTTCATTTTTACTGGATACCAAGCATTGTATGTGCGGTAATCTCCGGCATATTTATTTGGATTATCACAGCTTTGGCTTTTCAAGCACCAGCGAAAATGGCTGCATCTACATCACCAATAGAAGCACAACATACACAGGCAACAAACTATTTTAGAAGTGTTGGGGCAAAGCGTAAACTTACGCCTATAAGAATCGGGTGGATGTATTGTAGAGCCAATAGAAAGAAAGCTGCCTATACATTTTTATCTCTCATTATGAGTGGGATTTTAATGTTCGGTGTTTTTTCAATATTGAATGCGATAAATCCCGAAAGACTTGCGTCACAACCTTACCAGGGAAATAGTGATGTATTTGTACTACTAAATTCAACGGCTGATGAAGAATCCACCTATGATTTAATGAAATCTACACCATTTACAGAAGAAAAAAAGCAAAAATTGTATAACATTTCAGGTGTAAAAGATGTTTATGAATTGTATATGCTGGACGGCATTCTGACAAATTCAGAGGGGGAAAAATTTGAACTGTCCATTGAAAATGCTGTAAATCCAGAAACATTTAAAAATGAAATTGTTGAGGGTATGCAACCAAGTCATGAATTACAGAATGGAGCAATTCCTGTTGCTATCAATAGACAGTCTCCTTATTATCAGAAACTGAATATGCAGCTTCAAGTTGGAGATTATCTGCCGTATATCATAGATACAGGATATGGTCAAAAAGAAGTGGAGTTAGTTGTAAGCGGATTTGTAGAAAACAGCGATACTGGGCTTGTTATTTATACAAGTGGTGAAAATATGAAATCACTGTCAGAAATGAATTGTACGCTTGCATGGTATATTTGTTTGGATGATAACGGAAAAGACGTAGCAACAGAGATAATCAAAGAAATTTTTATAGATGACGACAGAGTTGATGTGTCTGTTTTGGCTGATGATGTTATGGCATTGGAAGATTACTTCCATAATGCGAAAGTCATCATTACAGTTTTGGTGGTGCTTATTAGTCTGTTTTCATTTATAAATATGCTGAATACCAGCATTACAAATGCCATTGCCAGAAGACACGACTATGCACTACTGGAAGCTACAGGTATGACAAAATTGCAGTTGCGAAAAGTACAGCAGTCGGAAAGTTTCATCTATCTGGTTGGAAGTTTTATAGGAAGCTGCATTTTAGGCATACCAATCGGATTGCTGCTTTGTACCCAAATATCAAAAATTCCCGGACTTTCATACTTTGAATATCACTTCCCAGTTCTTTTTGTGCTTTTATACTTTGCTGCGGTTGTGATGGTCTATCATGTAGTATCAGTATATCAAAAGAAATCTTTGCAACAGCACTCAATTATAGAGCGCATTAGAACGATAGGCTAAGTTTTAATAATCCGTCAGCTCCACAATTACATTACTCTGCTGATACAGCCAGTCCGTAAATTCTTTCGGGCTGGCTGTTCCTGTTTTTACAGCCTTTTTTCTCTGCAAGGCTTCTTTCTTAAAGTCGGAAAAGGCAGCCTGTATTTTTTCCAGACGGTCAGCCGGAAAGCCTGCGGTATTTTTTACCCGGTTTATTTTGTTGCGCCAGTTCTGGCATTCATTTTTATAAAGCAGGTCATAGTTATTTTCTCTTGCCCTTTCGTCAAATTCCCGCTTGTTTTGAAGCGCCTGTGCTTTTCGGCACTTGTCGCTGCACAGTTCATACCGCTGGCTCTTTGCCAGAAAATATTTCCCACAGACCTTGCACTGCCGGAAGCAAAGCCCCCAGTCATTCAGCCGGTTCAGATAATAGGTAATCAACGGGTAGAGGGACGCATAGGCAGACACACATTCTTCTGTGCGCCGGTTGTCCGGAAACCAGAGGTCAAGCCGGGTATCTTCTGATGGTGCGCCTTTGAAATAAAGGCTGCCAGCTTGAAAATGTTTCGGTTTTCCTGTCTCCCTGTCAAAGCTCATGGATTCGTTTTGGAATACCCCGGTCAGTCTGCTCATTTTATCCATGAAGCGGTCACAGGCAGTGTTACGGTCACGGGGTTCTCTGGCAAGCAGATAGCTGTTCCAGATACGGAACGCCACATACATTTTCAGAGGGTCATTGCTAAGATATTTTCCCCAGAGAAATTCGCTTGCCGCCTGTTCCAGCTCCGGCTGTTTCCATCGGTTGGAGTGGAGGGCTTGCCGCAGCGGAGAAAGCCCGTATAAGTTCCAGTCTCTGTCCGTGTCACGCTCAAAGTTTATCAAAAAAGTTCCCAGCGGGCGTGTCATATCACAAAGCACCTCTGCGTTTTGGCTCCCGTTCAGCCGGAAGCGGATCTGCTGTTCTTCCCCAATCAAAATCCGCTCTTTCATTTTCTTCCTGTCCAGCGTCAGGACAAACAAAATCCTCTCAAAACATGGCTCATGCCGTATAAACTGATTCTCCATCCCTATCCCCTGCCTTTGTCTATGGTAATTATATAATTTAGTTATATCCGTTACACTCATGGTATCGCAGAAGCATTGTTTTGTCAAGGATAGTCCGCTATGATGATTGCAGTTGGTAATTTCGTACCGCACAGTACCTTGACAAGTGAATGACCGTCCAAAAGGGATATGACCGGCAGGAGAAGTGACGCATCCGGCGCACCAATGCAGGGAAACACCGCAGGAATGGGGCAGGAAAACGGCTTTTGGGGAGAACGGCAACAGGAAGCATTTTAACCTATTTGATTTATGGGAGGAACAGAATGAACGATAAAAAGAGATTGAACAGCTACGAGGATTTACCGCTGGTTCTGGATGTGGCGGACATTCAGCGGATTATGGGAATTTCAAGAGCGAGCGCCTATGAGCTGGTACACACACCCGGCTTTCCAGCGTTCCGCAGGGGCAGACTTATCAAGGTCAGCAAAATTGCTTTCTTTGAATGGATGGCAAAAGGCTCCGAAACCGTACCGGGAAGCGACAAATAAGCGTGAGGTATCATTCCCTGACTTGCAATACTGCCGCACTTTCCAAAGGGGCATACAGAGGGAAAAAAACTTAAAAATGATACCGAGACGCTACATCAAAACAGCCTATCTGCGTACATCAGATAGAAACGGAGAAAGGAGCCGGTTATGGCAAGAATGAGTAACAAGCGGCGGTTGGAATGGTCTTTCTTCTTAAATGACCGCAGCCGTATCACTTACAACGAACTGTGCCGGAAATGCCAGCACGAATGTAAACAGAGCTTCCGGGCGGTTGTGGTTGACTGCCCGAAGTATCTTTCCAAGCGTTCCAAGAAAAAGGACAAGACTGCCGGAAACGGCAAAATCCCTTAGGAACTAAGGGCGCACTTCTATACATAGTCTAAAGACCATGTATCGTGCGTCCTGCGGAGCTTACCTCTGCCGCTGATAAAATCAGCAATCCGAGGTCTGCGTTCGCTTCGCTCCGACAAGGTGGCTACACCCCCTTGCGCCGCTAAAGCGGCTATCCCCTGTGTACCCGCCGCAAAGAGAAATCCGCTCTGCGGTTTTCCCTTTTCATCGGGTTTTATAGAAGCACTGACACACGGACTGTCTGCGGATGGTCTTTCTTTATCTTATCAGCAAAGGATGTGAGAACATGGAAAAATCTTTGGAACAGTTGAAGCAGGAATATGAAAAAACCACTGTCCTGCTGGAACAGGAAAAACGGAAAATGCAGCGTTTGAAAAACCGGCAGGCGTATCTGGAAAGCGGTTCCCGGAAACAGAGGACGCACCGGCTGATTACCCGTGGGGCAGCTATTGAGAGCATTGCACCACAGACAAAGGAGCTATCCGAAGCGGAATTTTATTCCCTCATGGAAAGCATTTTGAATCTGCCGCAGGCGGAGCATTTCATCCGGTCTGCCACAGAGAACCACGCCCGTATTTCCGGGCAGGAGAAAGGCGGTGACTAAGGATAGCACTTTATCATTTTTCAATCGCACAGATCAAGCGCAGCGCCGGTCAGAGCGCCATTGCCAGCGCAGCCTATCGAGCCGGGGAGCGTCTTTACAGCAGCTACTATGGAGAAGTCAGCGACTACACCAAAAAGGGCGGCGTGATCGCTTCGGAAATCATGCTGCCGCCCCATGCGCCGGAAATATATCTTGACCGGGCGACCCTCTGGAATGCTGTGGAGAACTGCGAGAAACATCCAAAAGCACAGCTTGCCTATTCCTTTGATATTGCCATGCAGAATGAATTGACGCTGGAAGAAAACATGGAGCTGGCGAGGAAGTTCGTACAGGAGCAGTTTGTGACAAAAGGCATGATTGCCGACCTTGCTTTTCACAGCCCGGAGAAAGAGGACGGCGGCATCCCTAACCCGCATTTTCATGTGATGACAACCATGCGCCCTTTGAACCCGGATGGCACATGGGGACAAAAACAGCGTCGGGAATATCTTCTTGATGAAGATGGAAACCGAATCCGGGATAAAAACGGCGATTATATGTTTAATGCTGTCCACACAACAGACTGGCACGAGCCGGAAACACTGGAACACTGGCGGGAGCAGTGGGCGGCTGCCGTTAATACAAAATTTGAGGAAAAAGGACTGGATGTGCGTATCGACCACCGTTCCTATGTGCGGCAGGGGCTTGACCTGATACCTACTGTCCACGAGGGAGCTAATGTCCGGCAGATGGAAGCAAAGGGCATCCGCACCGAGAAAGGGGAACTGAACCGCTGGATTAAAGCCACCAACCGGCTCATGCAGGATGTGAGGAAGAAGATCAAAGCCCTGTTTGTCTGGATGGCAGAGGTAAAAGAAGAACTTTCCAAACCACAGACACCGAACCTTGCCGACCTGCTGATCGCTTATTACAACCAGCGCAACGCAGGGGCATGGAGCAATAAAGCCAGAACCGGAAACTTAAAGCAGTTTGCCGAAGCCGTCAATTATCTGACGGAAAACAAGCTGCTCACATTAGAGGATTTGCAGGAGCGTCTTTCCTCTGTCAGTGAAGAATTTGAAGCATTAAGCGGCTCCATGAAAAAGAAATCTGCCAGGATAAAGGAATTGCAGGAATTGATACGGGAGGGCGAGAATTACCAGCGGCTAAAACCTGTTCATACGGAATTGAACAATATCAAGTTTAAGAAACAGAGGGAGAAATTTGAAACATCCCACGATGCGGAGTTACGGCTGTTTTATGCCGCCCGCCGTATTCTGAAAGAAAAACTGGACGGAAAACCCATTGCCCTGAAAGCATGGAAACAGGAATACGCACAGTTAAAAACAGAGTATGCCGAACTGTCTCCGCAGCACAAGCCACTCCGGGAGGAAGTCATACGGCTACGGCAGGTGCAGAACGCCGTAGATACCGCACTGCGCCGGAGGGAGCAGCCACAGGCAGTACAGAGAAAGAAACATGAGATGGAGCTATGATATAACCGGCAGCTTTACCGCTACCAGTATTTTTATGGAGGGAGCATTTGAATGTATTTGAAGCGGTGAAACAGTCTGTTACCACCCGGCAGGCTGCTTCATTCTATGGAATCCGGGTGGGGAGAAACGGCATGGTCTGCTGTCCATTCCACAATGACCGCACGCCCAGCATGAAAGTGGACAGCCGCTTTTACTGCTTCGGCTGCGGGGCTTCCGGGGATGTGATCGACTTGGCCGCTTTGCTGCATGGATTGGGGAAACGGGAAGCTGCGGTCAGGCTTGCGGAGGACTTCGGCGTTTCCTATGAGAAATCCGGCAATGCGCCGCCAGATAGGAAGCGTCACAACAGGTCACAGCCCCGACAAAAATCAGCGGAGCAGAGATTTCAGGAAACGGAACGGTATTGTTTCCGGGTGCTATGCGATTATCTGCGCCTGCTGGAGCATTGGAAAACAGCACACGCCCCACAGCCGCAGGATGCCATCTGGCATCCTCTTTTTGTGGAAGCGTTGCAGAGGATAAGCTACACAGAATACCTTTTGGATATTTTGTTATACGGAGAAATAGAAGAAAAAGCGGCATTGATCGCCGCACAGGGAAAGGAGGTGTTGCGGCTTGAACAGCGAATTTCAGAGCTTGCCGCCGGAAACGCAGGAAGCGGTCAAAAGGACGATGGACACAATGGAACCGGCGCAGACACCGGCAGAAATCCGGGAAACATTAGAGGGGACGCAGAAAGGCGGCGTGAAGAACAGCATCCGAAACTGCCTGACGGTGTTCCAGCGTGACCCTCTGTTTCGCGGGGCGCTGCGCCTGAACCTTTTGACGGAGCAGATTGACATTGTGAAGCCGCTGGGCTGGGAGCGCACCAGTACCACGCTGACCGACATGGACATGAACTACCTGCTTTTGTATCTGGAAGAAAATTACGGGCTTACCAGCGAGAAAAAGGTGCAGAGCGCCATCAAGATTGTTGCCAATGAAAACCGCTACCATCCAGTCAGGGATTACCTGAACAGCCTGCAATGGGACGGCACAGAGCGCATCCGTTACGCCCTGCATCACTTTCTGGGAGCCGATACGGACGAATACACCTATGAAGCCTTGAAACTGTTCCTGATGGGAGCCATCCGGCGGGTATTCAGACCGGGGAGCAAGTTTGAGGTCATGCTCTGTCTGGTTGGTGGTCAGGGAGCCGGGAAATCTACCTTTTTCCGGCTGCTGGCAGGCAGGGACGAATGGTTTTCAGACGATTTGAAAAAGCTGGACGATGAAAATGTGTACCGCAAGCTGCAAGGGCATTGGATTATCGAGATGTCGGAGATGATTGCCACAGCCAACGCCAAGAGTATTGAGGAAATCAAGTCATTCTTAAGCCGCCAGAAAGAAACCTACAAAGTGCCGTATGAGACACATCCGGCAGACCGGCTGCGGCAATGTGTATTTGGAGGGACGACCAACCGGCAGGACTTTTTGCCCCGTGACCGCACCGGCAACCGGCGCTTTCTCCCCGTGACGGTGTACCCGGAACGGGCGGAGGTTCACATACTGGACGATGAAGCGGCGGCGAGGGCGTATATCGAACAGATGTGGGCGGAAGCCATGACGGTTTATCGCAGTGGGAAGTATAAGCTGTCATTCAGCATGGAAATGAACCGATACCTGAACGCCCACCAGCAGGACTTTATGCAGGAAGACACACAGGCCGGCATGATCTACGCCTATTTGGAGGACTACACCGGCGACAGGGTATGTTCCAAGCAGCTTTATGAGGAAGCGCTGGGGAACTTAAATTCCCCGGCAGACTGGGAGACACGGGCAATCTGCGAGATTATGAATACCGGCATTGCGGGCGGCATCATACAGGGCTGGGTAGCCTACAAAAGCCCGAAGCGGTATAAGAAATACGGTTCTCAAAAAGGCTGGGAGCGTGTCAACCAAGCTCCGCCGGAGGGGGACGGTTTTCAGGAAATCACGGAAGAAGAAGCCCGGCAAATGGAACTTCCATTCTGAAAAGCCACCGGTTGACAGTTTGGTTGACGCTTTGGTTGACAGCCGGTTGACGGGGAAAAGCCTGATATTTGGGGCATTTCTCTCCTTTGTCAACCATGTCAACCAAGAAATCAAAGAAAAAGTAAAAAGTAATAATAGAGCGCCTATGGATTGTTTTCAAAGTCTTTTCTGCCGGTTGACACGGTTTGGTTGACACGGAGACAGTCTGCGGCTGTACACCTGTCTGACATTCCCTTGTCGGGCATATTTCATTTATGGAGGTAACTGCCTATGGCAAAAAGCAAAAACGAGAGCAATAACAAAAACAGCGGCACCCTGCTTACCGAAAAAGACGGCACCCAGTATTTTGTCATGGGGAAAGTCCGTATCAAGGTATCGGAGCATTTCGCACAGGATGGGAAGCCGCTTGACAGCCTGCTGGAAGATGTGATCCAGCACGCTGCCGCCGCTTCCTGAAAAAATACGGAATAACGACTGTCAATCAGCCCACGCTTATGATATACTTGTACCAGCGAGTATTGTATAAGCGTGGGTTGTTTCTTTTAGAAGGAGGATTTTTAACCGTGAAACAACCATACAATACAACGATTTATAACACTGCACTATATTTGAGATTGAGCCGTGACGATGAATTACAGGGGGAAAGCGGCAGTATCCAGACCCAGCGCATGATGCTTAGACAGTATGCCGCAGAGCATGGGCTGACCGTTGTAGACGAGTACATTGACGACGGATGGAGCGGGACAAATTTCGAGCGTCCAAGTTTCCAAAGGATGATTGATGACATCGAAGACGGGAAAATCAACTGCGTTGTCACAAAGGACTTATCCCGTCTGGGAAGAAACTATATCCTGACCGGTCAGTACACGGAAATCTATTTCCCCAGCAAGGGAGTACGCTACATTGCCATCAATGACAATGTGGACACCATCAACGGAGAAAGCGAGCTTGCACCGTTCTTAAACATCCTGAATGAAATGCACGCCCGACAGACCAGCAAAAAGGTCAAGGCTGCCATGCACACAAGATTTGCCAATGGCGCACACTATGGAGCCTATGCACCGCTGGGCTATGTAAAAGACCCGGACAAAAAAGGTCATCTTCTGATCGACCCGGAAACACGCTGGATTGTAGAGAAGATTTTTGACCTTGCTGTACACGGGAGGGGTGCCGCCAGCATTACACGGATTCTGGTGGAGGAAAAAGTACCTACCCCCGGCTGGCTGAACTATGAAAGATACGGGACTTTCGCCAATATCTACGCCGGTGCGCCCGCAGAAAAAGCCTATGCGTGGACGATAGCACAGGTCAAGAGCATTTTGAAAGAGGAAACCTACATCGGTCACAGCATTCACAACAAGCAGAGCAACATTTCATTCAAGAACAAGAAAAAGGTGCGGAAGCCGCAGGAAGAATGGTATCGTGTGGAAAATACCCACGAAGCCATCATTTCTGAAGAAGTGTTCCAAAAAGTTCAGGAGCTGATTGCAAGCAGACGCAGGAAACGCAGAAACGGTACGACACAGATTTTCGCAGGATTGATAAAATGTGCAGACTGCGGATGGTCTTTAGCCTATGGGGAAAACAAGCAGAATAAGAACCCATACGGGTACTACCATTGCAGCAAGAACGGGCAGGGATTACGCCAGTGTTCCATGCACTATATCCGCTATGATGTACTGTATGCCTATGTGCTTGCAAGACTGCAATACTGGTCTATGCTGGCACAGAAAGACGAGGACAAGCTGCTGAAACGCCTGCTCAATGCCAGCGACAGGGAAAGAAACTCTGCGAAGAAAAAGCAGGCTGCGGAGCTGAAAAAGGCAGAGAAGCGTAAAGCCGAGGTTGACGGGCTGTTTGCTAAAATGTATGAGGACTGGTCTGCCGGACGCATAACCGAGTATAACTTCAATATGCTGTCCGAGAAGTACCAGAACGAGCAAAAGGAGCTTGAAACAAAAATAAGACAGCTTCACGAAACGATGGAAGCCGCCGTACAGACCGCAGCGGATGCTGAAAAGTGGATTGCCCTGATGAAACAGTATGTCAACCCTGTGGAGCTGACCGCCGAACTTCTGAACACTCTAATTGAAAAAATAACCGTCCACGAAGCTGTCAAGGGCGAGGACGGAAGCCGTGAGCAGGAAGTAGAAATCTACTACCGCTTCATCGGCAAAATCGACTGACCTTTCTTTTTTACCAAACAATATCTTTAATTAAGGGAAACGGGGAACTCCAATCCAGATATTGAACTGTTAGCACCTATTGCAAGGCTGCTACATATTTCCCTTGATACCCTATTGTCTTTTCATGAAAATCTGACAGACGTTGAAATTACAGAACTTATTCAAGAAATGGACAAAATGTTTTCGGTAGAAGGTTACGAAAAAACCTATCAATGGGCAGTAAATATCATAAAAGATTACCCTAACTGCAACATGCTAATCTGGCAGGTGGCGGTGATGCTTGACTCGCGAAGAATCATAGGTCAGTGTGAGCACCCCGATAAGTACGACGAACAGATTAATTTCTGGTACGAAATAGCACTAAATGACAAGGATGAAAAAATCCAGCACCATGCGGCAGATTCTCTGTTCGGATTCTACTTGCGAAAAGGGAATTATGAAATGGCAGAAAAATATCTGAATTATTTTTCCGACTATGATCCCATGAAAAAACTAAAACTTGGACAATTATACATGGAACAGGAAAAAACAGAAGAAGCATATGAAAAGCTGGAAAATGTCGATACAATCTGTGATTTTCAGAAATCAAGATTATATAAACATATAAAATTTCAAGACGCAGAAAATCCATATGCTGAAGAAATGAAAAAAGAACTGATTGCAGGCTTCTAAAATGAAGAAGACTTTGCTTATATGAAAGGCTATAAACCCTGGAAAAACTATTAGCAAAGTATTGATTCTGATTATGTTTATTGCAAAATAAAAAGCTCTATCCATTCGGAACAGAGCATTTATAGATGAAAGAAATTATTTGGCAGGCGTCGCGGCTCCTGCATCTCTTTTAACACCTCAAATAATCTTAGATTTATAATAACCGGAACCTACCAACTTGTAAACAATAAATATACTATCATGTGAACAGTAACTTTCTTTGACAGAACACATTACAAAGATAAAAATAGATATTGACAAGGAGTAATTGAACCAGTATTATATAAGTACAAAGAAGTCTTTTTCCGGAGTGAGAAAGATATTATTACTTATTCAAAGGAAAGGGGCTCTGGACGAGTTCCTTTTTACATTTCATAAAACTTGATTGTAAAACATATACTATGAACACAAAGTAGCTCTGGATAGGATATTCAGAGTTGTAAAAACGGCGGAAATATCATTGCTGGTATTTCCGCCACTTCTTTTATAGATTCTCCGCGCTATTTAAAGTGATTTTTGTAAGCATCTTATCATCTGTGCTGTCTTTTTTCTCTGCAAATGCTGTCACAGGAAGTGAAGTCACAGCAAGCACAACGGCAGCTGCCAGCGTGATCCATTTTTTATTTTTCATGCAGATACTCCTTTAACAACCGTAGCAAGAATTCCCTCACCTCTATAGGGACGCCACTGAAAAAGTCTTTATTTTGCATAAAGCAGTACAATATAAAGTGTTTTTATTTGTTTTAATCTACTATATAATGTGTATAAAAATAGTTTTTCAGTGGCGTCCTATAGGTGATGGGATGAATTGCACATTCGAGCATGTCTGCTCAAATTCATAAAAAATCACAAAAACACTTGTTCTGATACAATAAATATATTATAATAGAAAAAAAGAACAATATGCTCTTGAAAATTGGACGGTCGAAATAAGCAATAAGTGAGTGTACATAATAATTCTCATTCTGTGTTGTTAGCTGATCATGGTTATGAAATATAGCAGAAAGATGCTGGACGATAAAATGTTAGAGAGAGCAAAAGAAATCTTTGAAATATAGCACCTGTTGGAACAATCCATCAGTATATAGAAAGTCAGGGTGAGAAAGATAAACCGGGCAGTAAAAATAAGGATTTATCCCAATAAAGAACAGATAACTCAGATAGAGAAGACAATCGGCTGCAGTCGTTTTCTCTATAACCGGATGCTTGCGGATAAGATCCGTTATTATCAGGAAGAAAAAAAGATGCTGAAAAATACGCCGGCCGGATATAAAAAAGAATATCCATGGCTGAAAGAAGTGGATTCTCTTGCGCTGGCGAATGTACAGTTAAATCTGGAAGGGGCTTTCCGAAAATTTTTCCGGGAACCGGGAGTGGGATTTCCGCATTATAAATCAAAAAAACATTCGCGGAAATCCTATACAACGAATATGGTAAATGGGAATATCTGTCTGCAGGACAGGTTCCTGAAGCTACCAAAGATGCAGCCAGTAAAAATAAAGCTCCACCGTATAATACCGGAGGGATGGAAGCTGAAATCAGTGACTGTGAGCAGGGAACCGTCCGGAAAATATTTTGCCAGCCTGCTGTTCGACTGTGAAAACCAAACAGTGGAGAAAAGACAGGCGGAAAAATTTCTGGGGATTGATTTTGCCATGCATGGGATGTGTGTATTTTCCACCGGTGAAAGGGCTGGATATCCCATGTTTTACCGGAATGCAGAGAAAGAACTTGCCCGGGAACAGAGAAAGCTTTCCAGATGTGAAAAGGGCAGCCGTAACTATCAGAAACAGAAGAAAAAGGTTGCATTATCTCACGAAAAGATAAAGAACCAGAGGAAGGATTTCCAGCATAAGCTCAGTCACAGTCTTGCAGAAGACTATGACGCGGTATGTGTGGAGGATCTGAACCTGAAGGGGATAGCCGGAGGCCTGCATTTCGGAAAAGGGATACAGGATAACGGATACGGTCAGTTCCTTTCCATGCTTGGATATAAGCTGGAAGAACGTGGAAAATATCTGATAAAAGTAGACAGATATTTTGCATCCAGTAAGATATGCAGCGTATGCGGACATAAGAAGAAAGAGCTGGCATTATCAGAACGGATATACCTATGCGAATGTGGAAACCGGATGGACCGGGATGTGAATGCGGCGGTCAATATTCTGAAAGAAGGAAAAAGAATATATAAAAAATGTGCATAATAGCACAGAAAAGATCCGTAACCGGATAAAAAAGAACCGCGGGACACGCGGGGATAGCCTGTTTTAGCTTTGCCCTGAAGGGCAATCGAGCAGGAAGCCCCCACTTCAAAATCTGTAAGATTTAAGTGGCGGGAGCATGTCACGAGATTTCTGCTCTTAGAATATGCTGCAAATCTCAAATGGTGTATGCGCTAACTGTTGTCATGCATGGAAATATGTGTTAAAATAACCACCGAAACTGGTTCGAAACCCTCCCAGTATAAAAAACTAGGCAAAGTAAAAAATATTGCGGTCGTTTATGAGTTGTCATAAGCGGTCTGTTTGCTGATGCTTTTGTTTATTGAGGGATAAACAAAAGTATTTTTTTTGCTTTGACAGAAAGGAATTAAATGAAAAAAAGAAAAGTAATTATTGATTGTGATCCGGGGATTGATGACAGTCTTGCGATTATGCTTGCACTGAAATCACCGGAAATCGAAGTGATCGGAATCACCATTGTGTGTGGAAATTCACCGGTGGAGATGGGATTTGGAAATGCAAAGAAAATCCTGAAGCAGATGAACCGTCTGGACGTTCCTGTATACATTGGGGAAAGTACTCCCTTAAGGCGGGATTATGTGAATGCTCTGGACACTCACGGAGAAGACGGGCTTGGCGAAAGCTTTCTGCCTGAAGTAACCGGTTATCAGCAGCAGATCAGTGCTGTGGATTTTCTTGCTGATATACTGAAAAAAGAGAAAGTATCCATAATCGAACTGGCACCTATGACCAATCTTGCCAGACTGATCCAGAAAGATAAAGAAGCATTTTCCTGTATTGAGGAAATTGTTTCCATGGGCGGCAGCTTTAAAAGTCATGGGAACTGTTCACCTGTTGCAGAATACAATTACTGGTGTGACCCGGACGGGGCTTCCCTGGTGTATGAGACACTCCATCAGAATGGTCAGAAAATCCATATGGTCGGGCTGGATGTGACGAGAAAGATTGTGCTCACGCCTGATCTGCTGGAGTATATGTGCCGTCTGAACAAAGAAACAGGAGAATTTGTAAAGAAGATTACGAAATTCTATTTTGATTTCCACTGGGAATGGGAGCATATCATTGGCTGTGTGATCAATGATCCCCTGGCAGTGGCATATTTTATCAATCCGGAACTCTGCAAAGGTTTTGATTCCTATGTACAGATTGAAACAGAGGGGATTTCTCTTGGACAGTCTGTTGTGGATTCTATGAATTTCTATCGGAAAGCATCAAATGCAAGGGTGCTGACTGAGGTAGATGTGTATGGATTCTTTCAGATGTTTCTTTCAAGGATCCTTGATCAGAAACCGGAAGAACTGGATATTTTACAAGATTTAATACGAGGAGATTTAAAATGAAAACTGAAAAAATAAGTGTACAGAAAATCTGTATGATCGCTTTTGCTATCTGCATTAATTTTGTGGGAGGACAGATTGCTTTATTTCTGAAGCTTCCTATTTATCTGGACAGTATTGGAACAGTATTTGTGGCTGCTGTCCTGGGACCCTTTTATGGAATGCTGCCTAATCTGCTCAGCGGCCTGCTGATGGGAATGACTGTAGATATTTATTCCCTGTATTACGCTCCGGTAGGAATTCTTCTTGGTTTTGTGACGGGTCTTGTGTACAGAAAATTCCAGCCGAAAAAGTGGCAGATATTTCCGGCTGCTCTTGTGATCACACTTCCATCTACCATAATCAGTTCCTGTATTACGGCGTTTTTATTTGGAGGAATCACTTCCTCCGGATCCACTGTTCTTGTGCAGCTTCTGGCAAAAACACCTCTTGGAATGGTAGGGAGCTGTTTTGTGGTTCAGTTTATCACGGACTACATTGACAGGGTTCTGTGTATTGCAGTAGCAGCAGTTCTTATTACAGCGCTGCGTAAAAGCATGAAGGAGAATTTTGCCTGATGAAAGTTCTGATCACAGGCACAGCATCCGGGATCGGAAAAGGCTGTGCAGAATTTTTCCTGAAAGAAAATCATGAAGTCTATGGATTTGATAAAAATTTATCCACGATCCAACATCCGAAATATACTCATTTCTGTCTGGATATCAGAGACAAAGGCTCTTATCCGGAAATCGGACCGGTAGATATTCTGATCAATAACGCAGGGGTTCAGAATGGAGATGATATTGATGTAAATCTGAAGGGAACGATTTCTGTTACAGAACATTACGGCATTCATCCCAATATTTATTCTGTTATTATGATCGGATCAGCAAGCGGACATACAGGGTCTGAATTTCCGGAATATGCGGCAAGCAAAGGAGGAGTCCTTTCCTATGCGAAAAACGTGGCCATGAGGATAGCTCCTTATCAGGCCACATGCAACAGTCTGGATTTCGGCGGGGTTATGACTGAACTGAACCGACCGGTGATGGAGGATGAAAAGCTCTGGGATCAGATCATGGAGCTTACACCTCTGAAACGGTGGATGTCTGTGGAAGAGGCAGCAGAGTGGATTTACTTTATGGCGGTAAAAAACCGCTTCTGTACAGGCCAGAACATTCTCATTGACGGTCTGGAGGCCGGAAACTGTAATTTTATCTGGCCATAGAGTGAAGGTAAAAAATCGTGTTTTGAGAAATCATTTCTGGAATCTGCTGTTATTTTGTGCCTGAATATGATAAAATGGGAAAATAATGATAAAGATATTTCAAAGATAGAGAAATTATTTAACTGGAGGCGCAAAAATTATGGATATTAAAGAACAGATTCATGGATTAACAGAGGAGATGCTTACCAATCTGGGAAGGCTGGTTGCCATTGATTCTCAGCTTGGCACTCCCACAGAGGGAAAACCCTTTGGAGAAGGTCCTGCCAAAGCACTGGAAGAAGGCCTTAAGATTGCACAGGAGCTTGGATTTAAAACAGTCAATCTGGACAATTACTGTGGTTATGCAGAGATGGGTGAGGGTGATGAGATTGTTGGTATTGCCGGACATCTGGATATCGTACCTGTAGGCGGCGACTGGAGCTATGATCCTTTTAAACTGACGCGAGAGGGTGATTATGTTTACGGTCGTGGAACAACAGATGATAAGGGACCTGTTCTGGAAGCTCTTTATGCAATGAAGCTTCTCCGCGATTCAGGTGTGAAGCTGAACAAGAGAGTACGTCTCATTATGGGATGTAATGAGGAAACAGGTTCCAAATGTATGGAACATTATAATGAAGTGGCAGAAGAATTATCCTGTGGTTTTACCCCGGATGCCAGCTTCCCGTGTATTCATGGAGAAAAGGGACTTCTGCAGATGATGGCTTATTCCAAGAACACGAAAATCATCTCTGCAGATGGAGGTTTTGTTTTTAACGCAGTATGCGATTCCTCCACAATAGTTGTTCCTGCCGAAGAAGGACTGAAGGAGAGACTGGAAGCTGTACTTGCAGAGACAAAGCTTCAGGAATATAAGGTAACAGAGGAAAGTGGACAGATCAGTATTTATGCAAAGGGAGTTCCAGCACATGCCAGCACACCGACTCTTGGTGTCAATGCAATAGGTGTTACTTTTGAATGTCTCGAGAAAGCAGGATTTAAGGATGATTTTGTGGAATTCTATAATACACATATCGGCACATCCTGCGATGGTGAAGGCATTGGACTGAAATTTGCAGATGAGTATGGCGAACTTACTCTTTGCAACGGTATGATCAAAACAGAGAATGATGTGATCTCCTGTACAATTGATATCAGAGTACCTGTAACACTGAAATCAGATGAAGTCCGCAGGATGTGTGAGAGCAGGCTTGAGGATGAGAATGGACGTATAGAGATTCTGGGAATTGGCGATGCCTTATTCTTCCCAAGAGAATCCCCACTGGTAAATGCTTTATACAAAGCTTACACAGATGTAACAGGCGATACAGAGAACAAGCCGATGGTGATCGGTGGTGGAACTTATGCAAAGTCTCTTAAGAATATCATTGCATTTGGACCTGAGAAACCTGGAATTGATTATCGTATCCACAGTGCAGATGAATTTATCCTCGTATCCGGAATGGAAGAGGCAGTTCTGGTTTATATGGAAGCAATCAAGAACCTTCTGGCAATCTGATGAAAAATATATAATCATATTGAGTAGATATGGGCAGAGAAGTGTCAAGAAACTATTTCTTGACACTTCTTTTTGCTTCATGCTATACTCAATTACACAAACTGTTCTGTGTGAAAGTGATTTCCATAATGTCTTTTTGAAGGTGGTGATATGAATATGAACTTTCAAGATCAGATACAGCAGATTTTTGGAACAACAGATATTCATGAACTGAAGCAGATATCCAGAGATGCTGACAATTACAGATGCTTGAAGGCAGATATGAATAACAGCAGTATTTCTGAAAAGAAGAAAAATACCGGAAGGAAAAATTCGTTTACAGAAGAGCAGCTGGCACATATTTTGGCATTGCAGAACCGGGGAGAAAAAATTACAGATATTGCCAGACAGTATCACGTTTCCCGTCAGACGATTTACAGTCAGATAAAGCGAGCCTATAATTTTTCTGATGATCCGGATGTGAAAATGCGCATGAATTTTATGAATCATGATGATCTGTGTACAACGATAGATATTGATTTCAGGCATGAAAAAATCAAGATTAAAAACTACACAGACCAGATCATTTTCCGTGCATTTGGAGTTGTAACTGATCCGGATTGGGATGATTTTGAATATTTTCTCGAAGAACGCTGTTTTCCCAGAACACGCGATCACAGGAAGGATATTCTGAGAGAGATGGGGCTTCCATTTTATGATCCGTTATTAATTATTGAAAAAACACAGGGGCGTATGTCAGATGATCATCAATGGATTATGATTCTGAAAAAGAAGGCAGATGCGTAAATATGCATATCTGATGGAAAAATAGAGGAGCAAACTATGGACTTACGAGTACTACACTATTTTCTGACAGTAGCGAAAGAACAAAGCTTCACAAAAGCAGCTGAACAATTACATATCACCCAGCCAACGCTTTCCAGACAGCTTGCTGCTCTGGAAGAGGAACTGGAAACCCCGCTTTTTAAACGTGGAGGGCATCACATCACGCTTACAGAAGAAGGCATTCTTCTGAAGCGCAGAGCACTGGAGATTATAGATCTCGAAGAACGTCTGCTTGATGAGTTCAAGGGTAATAAAGAATTAATCGAGGGTACGATCACAATTGGATGTGGAGAGTTTGCCGCAGTAGAAACACTTGCGAAGATATGCGAACAGTTCCGGGAAAAATATCCTATGGTTCAGATCGCGCTTCATACTGCAACAGCAGATGTAGTGAGCGAAATGATGAACAAAGGTCTGATAGACATCGGACTTTTTCTGGAACCAATAGACACGGAAGGGCTTGACTATGTCAGAATCAAAAACAGTGACCACTGGGTAGTAGGAATGCGCCCGGATGATCCTCTTGCACAGAATGAATATATTACAAAAGAGAATCTTATCGGAAAACCACTGATTTTTCCGGAACGAGTTAATGTTCAGAGCGAGATTGCCAACTGGTTTGGAAAAGACTTCCAGAAGATTCATATTGCCTTTACAAGCAATCTCGGAACTAATGCTGGCGTTATGGCGATGCAGGGACTGGGATATCCGATCTCTGTAGAAGGAGCTGTAAAATACTGGCGGAATGATCTGATCGTGCAGAAAAAACTGTTTCCGGAGATTAAAACAAGTACCGTAATTGCATGGCGAAGACACATTCCACATTCCAGAGCTGTAAACAAATTCATTGACGAGATTAAAACATTTCAGACCAATGCTTTTCAGGCATAAAAAATGATGCAATATAAGTATTAGACATAATTAAATAAAGAGATTAAAATGATGTGCAGGATATGAAAAAAGTATTCTGCACATTTTTTATCATAAAAACTTACTAAATTTCTGATTATCTTTTTATAAGTTGGTAAATGCCGATATATCCCGTATTTTAGGGCTTTATCGGTATTTTCTTTTTGGAAGATACCTTGCATAAGCTGGCATTTACCAGCATGAAAATGCAACCAAAAGTAGTAAATGAGTAGTAAATATAAGCTCCGATATTAGCAAGCCAGTCTTTCCAGTTCCGCTTTTGCAGATTGAAATGTACCGTGTGCGTAATAACCAAGTGTCATGGTTATGTTGGCGTGTCCCATGAGATATTGCAGAGTGTTTGGGTTCATTCCTTTATTTGCCATATTCGTACAGTAAGTATGTCGGAATGAATGTGGTGTGATGTTCGGTAACTTGTCCGTGTGATACTTGTTATACTTCTTAATTAGTCCTCGCACCATGCCCTCATAGTTTCCTGCAACTTTAGGCAAGCCCTCACGGTTTAAGAATAGGAAATTGCTGTAACCACCTACAATCAGCGGTTGTGCCTTTCCTCTGTTCTTTAGTATTCTTTGGATTGCTTGATAAGCCCGTTCTGTCAATGGAAGTTCCCGTTTTCCGTTTTTGGTTTTTGGCGTTTCAATATAGTAGCCGATTTCGCTGTCTTTCAATAACTGGTGGTCTATATTGAGTATTTTGTTCTGCATATCAATATGCGTCGTCAGTCCGCAAAATTCAGAAATACGAAGTCCCGTTTCCAACAGAAGCACAACCTCATCATAATACTTGCTGTAAATCTTATCCTTTTCCATAAAGGCAAGCAGGCGTTCTTCCTGCTCTGGTGTAAGGATAACTTTATGCTCTGTATCATCTTCCAGAACATCACTTAGTTTAAATTCAAATGGGTTCTTTCTGATACAGTCGTCTTGTATCGCCATGTAAAATGACGCTTTCAAGGAACGCTTATAGTTATCAATTGTTTTATAGGCATATCCTTTTTCACTCATTCTGATAGCCCATTCTTTAGCGTCCGACTGCTTAACAGTATCAATCGCCCTCATACCCAATGGGTCATTTTTCAGAGCGTTCATAAGATACTGTCGTCCCTTTTCGGTAGCCCTCTTGATGTTCTTTCTTTGGCTGTTCTTTTTCTCGTAAAGCTGGCAGACTGTCATTTTACCGCCGACTGTGTCGATACTGTCGTTAAGGTCTTTTTTTATCTGTGCTTCTTTTTCCCTCAATGAAATATCATCACGCTTTCCAGCAGGTGTCTTGTCTGTCGGTACAAGTTTCCAAGAATAGATAAATTGTGGCTTTCCGTATATATCGGTATATTTATAAACGTATCTTCCGTCTTTTCGCTGGCTCTCTCCATTACGCAAATTGCGATTTTTACTGTCTTTTCGTTTTACATTAGACATAGTGTAAAGCTCCTTTCCGTCATGGAATGAGCCGTGATACGCTATACTTTATTATACCATATCTACGGCTCAATGACATTAGATTTCGTCCAATGTATCTATGATTTTTTCAAATTGTTTTCGCTTAATCTGAATACGATTACCGTTCACGATAACCCAGCCAGCGTCAATATTTTCTTCGGCTAATTTACGCAATTTTTTTTCGCCAATGCGGAAGTATTTAGACGCTTCTTCAATCGTCAGCGTATATTTTTCCCAGATAGGCACATCAGTATTGTTCATAATCTATGCACCCCCTTTACTGTGTGTTGTTTTTTACAAGCAGACAGACGGCTTTGGAAAGCTCCATTAGTATCTCAACTATTCCCATTCTTGTGGGCAGAACCGCACCATGCGGACGTATCATTATTCTGTGAGGATAGGTCATGGCAAAACGACTTTTCCAACAGTCGCTCTCGGATCACTGCGTGGGTCGCTCGCTTTCTTTTGGAAAGGTCGTGGCGTACAGTCCCCGTGGCTCGCTATCTCACAAACGTATCCGTCTGCTTTATTCAGTTGTCAAAGAGCTGTGGCGAAAGCGTGTTGCTTTCATGTAAAAGCAGGGCATAGCAGGAAAGAGGGGGACATTAAACCATGCTCTGCTAAAAACTGCTTATTCTTCTTCGATTTCTAAGGCAATATCAAACCCTAAAATCATTTTGATAAGTGCTTCTCGGATAAGTCCCTTTAACTCCATATCTACAACAATATAGACATTGCCGTATTCATCATAGAGTGGACGCAAACAGCACTTTGATATGTACGGGTCATAAAATGCCAGTATTTTTTCAATCGCTTTTTCGTCCCCGTCCATTGCTTGCGAAAGCAAATAGTAGGACGGCTTCTTAAATGTTTGCTTCATTTTACTGCTTCTCCTTTAGTATTTTTTTCATAGTTTCCAAAGCATGATGTCGGTTTCTAAATACACCGCTTTGCGTAATCTTTTGTAAGTTGGCAATTTCACTTTCTGTCATTTCCAAGAAGTAATACATTAACAGAGTATTTCTCTTTCTTTCTGGAAGTTTTTTCAAGGCTTCTGCCAGCTCATCATCAAGGACACGAATATCAATGCCACATACTGAAAAGATTGTATAATCTGTTTCGTAGTCATCCCACACAGCAAAATTTTCAACGAAAATTTCTGGAAGTTCACAGAATGGAATTTCTTTATCTTTTCGTCGTTTCAATCCTTGTTGGTAGTCCTTTACAATATGACGGACAACTTTCTTCAAACAACTTTCAAAGCGACATTGAACTGTTTTCTGGAAGTCAGACGGTTTCATCAATCTCACCCCCTTTCCACTATGATTTGAAAAGTGTTTATCCCTCTTTCCGCACCATATAGGGAATGAAAGGTGTGATTTAATGACCTCTTTTGAAAAATTTTTAAATTTTTTTCGGGTATGAAAAAAGCCCGCACAAAACATATAGTCTGTACGAGCCTTTAAAGCTAAAACATATTCAATTTTTAATAGTGTGCTATTAGGTGGAATTTGATTGCAAAGAATTGTACTTAAAGCTTTCCATAATGCAAGCCCCCTTAAAGCACCGTATCAATGTTGGCATGGTTTTCAAATTACTCTGAAAAATTATGAACTGTTCCTTTTGGAAATGTAATGGTCAGTCTTGTATATTCTTTTTCCGTAGAAGCAATATCCAATTTCAAGCCCAACCTATCGCATAATTTTTTCGATAGATACAGTCCCATACCCGTTGCATTTGCCTTGTTTCTATTTGAACCCGTAAAACCTTTTTCAAATACACGGGATAAATCAGACGCTTTTATTCCACAACCATTATCTTCAATCACAAGCAATATATTTGTACCATTGTCTTGACTGTATATCGTCAGCTTATTTTCTTGCTTATCAAAATACTTAATCGCATTTTGCACGATTTGAGATAGAATGAATGTCAGCCATTTTTCATCAGTATAAATGACATTTTCTATGTCATGGATATTGATAATTGCTTTTCTTTCCATAAGCGAATGACGGAATTTCAGAATGACATTATGTATCACTTCGTCTAACTGCAACTGTTTTACAAAATAGTCTTTTTCCGTATTTTCGCTTCTTGCATAGTAGAGCATTTGTTCCACTAACTGAAATATTTTGTCTGTTTCTTTTTTTAATGTGTAATTTTTTGTATTGTCAAACGTCAAAGACAATGCTCCTATCGGTATTTTTATTTCATGGGCGAAACTTTCCACATATTCTTGATAGTCCTGCTTTTCTTCTGTGATTTTGCCGATTTCATCATTCATAGATTTGCAGGCTTTTTTTAGTGCGTAGTAATAGGC
The DNA here is from genome assembly GCF_037890165.1 of Blautia sp. HCN-1074. NCBI lineage: Bacteria > Bacillati > Bacillota > Clostridia > Lachnospirales > Lachnospiraceae > Blautia > Blautia sp. HCN-1074. The sequence goes on from NZ_JBBKBP010000008.1 coordinate 168,785, forward strand.
TTCATTTTGAAATTCTTTTGGCTTTGGTAAAACGTCTGCAATATAATAGGTTTCTTCCAGTCCATCTACTAAATCAATAATATGTTGTGAAGCGTTACGTTTCTTCCGATACAAACACCATTGAAAAAGCCCTTGTATGCTGATGAACAGAATTACCAGCAATACAACAAATAGCATATCTACACCGTAGAAAATCAAGAGAAATGCTACTAAGGCAAGAAAGAAAAGCTGAAACAATATCTCTGTTATTTTTTCTTCTAAGAATGTAAAAAAACTCACAGTTTCCAACCCTTTCCTCGTATATTTTCCAATAAATGAACAATACCGATTTCTTTCATTTTCTTTTTTAGACGAGTCATATTAACCAGTAATACATTTTCGTCTAAATAATATTTGTCGTTCCACAGCTTTTCCAATAGTTCTTCTTTGCTAATAACTTTATCTTCGTTCATAAAGAAGTAGTACAAAATACGAAATTCATTTCTTGTCAGTTCAATGCTTTGCTCTTGATATTTCAAAATGGATAAGTGTAAATCAAGGGTACAATCTTTTTTGACAAGCTCACGGAAATTGTTTGGGTTTGACAACTGCAATGCACGCTTGATCTTCTCAAGAAGAATAAGCGTATCATATGGCTTTGTGATAAAATCAATCCCACCCACTTGAATACTTTTCAATTCGTCAGCATTTGTATCTCTGCTTGTTACAAAGATAATCGGTACTGGCATGACTTGTTTTATTTTCCTGCATACTTCATAGCCATTCTCATACGGCAGGTTAATATCAAGCAGAACCAGTTCTATGGAATATTGCTTTAATTCATCTGTCAGGTTTCCAAAGTCAGTCAATAAAACTGTTTCATATCCTTGTGTGTTCAATAATTTAGAAAGCTCCAAACGAGTGATTTCATCATCTTCGATAATTGCTATTCTCATTTCAACACCCCCTTGATTTACCATTATAATAATTCCACAGCAGGAGAGCTAGAAAAATCTAACTCGCCTCATTGATATTTCGTTTGAAACCGATATACGTTGCTATCCAGTAAATACTATAAATTAGGAAGAAGATAATTAAATTCAAGCCAAAGTACATTAGATAAAGGTGTTTATCTCCCAAAATTTGTTGATACACATTATTCAATGACGACATCATCACGAAAGAACATAATATTGCTGATATTGCAGGGACACAAAATAATATCAATAATTGTTTTCTGATTGTCTTAAATAGCGACTTGTCATTTATTCCTAATCTTCGCAAGGTCAGGTAGCGATATTTGTATTTAGTAGAGTCGCTCAATGATTGAACTGCCAAAATTGTCCCTACTGCGGAAATCAAGATAAATGCAATATACATAAACAGACTGACTACTATTGCAACCATTGCTTTTTGTTGTTCTATTTCTGCACCTCTTACGTTTACTCTATACGATTCGTCATTTATTTCTCCATTTTCATCAACCTTTACTAATTGATGTTGCATATCTTCTTTTATCTTATTTTCTAATTCTGCGTCTGTATCTTCTTTTGTATCTATAATCAAATGATTTTCTGATACTTCAAGTCCTTGAACATATTTATCTGGAAGTACAACAACAAATCTGCCAGTATTAGTTATAGAGTTCCAATAAGACTTAGTGTCATATCCTTTTAATTTCAAATTTTTATTTGCTACTGTTATGGTTTCAATATCTTTGTTATCTTCAACCTCATATGCAAACTTGCTATTTGTAACTATATAGTATTCGTTATCATTTAAAGAAAGCAACGGCATCTTTCTTAATTCTAGTAATCTATTATAATCACTTAACTTCAAGACTGGGTCAAAATCATAATATTCTGATTGGAAAAAATTTTGTACCTGATGATTCGGCTCTTTATAAATGTCGTACTCAATGGTATTATCAATCGTATATTCTTCTTCAATTACTCGAATATATTCATCAAATACCTGCTTATCATCAAAGAGTTGTACATCATATGGTGCATTTAAATTCACGCTGATATCATACGAAGCTTTGTTGATACTAGAATAATTCAGAGCCAGCAGTGAAATTAAAATCAACATAGACAATGTACCAAATGTGAAGCTCATTGTTCTTGCTTTAGAAGCAAATGTTCTTGCTACAAACAGATTATCATTTTGATATTTCATTTTTTTATTCTTTAACAAAACAGTCAAGAACATATCTGCACAAGTTGTAGATATACCATAAATGCTGATAATCAACATGATTACGCTTACCATCAAATAG
>NZ_JBBKBP010000009.1:0-136606 GCF_037890165.1 Blautia sp. HCN-1074
GAAATAACCAATATACCATTCCGGCTATAAAAGGATTTGGAATTTTTGTGCTAATCTGTGCCACAGATTGCCCGGCATCAATTGTCCAACCGATAAAAGTTTGTAGGAATGACGCTGCATCATGGAAGAATGATTTACAATCGGAAAGGAACACATTGGACTGTACTGCCTGAAAAAGAGTGGTTGTCAGCGAATACCATGCAAGAAGGAACAAGGTTGTTTGGAACATTACCGTTTTTGCTTTATACTGTCCGGCAAGTCGCTCTTTTTGTGTTCCGTATTTCGCTTTTGCATTCTGATAGGCTGTCCGGTCACAGGATTCACATTTTTCATAGAGTACCGGCTTTTCTACCGGTATCTCTACGATTTTCTGATGTGTCCGGGCATAATCCCGTTGTTGTGTTAAACAGCGTATTTTATTTTGATATTCCCCGATCATGACGTTTGCGCTTCGCAGCTTCTCTTTCTCGTTCCGCAATGCTCTGTCTGCCAGCTTCAAGTCGTTCTTTAATGCTTGAATATTCCCGGCTCTGTTCTCTTTGTTTAATTTCTCGTTCAAGATCAGAGATTCGTTGAGCTGCGTCTTCAGTTCCACGATAAGCTGGTCTTTCTGTTCCAGTTCTTCTTGTATCTCCTCGGTCAGGAGCAGAAGCTCTTCCAACTGTTCGGCGTTCTTTAATTCTCTGGATTCGTTCATCTATATCACGTCCTTTCTCTATCTGCTGTTCCAGTTCAGCAATTCGGTGTTCTGTTTCAGTAATAAACTGTTTTCGCTGTTCAGCTTCTGTGCCAATTTCTGCCATTGCTGATTTTCGTTTTCCAAAAGTTCTATCTTCGTTTTCTGTTCTTCCATCTTGGAAAGCAGTTCCTCGGTATTTGGCAAAATGTTGAGCAGCCCGGATAACTCGTTGTTTAATTTTTGCAATTTCTGATTCTGTTCCTGCATAAGAGAGAGTTGGGTGTCCCGGTTCTGCATTTCCAGAATCATTTCTGCCATTAAGGTCTGCTGTTCTTCGATTTGCCCAATCATGGATTCCATTAAGGGTATAATTTCCCGGCTTTCTTCTAATGTCATTTAATCGCTCCTTCCATAATGATAATGCACCCGATACTTTCCCAAAGGTGTCCAGTATCTTTTGCAATAACGTGTTTTGTTGTTTTATGATTTGATTTTCCGCTACTTTCCACGAACCTTTTATTTCCTGCCCGGCAAGAAACTTTTGTTCAATCTTTCTTGCGTCAGCGCCTTCATGGATGGTAGGAATCTGGAGTTTTCCCTGTTTTTCATAAGAACGGTGATCGACCTGATTCTGCAAAGGCAGATGTTCATTACATACCTTTGCCCATTCACTCCGCCATAGTTCACAGTTATTTGGATTGTTCCATCCAGTAGCATCGGTCAGCACCCGTTTCCATTGCAAGCGGTTTCTTGCACCAATCTTCTGGATTCCGTTTTCGTCTAATACAGGGATACGGATTCCATGACGGTCAGGGTTTTTCTTATCCTGCCACCAGTTCGGATGGGATTCATCAATCACGATATTTCCGTTTTTATCTCTGACAAATTCCCAATCCTTGACTTCTTTCTTTCCCCAAGAATGATCCGGGTTAAAAGGGCGCATAGTCAGAAGCAGATGGACATGAGGATTGCCATCCCCTTTGTCGTGGATACTCCAATCAGCGCACATTCCTTTATCCACAAATGTTTTTTGGATATAGTCGGCTGTATATTGAATCTGTTCTTGTCTGCTCCATTCTTTTGGAAGGGCAAATTCAAATGACCTGCCAAGTTGGGCATCCGCACTTTTTTCAATCTTCAATACCTCATTCCATAACCTCTGTTTTTGAAATGTGATTTTAAATTTTTTTATAGCAGCTTCTTTATCTTCTGACCTTTTGTATCGGACAGACTTTTGAAAGCGTTTTATATTTTCCTCTGGTACTATCTGCCATTCAGAAGGTGCGTTTTCGCACATCATCAGACTGGTGTAGACCACTTCTTTTTTAGAAGTGTAATAACTGATACTCCCGGTTTCTTCGTTTTTCATCACATCCCCATTGAGATATGCAGAAGCGGAGATAACAGATTTTCCTTTACTTCGTCCGACTATTTTGATTGTGTAATGAAAAATCGCCATGTCTGGATTCCTCCTTTCTGCACATCCGGCATAGATTTCCGGCAACATTGCTTTCAATTTTAGAAAAAGCAGCATTGCCGGAACGCCCTCTGCGTAAGAGTGCCCTGCGCATAGCAGTCTGCATGGAATGCGCCCCTCTGGCGAAGAGTGCCTCCTGCGGCATGAGCAGGTCTGGCTGAAAGCCCCGCCGACGGAACGAGCCCGGCAAGCGTGAGCGCAGACCGGTTGCCACTTGTGGCAAACTTATTGGGACGACCTCTGGTTGTCCATAAGTGCGCCCTTCATGAAAAAGCAATGAAGGGAATGAAAAACTCATCCCCTCCGCCATTACACTTCCTCCATATCGGTATTGGCTTCTTTCTGCATTGCCTTTGAGAAAAACTTCCCATTGGCTTCCTGCCTTTTCAGAAAACCAATCAGCTTTGGGATGTCTTCCTCCTCAATAGGTGCACCAAGAACGGATTCCACTGCACCGCCAATCTGACAGAGCCTATGGGTTCGTTTTTTACTTTCTTCGGCTTTCTTTCGTTTCAGAAGTTCTTTCTTCTGTGTTGCATATCTTTTCGCCTTTTCAAGGCTTTCCTGTTCCTTCTTTTCCATTTCAAGCATTCGTTCTTCATAACTTTTTGTTGATTTTGCCATGATTACATTCCCTTTTCTTTTGCAAACATAAGTTCTCGGTTGCGTATCAGAAGAAGCACATGGTATAATCTTCTTGCGTGTAGGTATATCATGGCTTCGGTCTGATAGAACCTTTGGCGGTTTCTTTGGAAGCCGCCTTTTTAATTTGCCGCAGTTCTTGTTACGGCTTTTACATTTCCTCTATCCCTCAAATCACGACCTTCATTCGCTTCCATAAACATTTCCAGAATATCGGTTTTAATCAGGACTTTGCGACCAACCTTTAATACTGGAAGTTTCTTCCATTCTACAAGCTGTCTTAAGGTATTTCTGCCGATTCCCGTATAATCAGCAGCTTCTTCGATGGATAATGCAATTTTTCTTTGCGTCATATAATCACCTCCTTATAAATTGCATTATGCAATTCTTGTGATGTAAGTATATCCTTTCCAAATCTTTTTGTCAAGCGTTACGAAATATTAAAAATAATTTTTATATTGCATATTGCAATTTCGGAAAAACAATGCTATAATTCATACATACCGAAAAAGGAGGCAGTCAGCATGAAAGATAAAGAACTACGCAAGCTGATAGGCAGCAGAATAAAACAGCGCCGTCTGGAATTGAATCTGACACAGCCTTATGTCGCAGAAAAGATGGGTGTTACCGCTTCTACAATCCTGCGTTATGAGAATGGTTCGATTGACAATACGAAAAAAATGGTGCTGGAAGGTCTTTCGGAAGCACTCCATGTATCCGTGGAATGGCTCAAAGGGGAAACAGATGAATATGAAACCGACATTACGGATAAGAGAGAATTACAGATTCGTGATGCGATGGGAGATATTCTGGAACAGTTACCGCTTGCCCTTACCAAAGAAGAAGATGCTTTTTCAAAAGATTTATTACTGCTGATGTTAAAACAATATGGTCTGTTTTTGGATTCCTTCCAGTTCGCCTGCAAAAACTTCAAGGGAAATGCTGGTCAGACGGATATTGCCAAAACAATAGGGTTTGAATCGAATGATGAATATAATGAGATTATGTTCTTAAGGGAAATCACTCCTACCATCAATGCTTTTAATGAGATGGCAGACATTGTAAGGCTCTATTCCAAGAAACAAAAAACAGCAGAACAAAGGCTTGCAAATCTTTTATCAGAAGTCTTATACGAAGATTCCGAATCGGTATAGTAAGACAACCGGAGTTATGATATACTTACACGCACGAAGCATTTCATCAGTTCCGATTGTCTAATATCGAAAGGAGACATACGATTATGGCAAAAGGATCTGTAAGAAAAAAAGGAAAGAAATGGTACTACCGCTTCTATGTAGAGGACGCAAGCGGCAATCTTGTTCAGAAAGAATGCGTTGGAACAGAAAGCAAAAGTGGAACTGAAAAGCTGCTCCGTCAGGCAATGGATGATTATGAGAAAAAGAAATTTGTTGCCAAAGCGGAAAATCTCACAGTCGGACAACTTCTGGATGTGTGGGCAGAGGAGGAATTAAAAACAGGTACGCTCAGCAATGGTACGGTGGAGAATTACCTCGGAACAATCCGAAATATTAAGAAACACCCATTGGCAGAACGGAAACTGAAAAATGTAACCTCTGAACATTTGCAATCCTTCTTCGATTTGCTTTCCTTCGGGGGAGTTCATCCCGATGGAAAAGAGAGAAAGGGGTATAGCAAAGATTACATCCATTCTTTTTCCGCAGTCATGCAGCAGTCCTTCCGTTTTGCAGTATTTCCAAAGCAGTATATTACGTTCAATCCCATGCAGTATATTAAACTGCGGTATCAGACGGACGAAGTTGATTTGTTTTCGGATGAGGACATGGACGGAAATATCCAACCAATTTCACGAGAAGATTATGAAAGACTGCTTGCGTATCTTCAAAAAAAGAACCCAGCCGCAATACTTCCAATCCAGATAGCCTATTATGCCGGACTCCGTATTGGAGAAGCCTGCGGTTTGGCATGGCAGGACGTAAATCTGGAAGAACAATGCCTTACCATAAGACGCAGCATCCGATATGATGGTTCAAAGCGCAAATATATCATCGGACCAACCAAGCGGAAAAAAGTGAGGATTGTTGATTTTGGAGATACGCTGGTAGAGATTTTCCGTAATACCCGGAAAGAGCAGTTAAAAAATCGAATGCAGTACGGAGAACTTTATCACACGAACTACTACAAAGAGGTCAAAGAGAAAAACAGAGTGTACTACGAATATTATTGCTTAGACAGAACAGAGGAAGTCCCGGCAGATTATAAAGAAATTTCTTTCGTCTGTTTAAGACCGGATGGTTGTCTGGAACTTCCAACTACTTTGGGAACTGTTTGCAGAAAGGTGGCAAAAACATTAGAGGGATTTGAAGGCTTTCATTTCCACCAGTTACGTCACACCTATACAAGCAACCTTTTAGCAAATGGAGCAGCCCCAAAAGATGTGCAGGAATTGTTAGGACACTCAGATGTCAGTACCACAATGAATGTCTATGCTCACTCCACAAGAGATGCTAAACGAAAATCGGTTAGGCTTCTTGATAAAGTGGTAGGCAATGATTAAAGAAATTCCCTTATTTCCCTTGTAATTATCTCATAAGGGCAAAAATAAGGGAAACTACATATCATTTCACTAATGGACAGGCGGGAAAGCCTATAAAATGGGGAAAGTTAGAGGAATAATTATATAAATTCCAGTTTTGAGAATTGAAAAAAACGGAATTTACTTATTAAGACATATAAACTGTTGACAATAAAGCTCCTATATAGTATGTTTTTAATAAACTACTATATAGGAGCTTTTGTATGGAAATGAATGGAGGATTTCTTGTTACCAAAATAAAACAGCTTGGAGACCGGATTTTCGAGAAGATTCTCAGTGAAAAGAATATTGATGCGTTTAATGGAGCCCAGGGGCGTATTCTTTATGTGCTGTGGCAGAAGGATGGTATTTCAATCAGGTCACTCTCGACTAAATGCGGATTAGCGATAACATCTCTTACTACGATGCTGGAAAGAATGGAAAAACAAGGGCTGATAAGCCGTGTTCAGTCTGAAACGGACAAAAGGAAAACACTCCTGTTTCTGACTGAGAAAGCACATGCCTTAAAGGGCGAGTACGATTCTGTATCTGATGAGATGGGCAGTATTTACTACAAAGGTTTTTCAGAGGAAGAAATTACCCGGTTTGAGGAATGCCTCGACCGCATCAGAAAGAATCTTGAGGAGTGGCAGAAGTCATGAGTATTTGTATCAAAGATCAGATTCAGAACATGAATATCGTCATTGGCTGCACAGTGGGGTGTGCATATTGCTATGCCCGCAACAACGTGAAACGCTGGCATATGATTGATGACTTCGCTGACCCTGAATTCTTTCCGGGTAAGCTCAAGATGATGGAAAAGAAACGTCCGCAGAACTTTCTTCTTACCGGCATGAGCGATCTCTCCGGATGGAAGCCGGAATGGATAGACGAGGTATTTGCAAAGATCCGTGAAAATCCACAGCATCAGTTCCTGTTCCTTACCAAGCGACCTGATTTGCTGGATTTTGATACCGATCTGGAAAACGCATGGTTTGGCGTTACGGTGACGAGGAAAGCAGAACTGTGGCGTATCGACGCCCTTCGGAAAAACGTCAGAGCAAAACATTACCATGTTTCCTTTGAGCCGTTATTCGATGATCCCGGCACAGTTGACCTTTCCGGAATCGATTGGATCGTTGTCGGCACCATGACCGGAGCTCAGAGCAGGAAGATTCATACGGAGCCGGAATGGACATGGTCTCTGGCGGACCAGGCACATAAGCTCGGCATTCCGGTGTTTATGAAGGAAGACCTTGTCCCTATCATAGGGGACGAAAATATGATTCAGGAAATGCCGGAAGAATTTAATAAAGTGTTAGAGGTACAGAAATCATGGAAGAAGTAATGAATGGAATCCTCATTCGTGAGGTGGAAACAAAGAACATCATGACTAAGTCTAGTCTGCCGGTAGGCGGTTACTCGGTCAATCCCTATGTGGGCTGTACACATGCCTGCAAGTATTGCTATGCTTCTTTTATGAAGCGCTTTACCGGGCACAAGGAGGAATGGGGCACTTTCCTTGATGTGAAGCATTGGCCAGAAATTAAAAATCCGAAGAAATATGCCGGACAGCGGGTGGTCATCGGTTCTGTGACAGATGGCTACAATCCACAGGAGGAGCAATTCGGGAATACCAGAAAACTTCTGGAGCAGCTGATCGGCAGTGACGCAGATATTCTGATCTGCACAAAGTCGGATCTTGTGGTACGGGATATTGATCTGTTGAAGAAGCTTGGACGTGTAACCGTTTCATGGTCGATCAACACACTAGATGAAAATTTCAAGAACGATATGGATTCTGCTTCGAGCATTGAGCACCGTATCGCTGCTATGAAGCAGGTATATGAGGCAGGTATCCGTACAGTCTGTTTCGCATCCCCGGTATTCCCCGGTATCACGGATTTTGAAGCAATCTTTGAGCGGGTAAAGAATCAGTGCAATCTGTTCTGGCTCGAAAATCTCAATCTTCGAGGCGGTTTCAAAAAGATAATTATGGATTATATCGCCGGAAAATATCCTGATCTTGTACCACTTTACGACGAGATCTATAACAAGCATAACCGCAGCTACTTTGAAGCACTTGAAGTAAAAGCTGAGAAAATGGCTAAGAAGTATAATTGTGCCTTTGTGGATAATGAAATGCCTTATGGCAGAGTCCCGCAGGGACATCCGGTGATCGTAGATTATTTCTATCATGAGGAAATCCGTGGGACAGAGAATACCGGAAAAAGAAATCGCTAACTTCTTGTTTGAAAAATTGAGAAAACGTAATATTGAACAAAAAAGAAATGCACAGTTCTTAGCATATCGGGAACTGTGCATTTCTGTATATAAATACTTTTAATTAGCCGATTACGGCATCCTCTGCTGTAAAATGTTCCAGAGAATTTTCTTTTACCTGAATGCAGATATAAGTAATTCCGGAAATATCGGATGCAAAAAACTGACGCTTTGCAGCAGGTGCGATTTTTAGCCAGTCTCCAGTTGAAAGGCTAATTTCTTCTCCATCAATTATGGCTTTGCCGTTACCTGAAAGAATTCCATAGATTTCTTCATTTTCTTTATGAGAATGAACAAATGGGACATTTGCTCCTGCAGGTAGTTCGTTTAAACTGATTTCTGCACCTGTTAAAGACAACTTTTCGTGCAGCTCAATTCGGTTTTCCTTTCCAATAGTTGTTTTTGTGTAATTTGCCATAATAACCTCCATAGTTAATTTGTAGTTTCTGGTTGCTTGGTGTTAGTATAGTGTGAGACACATACAAAAACAAGTACGCACCTTTTTGTAACTGTACACTCAAAATCGAATGTGTTACAATAGCCTCGGAGGTGAGAATTATGCGAGCAAAAGAAGAATTACCGGAATGCCCAGTTGCAACAGCAGTATCTCTCATCGGAGGAAAATGGAAACTGCTGATTTTGCGTAACTTGAAAGAGCGTCCATGGAGATTCAATGAGCTACAACGAAGTATAGATGGTATTTCACAAAAGGTTTTGACAGATAGTTTAAGACAAATGATGAGTGATGGACTGGCATATCGCCACGATTACCATGAGCAGCCACCAAGAGTTGAATACGGCTTAACGGAACTCGGAACAAAAATGCTTCCAATTGTTAATTCACTTGCTGACTTTGGTAACTACTATAAATCAATTATTGAACAGAATTAAGGACGTTAGTATTTGAAAAGCTTGAACAATTCCAGTTTATTGGGAAGTCGCAGAGAACGAAAAATCGGGATTGAGCGTCTTCGTCCATTCAAAGAGCATCCGTTTCAAGTGAAAGATCCATAAAGCGACAGAACGAATTATTGAAGAACAGAAAGAACAATCTGAGGATTCATAGAATGCGATTTAAGAGAAAAAAGCCTCATGACCATGCGGAAAAATGAAAGCAAAATACGTTAGCTAATAAAGTGTATAGGCTCAAAAGGGAAAGTGCCCTTTTGGGCCTTTTTTGTGCTTTGCTATAAGTAATACCACAATTAAAGGGCAAAAAATAGCGTTTAAGCAGGGTGTAACGGAAGAACTGAAAGCAACGGATATGATGAGATGGATAGGATTGATGAATAACATTCGAGCCTGTGCCGATGAGATTGTATTGAATGATATTGTGTATTCCTAACGGATACCAACCGAAGAAGAACTGCTGTCAAACCGATGGCAGTTTTTCTTTTTCGGCAAGTATTCAAGAAGTCATTAAGTCGTGAGTATAATCGAAGTGGTAGAAAAGTTATCTCTTATATCGGTTGTAACTTTTTTATGACTCTATTGACAAGAAAACTTGGTATGTGTATAATTAAAATATGCAAAGAAAACTTGGCATGGAGGTGTTTTTATGAAAAAGGACGAAATATTAAAGGCAAGCAGAAAAGAACATCGCAATAAGGACTTGGCTGAAATGGAAGTGGTATATCAAGCCGGAAGTCATGCAAGCAGAGTTGGTGCTTTAGTGTGTTGTTTGCTTTCGCTGTTATCTTCTGTGCTTGCTCATACTATGATTTACAGTCCGTGGGTTATATACTTCAGCATTATTGCAACACAATGGTTAGTTCGTTTTATCAAAATGAAGCGAAAGAGTGATTTGGTCTTGACTGTTCTGTTTTTTGTGCTTTCCATTTTGGCATTTGTTGGATTTGTTAGCCATCTTTTAGAGGTGAGAATATGAAAGAACAATTACAACTGAAAAATCACTTAAAGGAAGTTCGCACAGAAGCAAATCTTTCTCAAGCTCAGCTTGCAGAAATGGTAGGGGTATCAAGAAATACCATTAGTTCTATTGAAACAGGACAGTTTAATCCAACTGCAAAATTGGCTCTAATTCTTTGTATTGCATTGGACAAAAAATTTGAGGAACTATTCTATTTTTAGGAGGTTATTATGGAAAATATTATAATGTTGATTTTGGGAGTGTTCATATCTGTTGTGGGAATTGTAAATATCAAAGGCAATATCAGCACAATTCACTCTTATAATAGGCGAAAAGTAAAGGAAGAAGATATACCAAAGTATGGAAAAACAGTCGGCACAGGAACGCTGATTATAGGAATATCTCTTGTATTAGGTTTTATTGTTTCGTTTTGGAGTGAAATAATTATAGATTATATCATTCTTCCAGCAGTTATTGTCGGATTAGGCTTTATATTGTATGGACAGTTCAAATACAATAAAGGAATTTTTTGAGAATCAGGGAGGTATAAAGATGGAATTGAACACAATATCAGGTCTGGCGATAGCGGGAGTTATCTGCTCCGTTGTCCTCTCGATGGGGGTACCGATTGCTTTGTTCATTGCAGGAAGGGTGAAGCTTAAGGCAAGGATTTCCTCGTTCTTTATCGGAGCAGGAACCTATCTGCTGTTTGCCATGCTGTTGGAGCAGCTGCTGCATGTTCTTGTCATTCAGTTCTGCGGACTGAACGCACAGAGCAGGCCATGGTTTTACTATGTGTACGCGGCTTTGGCTGCAGCGGTTTTTGAAGAGACCGGAAGACTGATTGCCATGAAGTTCTGGATGAAGAAATGGCTGGATTTTCCAAATGCACTGATGTATGGAATCGGGCATGGCGGTGTGGAGGCCATTCTGCTCGGAGGACTCTCCGGAATCAGCAATCTTGTGTCCATGCTGATGATCAACAGCGGAGCCATGCAGAATACGCTGGCGGCACTTCCTGCTGAGTCTGCAAACCAGACCGTGTCACAGCTGTCGGCCCTATGGACAACACCGGCACCACTCTTTTTTGTAAGCGGAATCGAAAGAATCAGTGCCATCATTCTGCATATCGGGTTGTCACTGCTGATCTACCGGGCGGTAAAGGCAGGCAAATGCAGGACAGCGGCTTTTACAGCGGTTCTTGCATATGGGATTCATTTTATTGTGGACTTCTTTGCCGTGGCAGGTCCGGCGCTTCTTCCCATCTATGTGATTGAAATTGGTGTCTTTGTGATGGCAGCCGGAACTCTTGTTATGGCGCTGAAGATGGGAAGGATGGAAGAACTGTGAATTCCAGTTTTCTGCTATCATAAAACAGAATATATCTGACAGAACGCACCGTAGAAATACGGTGTTTTTTGTTACCCAATAGGAATACTTTCAGAAAGTGCCAAAGGTTGGAAAAAAGAATTGAATATGATTTCATGGAATGGAGCTGCAGAAAAATATGATATTCGTGACTGGGCACCAGAACATGAAAAAATGGGAAAAGGAATTACTTTATCTCAAGAAGAGGCAGAAGCTCTGTATGAGTTACTGGGTAAAACTCTAAAAAAATAGTTGTAATTAAATAAGCCAAAGACGTTTGATTGGGTGAACAGTTAAATGTCTTTGGCTTTCTTCGTAGAAATATAAATTTAATCCAACTCTGCCCCTAACTCATACCTCCAATATTCTGCCGCTTCATACTCTCTAGGTTCTGAGAGTATCCCTCTATATAACGAAACGCTCAGAGGCTGTTTTACAGTGGGGTAAAAGAAAAAATATCAAAAAATCGATGATTAATGGTAAGCTTGTGATAGAATGAAAAAAAGAGAAAAGCATAAAGGATGCAGTTGAGGAGAATATTTGTTATGATTAGAAAGTTGCTGAACGGAGATATCGATAGAGTCGCTGACATATGGTTAAAGACAAATCTGAAAGCACATTATTTTATTTCCAATCAATACTGGAAAAGTAATTATGAATTAGTGAAAGAAATGATGTTACAATCCGAAGTCTATGTGTTTGAAGTGGATAAAATGATACAAGGATTTGTAGGACTAAATGATGAATATATCGAAGGTATTTTTGTCTCTGATGAAATGCAGTCATGTGGCATAGGTAAATTTTTATTGGATTATATTAAGGATAAAAAAGTTAGCTTACGATTAAATGTATACCAGAAGAATGCCAGAGCAATTTCTTTTTACCAAAGAGAAGGGTTCATTATTCAATGTGAAGGCTTGGATGAAGCTACTGGTGAAAAAGAGTACACTATGCTATGGAAACGAAAATAGAAATCGGAAGTTGTAGTAAAGGAGGTTTACAATGGGGTTTTGGATTTTTATGTTGATTATGGATTTGCTTCTTCCATTTACGATGATTGGTTTTGGAAGATATTTTATGAAAAAGGCTCCAAAGGAAATAAATTCAGTATTTGGATATCGGACTTCGATGTCTATGAAGAACAAAGACACATGGGAATTTGCTCATAAATATTGTGGTAAAGTCTGGTATGTCTGTGGAATGGTTATGTTGCCGATAACAGTAATATTCATGCTTTTAGTGATTGGAAAAAATGAAGATTGTGTTGGGAGTATAGGAGGAATTATCTGTAGTGTTCAACTTATTCCTTTAATTGGGTCTATTCTCCCAACAGAAATAGCATTAAAAAAGAATTTTGATAAGAATGGAACAAGACGATAAATTCTAGTTTGACGGAGTAATAGATATGAAAATCCGAGAAGTGAATGAGAATAAAAAGCAATTTATAGCATTATTGTTATTAGCTGATGAGCAGGAAAATATGATTGATCACTATCTTGAAAAAGGTACTATGTATGTACTTGAAGATGGTAATGTAAAAGCTGAATGTGTCGTTACTGATGAAGATAATGGAATACTTGAAATTAAAAATATTGCAGTTGATCCTCAGAATAAAGGACAGGGCTATGGGAAAGCATTGATTGACTTCCTTGTAAGTAAATATGCAGATAAATATTCTATTTTGCAGGTTGGAACAGGTGACAGCCCGTTGACCGTACCGTTTTATGAAAAATGCGGATTTGTCCGATCTCACAATATTCCGAATTTCTTTACGGACAATTATGACCACCCAATTTATGAGTGTGGTGTACAGTTAATAGATATGGTATATTTGCAAAGATGTTTATAACTTCCGGTTTGCAAACTAATAAAATTCTGAGAAAGGAGGGTTGCCGATGTACGCACAAATCATCCCGGATATCACTTTACAGACGGTTGGTGGTAAAACTGTTATTGTGGTAGAGATTTTTGAGGGCAGACAGCAGTTGCGCTCCTGGGGCATTTTGATTGAGCGTGATGGAAAAGAGTATCCGTCTAATGCTTTTGCTATTTTGACTGGCAACAGAGGACTTCATGTTGCAACACAATGTGGTGTGTTCAAAGGTACAACGAAAGCAGTATTTGTTGACCGTAGAGAATATACCGGTCCGCTTTGGGAGCAGATAGATGAAGCATTTCAGTTTGTTTTGAGAAATATTCATTTGGGTGCTACCATTGTGGGAATTTATCGGCAGGATGTTTATTTTGAGAATTTCTATGACGGTATTTTACAGGTAGCAAATATGCAGAAATTCTTCAAAGAACATTCTGATGGATTCCATACTACAGAGGCCAAAGGCATCTGGAAGGAATATACGGAAAGTTACTATCGGATGGATACCTATTACAGGTTGTTCCATCTGAGTTTCCAAAAGAGCCTGGAGACTTCTACTTTATACCCACTGGTTTTCACAACTTTTATGTGACAAATACTATTGACTGTGATATTATGGAGATGATATAAGCGAAAATGACTTTTGCGGAAACGAAAGTATCTTCATTTTTTATTTACAAATATGTTTTTTGATGGAATTGTATGTTTGCCAAATTGATAATTAGTATTTTCCCCTAATACATATACAATGAAGATATGTAGTAGAGGAAATGAAGTATAGTCACTTGCAGATAGAGAAGCATATTGCGGATAAAATAACATCTTTATGTGAAAAGCGTGATATCAGTAAATACAGATTATCGCAGTTTTTTCAGGAAGGTAATTTAGAGAATCTGACAGAAAAACAGAAAGAAGTTCTAGGGATATGGAACGATCTGAATGCAAATGAGCAGGAAACAGTAATGTCAATGCTTCGTGGACTTCGGAAGTAGAAGAACAGTTCGAGTATATATATCGGCTGTTCTTTTTTTGTTTTCAGGCGTTAAAACGGTAATGTTTTCTTGTGTACAGTAGAGCGCTATAGTATAATAAAATCAGTTTTTTTGCATAAGTTTAAAAGCTATATCTATAATAAGGAAATCGGCAAACCAGATGAAAGTCTGGGACGCAAAGCTACAGGGCCTGTAAAATGGCAGCCAGTTGCATAAAATGAGGTGCACTGTTTGTCTGACAGTGCTTTTTTGTGGTGTTATTGTTACTGTTCACATGCCACTATTCCGCGAGGCGTTTTGGCATGTATATGCCAAAATCCCGAGACATACAGCGCGAATTTATGCGATTAGCATAAATTCTGTGCATCGCGAAGCGTGTTACTGGGCACGGAGTGAACAGTAACGTGTTATTTCATAGGCGTAACTATAATAATTTTACTGGGAGAGAGAAATATATGAAAATGAATAAATCAGTATTGCAAAGGGGTATCATTTTTATATTGTGTATTTGCATCCTTTTTTCAGTCTGTCCGGTCTATGCTTTTGCAGCAGAAAGTCAGAAAGAGAAAATTGTCAGGATTGGTGTACCGGATGATACATATGATAAGATAAATGAAAATGGAAAAAGAAGCGGATACGGCTATGAATATCTGCAGAAAATCGCAGGTTATACCGGGTGGAACTATGAATATGTAGATTGTACATGGGAAAATTGTTTTGACAAATTAAAAAATGATGAGCTGGATATTATAGAAGGAATCTCTTATACGGAGGAACGGGCAGAGAATATGCTTTTTTTCGGTATTCCAATGGGAGATGAAAGATATTGTATCTACGTAAAACCCGATCATACAGACATCTCATCCTCTGACACTGCATCTTTCAATGGGAAAAAGATTGGAGTGCTTATGGATTACCTGCCGGAAATGGTATTGAACGAGTGGGAAAAGAAATATAATCTGCATATACAGCATGTCAATGTTTCAAATAATGAAGATGCTTTAAAGAAAATTGCAGACGGAGAAATTGACGGTTTTGTATCGTTAGAGGATTCCCGTCTGGGTGGGTACGGAATGGCGGCCTTAACGAATATCGGAAGTTCAAAAATATATTTTGCAATCGGCCAGAGTTATTCTGATTTAAAGACAGAGCTGGATAATGCTATGAGAAGGATCACAGATGATGATCCTTATTATGCAGATGAACTGCATAAGCAGTTTCTATCAGTGGACAGGGTATATTTTCTGACGGGAGAAGAACAGAAATGGCTGTCAGAGCATGGAGCAATCAAAATCGGTTATTTGATAAACGATGGCGGGGTCAGTACTCTTGATACAGAAACCGGAAAAGTGAGCGGCCTGATCACGGATTACATCCAGCTTGCACAAAACTGCCTGGAAGGGCAGACTTTGAAATTTTATATCAAGTGGTATGATTCACAAGAGGATATGCAAAAAGCGTTGCATGATGGAGAAATTGATATGATTTTTCATGTGATGCAAAATACGAATGCTGCCGAAGACCTGGGCTATGATTTAACAGATACTGTCTGGAAGTACAATATGGCGGCTGTAACGGTTAAAAAGAGTTTTGATGAAAATGCTGAAAATACGGTTGCGATACCAAGAGAAGACAGTGATTTGAAGTTTTATGTTTCCTACAATTATCCACAGTGGCATACTTTACAATTGGTTTTAAAACAGAAAATGCTGTAAGACAATTCTTTGTGTTGTGTTTCTGGCGGCCCCGGTCAGGGCGGCAGATTCAGATGAAGATATTGATACGGCAGTGCAATTTTATTAAATTAGGAGGTTGACAATGAGATGTATAGAGAAATATATTTGACAGACAGACAGACAGACAGACAGACAGACAGACAGACAGACAGACAGACAGACAGACAGGAGATTTAATATGATCGCGAGAGCAAAGAAATATGTAGCAGTATTACTGGCTTTTGTATGCGTGTGTATGATATTTTCTCCCCAGACTGCATATGCAGCCGAGGACAGTTCGCAGCATGAAACTGTCAAAGTCGGTTTCTTTGCCATGGATGGTTATCATGTGATGGATGAAGAAGGCAACCGCAGTGGGTATGGCTATGATTTTCTTCGGCTGATGGCCCGTTATTGGGATGTAGATTACGAATATGTCGGATATGATAAGAGCTGGGATGATATGCAGCAGATGCTTGAAGATGGCGAGATTGACATGGTAACATCTGCCCGCAAAACACCGGACAGAGAAGAAAAGTTTGATTTTTCACGTCCGATCGGAACCAATTATGGGATGCTGACCGTCCGCAGTGACAACAGCACGATTGTGGACGGCAATTACAGCACTTACAACGGTATGCGTGTGGCGCTTTTGAACGGAAACACCCGGAATGAAGAGTTTGCGGATTTTGCAGACGACAAAGGATTTACATATGTTCCATCTTATTTTGATACGACCACAGAAATGGATGAAGCCCTTCAGAGCGAAAAAGTTGATGCGATTGTTACCAGTTCTCTGAGAAAAACAAACAATGAGCGAATCGTGGAGAAATTTGGCAGCAGCGATTTCTATGTCATTGTTAAAAAGGGCAATACAGAATTGCTGAATGAGATCAATTATGCAATCGACCAGATGAATGCAGTTGAGGGTGACTGGAAAACGACACTTTATAATAAAAATTATGAAAGCATAGAAACTAAGAATCTGGAATATACGGAGAAAGAAAAAAGTATTATTTCACAGTATTCCAAGGACAATCCGCTTCATGTTCTGTGTGATCCGACCCGTTATCCATATTCTTATAATGAAAATGGTGAGATGAAGGGTATTATCCCGGATTACTTCCGGAAAATTGCAGACTATGCCGGGATTTCCTATGAGTTTCTTACACCTGCCACCAGAGATGAGTATATTGCTTATCAGAAAAATAAGGAAACCACAGATATGAGCATCGATGCGCGCCTGGAAACAGATAACTATGCTGAGACGAAAAAATGGGGGATTACTGCACCTTTCATTACGATGCAGCTGGCAAGGGTGACACGGCGTGACTTTGATGGAAAAATTAATGTTGTTACTACTGTTGACCAGACAGCATCAAATTCAATTGAAGATGCAATGGCACCCGGTGCAGAAAAACTGATGTGCAGTACCCGACAGGAAATGATGGAAGCTGTCCGTGAGGGTAAAGCAGATGCTGCCTTCGTCTACTATTACATGGCACAGGCGTTTGTGAACAGTGACACTACGGGCACCATGACATATACTCTGCTGGAACAGCCTACATTCACCTACCGCATGGTAATTTCATCAACTGAGAATCATGCGCTGGCTGGTATTCTGACGAAAGCAATGTATGCCATGCCCCCAAATCTTGTTGAAGATCTTGCAGCACAGTATACCACATACAAAGCAACAGAGCTGACATTTGTTGACTGGATACGTCTGCATCCTGCTGTTACTGTTTGGGTTCTTCTTATTTTTGGATGGCTGCTGACTGCTATGGCTGTGATAATGGTGCGTCTCAGTGCAAGAAAAAAAGCTCAGAAGACGGCCCAGGAGAAAGCTGAGAAAATGGCGGAATTGGCAGAGCATGCACAGGCTGCAGACAAGGCAAAAACAGCATTTCTGTCACATATGTCCCATGATATGAGGACACCGATGAATGCAATCATAGGATTTACCGGTATTGCAATGAAAAACAATCCGTCAGACAAAGTGAAAAATTGTCTGGAAAAGATTGACGAAAGCTCAGAGCATTTACTGTCGCTGATCAATGATATATTAGATCTGACCCGCATCGAAAGTGGAAAAGTGAATTACAATCCGGTACCGGCGGATGTGAAAAACATTACAGATTCTGCATTGGATATTACAAAAGGTTTTCTTACGAACAGGGATATCAACTTTAAGATTCAGCGTGAAGAAGCAAAGATTCCAAATGTACTTGTGGATCCTGCACGCCTGCGTGATGTGCTGGTCAATATTCTGAGCAATGCCGTGAAATTCACTCCGGATGGAGGGACGATTACATTTGAAGCCCGGTGTCAGGAAAAGGGCGGGGATGGATATATAAATATGCGTTACCGCATTTCGGATACTGGTATTGGCATGAGTGAGGAATTTACAAAAGAAGTTTTTGAGGAATTTGCACAGGAAGATTCCGGTGTGAGAACGCAGTACCATGGAGTTGGACTGGGGATGGCTATCGTAAAGAAGTATGTAGATATGATGGGTGGAACCATTTCCGTGCAGAGTAAAAAGCATGAGGGAACCACATTTACTGTGGATATTCCTTTGGAAATTACAGATAAGAAATGTAATAAGTCAGACACAGGTATTTCTGAAAAGGTGAATCTTACAGGTGTGAATGTCCTTCTTGCAGAGGATAATGAACTAAATGCAGAGATTGCTGCCGTGCAGTTGGAAGAGTTCGGGATGAATGTAGAAAGAGCTGTGGATGGAAAGAATGCTGTTGAGATTTTCAGAAATCATCCGAAAGGTACATTTGATGTAATCCTGATGGATGTCATGATGCCTGAAATGAATGGTTATGAAGCGACAAAAGCAATCAGGGCAATGAATGACAGACCGGATGGAAAAAACATTCCTATTATAGCAATGACAGCTAATTCATTTGCAGAAGATGTTCAGGCATCACTGGATGCCGGAATGAACGCACATTTGTCAAAGCCGATTGTGATTGATGAAGTTATAAAAACGATTTTAAGGTATGTATATAATTGATTAGCAGAGGTTCATGAATTAGTGGAATACAATTGACAGGAGGACTAAAATATGACAATGCGAGAGTGCTATGAAGCTATTGGAGGAAACTATAAAGCTGTCCTGGGACGCCTTCACAGCGAAGCACTGATTCGGAGATTTACATTAAAGTTCCTTGAAGACCAGAGTTATCTACAGTTAAAACAGGCATTGGAAAATAAAAATTATGAAGATGCTTTCCGCGGTGCACACACACTGAAAGGGGTTTGCCAGAATCTTTCTTTTGACCATCTGTATGAGGTTAGTAACGAGTTAACAGAACTTTTGAGAGATAGGACCGGAGAGCAGCCGGGGATACCAGAGGCAGTGGAAAAAGTAACAGAAGTATATGAGATGACGATTGAAGAAATTAAGAAGGGACTGTAGCATTAAGTGATGCGACATGACTTTCTGCCTTGAATCAAGTGCTTGGAAGATCATAAAAAAAACGTATTGACATTAAGCAGTACGACTAATGAGAATAAAGTTTTTATCAGGATCAGCCATTTATCGGTTTTCCGCATTTGGTAGTTCTAACTCCCAAGAAAGAAATTATCTGTGAGTTCAATAAATTTATTGGACTATATTTTGTAGGGGCAATTCAAAAGGCGAAAAGAGGGAGATATAATTACAACTCGAAGCTTAATAATAAAGAGATTAAGAAATTGATGATATCTGTACCGGTTACAAATGGGAATGAAATTGATTGTAAATATATGGAAAATACCGTCAGAGAAATGATGAGTGAGAAGATAGCACAGCTGATTACAGAGATGAATCGGTTAACTGGTACTAATCAAGAAGGAGAGGATTAATAATCCTCTCCTTCTTCAATATTATATGATTTTTTCGAAAAATTTTTTACAGTGTTGTCGATCAATGCATCTCCCATACGACTTGGATCGAATGGAATGGCAATAATTGATGTAATCTGTTCACCCTCGCACCAGTTTCGGGCTTTTTCCTTGGCATGATGAGGATCTGGAGCTGTGATAAAAAGAATCTTCCTGTAGCAGGACAGATTTTGGTAGCTTATTGTTTCTACAATCAGTATCCATGTCTTCTTTTTAGCGCTGGATAATTCTATGCCAAATTGCACACTATAACATATAGAACAGGAGGAATGCTTATGACATTGGAACAGGTTGTATTGACAATGATTAATGACAAATTGCTTGATAATGGACAGATTTCCGAAAAACTGCATAGCAGTATCCAGAAAGACATTATAACCTTGAATACATTCAATACAGTAGTTGCGAAGAATGGAGAACAGATGGACAGTTCAGGTGAATATTGCCAGAGAATCAGTTGATTGGAAAGGAATAACATGGATATTTATGCAACCCGTGAGGAACTGAAATCCCGGCAAAAAAATATATTTGATTTGAAACTGAATGTGGCGTATTATGCCCGAGTCAGTACAGATAAGGATGAACAGAAAACCTCTATTGAGCATCAGTGGACTTTTTTTGAACAACTGATTTCAGATGTAAAGAATTGGACGCTTGTAGATGGTTATATAGATGAAGGAATTTCAGGTATTACAGTAACCCACAGAGAGGAATTCCAGAGAATGCTTCAGGATGCAAAAGCTGGAAAAATCGATCTTATCATCACTAAAGAGATTACCCGTTTTGCCCGAAACGTATTAGATAGTATACGATATACAAGAGAACTTCTGGACTGTGGAACTGCTGTCTGGTTCCGGAATGATAATATCAATACATTAGATGAGGATTCGGAACTCAGGCTGTCAATCATGTCTGGTATTGCACAGGAAGAAAGCAGAAAACTTTCAAGTCGTGTGCGTTTTGGTCATGCAAGATCCATACAGAATGGTGTGGTTCTTGGTAATTCACATATATATGGATGGGACAAGCGAAACGGAAAATTGTTTTTGAATCCTGAAGAGGCAAAAATGGTACAGCTTATTTTTGAAAAATATGCCTTGGGAAACTGGTCTACCCATTCACTGGAACAATTTTTATGGGAATGTGGATACAGAAATTATAAAGGGGGAAAGATAGATAGCCATGTGATTGCAAATATCATCCGAAACCCTAAATATAAGGGTTACTATGTGGGCGGAAAAGTAAAAATAGTTGATCTTTTTACTAAGAAACAAAAATTCTTGCCTGAAGATGAATGGGTGATGTATAAAGACGATGGTACCCATGTCCCTGCAATTGTGGATGAAAAACTGTGGGAAGATGCAAACAGGATTCTTGAAGAAAGAAGTAAAAATATCAAATCGAAAAAAACTTCTTATAAGCAGGACAACCTTTTTACCGGCCTTGTACATTGTGCGGAAGATGGAGCTGCATATTGGCTGAAAGTCAGAACTGTCCGCGGAAAAGATGCAAAGACCTGGGTATGCAGTCATCGCATAAAACAGGGTGCAGCTTCCTGCAGATCCAAACCGGTAAAAGAAGAAATCCTGCTTGAGATGATATCGGATGTTTATAACAATCTGGCTAAAAGCAATAAAAGTATATTGCACAAATATCTGGAACTTTATGAGAAAGAGCTTAACAAAACAGAAGGAACTGAAGAAAAAATTGACAACATACAGCATGAAATAACAGTACTGGAACAGAAGAGAGATAAGTTGTTGGATTACAATATGGGCGGATACATTTCTGATACGGAATTTTTAAGCAGAAACAAGACTTTTACACAGCAGATTACAGAGAAAAAAGCGGATCTGGAGCAATTGAAAAGCATGAAACCTCTTTCAAAAACAGAATTGTTAGATCAGATGGGTAGAATACTAGACTATGCAAAAGAGTACTCCTACGTAAAAACCAAAGATATCACCAGAGCTATGATAGAAAGTACAATCAGTAATATAGAAATAACTCCGGTTAATGAAAAGAAAGCAGAAGTGATGATCATATTTAAAAGTGGAAGTCTGCACAGTTCTGAGTCTGTTATTCCGGCACTGGGACAGGAAAAAACTTATACTACAGAGACAGGGTATGAGTATGTTGTGCATTCAGGGATTTCGATGTAGATATTGTACTTATATATGGAATTGTTCTGCGGAGGTTACGAAAAATAAAAAGTAGTGAATATTTCAGTTTGAAACAATATATAAAACAGGTGTAAGACATGGCAAATACAAAAAAAAGATGGACAGCCGACGAAATCGAAATATTAAAAAGATACTATCCCGCAGAAGGCGATCAGGTCTGTGAAAGATTATCTGGAAGAACTGCAAAAAGCTGCAGGATTCAGGCATCAAAAATGGAAATATCCAAAAATATTTCATCTTCAGCAATTGTACAGAATGATGGTAAATATATCAGGTTATGGACAGAGGCAGAAGATAAAATACTCAGAGAGTATTATGCTGCGGAGGGCAGTAATGTTCGTTTTCGTTTAAATCAGAGGTCTGCAGAATCCTGCAGAGGAAGAGCTTCTGCATTAGGACTCACTTATTCCGGGGCAAACAGAAAATGGAGCAGCAACGAAGATGAAATTCTGAGAAACTATTATTCAACAGAAGGTGCTGAAGTTCAGAAAAGACTGAAGGGAAGATCAAAAGAGGCATGTAATAAAAGAGCTTCCAAATTAGGTCTCTGCACACAGGGAAGAAAAGAATGGACTGCAGAAGAAGATGAAATTATAAGAACATATTACAAAGCGGAAGGCAGGAAAGTAGCAGAACGATTGGAAGGGAGAACGCTGACTGCCTGTCAGTCCAGAGCTAAGTACTTAAATGTCAGATCAGACAATAACAGACTTCCATGGACACAGGAAGAGGATGCGATCATTACCCGATATTATGAAGAAAAAGGTGCCGGGTATGTGAATACTCTCATTCCTGAAAGATCTCTTCAGGCATGCAAATATAGAGCGATGATTCTGGGATTAAGCAGGAAAAACAATGACCCATGGACAAAAGTCGAAGAGAAGATACTGAAGAAATACTACCCGGTTGAGGGCAGCAATGTTTATAAACGTCTGAATAACCGTACCAGAAATGCCTGTATCAGCAAGGCAGCCCAATTACACCTGCAATATGGACTGCCTATGTATAAAGGACCTGTGTTGGATGAATGGATCATACTGGCAGTGAAACAGGGAATCACAAAAGTAAAACAATCTATGACATACAGTGAGATAACCTTTAAACTCGGAAAACTCCCTGAACTGCATTTGAAACTGAAATGTGATGAAACCGGGAGATTCAGGGTTTCTGAGAATTCTGTTCTTTTGGATGAAAAAGAATATGACAGACAACAGGTTGAGAATCTTGTGGTTACAATGGGGCTTCAGATAGAAGAAAACAAAATTATTTTAAACAGCAGCGAAGAAGAGATAGAAGATGATATTTTCAGACTGATAGTAGGATGTTACCTGATTTATTTCATGCATTATTTTATGGAATTGCTATAGTTACGGAGTATTATGTACGGAATAAAGGAAGAATGTCAAAAAAAGTGAATTCGAATTCACTTTTTTCGATACTCTTCATTTTTTCGTATCAAATATAAGAGCAGGCATCATATGCTATGATGGAATGAATCTGTGCAAACAGGATAGGCTTGATGCCTGGGGCAATCTTTGGATAGTATCCGCTTTCAAAAAATAAAATATTTTGTGTTTTTGAAAGTGATATCTTGCATATACTATTAGCAGACAGTATTATAAGTACATCGAAGCAGTTTCAATAAATGAAAAATCTTAAACTTTTGAAAGCCAGTAACGATATGAAAATAATTACAAGAGCAAAATATCTCGATAGAATCATTGAATTGAATGGTACTTCTGACATCAAGATCATCACAGGCATTCGTCGATCCGGTAAGTCCAAGCTCATGTATTTCCTTTCAGCTTTCAGGAATATTGCCAATATTATGATGATGTTACTGATAAAGATAAGCTCTTTGATGATTACGCTATCCAGAGTGGTTTGGCAGGTTCTTACGCTTACAGAACCGAAAAAGACAGAACAAACTATATCAAAGAGGTCTACGAAACGATTGTTACAAGGGATTTGGTGCAGAAATATTCGCTCCCGGACACTTTGGTTTTACAACGTCTGAGCGAATTTCTTATGGATAATATCAGCAACCTGACTTCTCCTAATAAGGTCAGTCAGCTACTGACAGCAAATAAGACTCCGACCAATCATGTAACTGTCGGCAAGTACATTAAGTATTTGTGCAATGCTTTTGTATTTTATGATATTAAGAGATACGACATCCGAGGCAAGAAATACCTGGAAAGCTCTGAAAAGTTCTATCTTTGTGACAGTGGCATTCGATATGCAATACTGGGAAGCAGAAATATGGATTATGGCAGAGTATATGAAAACATCGTTTGCATCGAGCTTCTTCGCCGTGGATACGATGTCTATGTCGGCAAGCTCTATCAAAAGGAGATTGACTTTGTTGCTCAGAGAGGCAGCGAGAAGATCTATATTCAGGTCAGTGACAACATTTCCAATCAGGAAACATTTAAGAGAGAATGCTCTCCTCTGCTTCAGATTCGAGATGCTTATCCGAAAATGATTATTGCCAGAACCAAACATCCAAAATATAGTTATGAAGGAATCGAAATTCATGATATAGCCGATTGGTTGCTACAAGAATAAACAAGGCAAAATATCTCCGTCATTCTCTTTTGAAATGATGGAGATGTTTTTATCTGAGATATAGTAGATAGAGGCATCAGTCGATAAGGTGGCTGGTGCCTTTTGTAACAATTCTGTGAGATTTTTTTGGGGGGACAGTTGAGGAAAAAGTTTAGGACAATAAGCGGGAATCCTCGGCAATTCAATTACCGAGAGGACGGGGCTCCGCAGAGTGATAAAAAGCACTGATTTCCGTCTCGTATACCTGGCAGAATGATTTCTGATATACTGATAAATTATATTAAGAATGCAGTTTGTTGATTGGAAGAAATGCGAGATATAGGCTGTTTTGATTGTTTCATTATTAAATTGACATATGATTACTGTGGAGTATAATTATAATTAAAAACACCGAAGATAAAAGACGGAGGAATTATATGAAAGCACATAAATATTGGTCAGCAGGAGCATTAATCACAATGATTGGTAGTTTTTATACTGGATATAAAGGGTTAAAATCAAGCCACAAATACTTTGCGTTAAGTTCTATACTATGTATGACAATGGCGATGCATACAGGACATAAAATGATTTCTGGGAATAGGAAGAAAATGGCGAATAAAGAGAAAGTTACAGAGAGGGAGGAATAAATAATGTTGGAAGTAGGGGTCAAGGCACCTGATTTTGAGTTGCCAGATTAAAATGGGAAAATACACAGATTATCGGATTATACAGGAAAAAAGTAATATTATATTTCTATCCCAAGGATAATACAGCGGGATGTACGAAACAGGCATGTGGTTTTTCCGAGAGATACCCTCAGTTTACTGAAAAAAGGTGCAATTATTCTTGGAGTCAGTAAGGATTCTGTATCCTCTCATAAGAGATTCGAGGAAAAATATGGATTGGCATTTACATTTTCAGATTATGATATTTCATTTAAAGGTATTTGCCCCAAATGTAGGGAGAAAGTAAAGGAATAGCATAGTTATTGAAATGAATATTATTTAAGACTAGGATAAATTGTAAAATGCAGACAAACAAAAAAAGTAAAAACATAATAAATATTATACAGAGTTTCCTTATATTGATATTAGTAGTTCTTATTATTTTTATGATGATACAGATTAGTAGGCTGCAGGGGACAGCACGCGTAATAAATTATGCAGGTCTGGTACGTGGAGCTACACAGCGTGAAGTAAAATTAGAAATTACAGGAAACCAAAATGATGAATTAATTAAATATTTGGATGATATTCTTCTTGGATTAAGATATCAGGATGGACATTATGATCTGGTAAAACTCCATGATGAAGAATATCAGAAAAAATTGCAAATCCAGAGTGATTACTGGGATAAATTGAAAACAGAGATTGAATCGGTAAGAAACAAGGGATACGAAAATACAGACATTGTTAACATGAGTGAAATTTATTTTACGATGGCAGATGAAACTGTATCTGCCGCAGAAAGCTATTCAGAAAAGCTCGCTATAAAGATTCGCATCATAGAGCTTTTGTCGGCACTTGATATGTTGAGTCTGGTGATATTGGTTATTATGCAGACTCTAAGGGCAATGCAGATGGCAATGCAAAACAGACTACTAGAACAGAAAGCATTCATAGATGCCCATACTGGGCTGCCAAATAAAAGTGCCTGTAATGAGATTTTTGATAAAAAAGATATAATTACAGATCCTACAGCATGCATAATGTTTGACTTAAATAATCTAAAAATTGTTAATGATACAAGGGGACATTCCGCAGGAGATCAGTTAATAATGAATTTTGCAAAGCTTTTGCGCAGTGTGATTCCAGAAAAGGATTTTGTTGGAAGATATGGCGGAGATGAGTTTATAGCAGTCATTTATCATACAAGCGAGGCGGAAATTAAGGAAATATTAAAATCCTTGTACAGAGAAAAAGACAGATTAAATAGTTATGAAAATCAAATACCAATCGACTATGCGTGCGGATGGGCATTATCCTCCGGTGATATGGCGTGTACAATGCAGATGCTATTGGATAATGCAGATGCTTATATGTATAAAAATAAACAATTATGCAAGAAATATAATAAGCTTTAAGCTCAGCGTAGATGAATCTTCTTAAATGAGTAATCGATAGGACCCTGTTGGAAAAACCAACAGGGTTTTTACTATGTTATTGTGTGATAATATCACGGAAACCAGTTTCTCTTTAGTTTATGTTGATAACCATATGAGGCTGAATGTTAATGGACCATATTGGAGAGGGGCATCAGCAATTTATTATTCAGAAAATTTATCACTGTAACGAATATGCATATCTTCCCAATCCATGAACAATACATAAAATACTCTTCCGTATTGCTGGCTTTCTACGATTCTTCCATGGTCAAGTACAGAAAGGTAAGTTCCGTCAGCTTTTCGAAGATGAAAGTGAACATAGTCATTTTCATTGCCGCTGTCGATCTGTTTCCAGATGCTTGTTTCTATTTGTTGCTGCTCATCTTTGCGGATCAGATTGTGGAACCTTTTTTGAGTAAGTCTGAATAGTTCATCCATGCTTTTATAACCAGCCATATGAAGAAATTCGTGGTTTGCATAAAAGAGTTCATCGTCTTCTTTGTCTGCTCTATATATGATAAATGCACCTGGAAGGTGTTCGGAGATATCCTTAAGCGCAAATCCAAGCTGTTTGCGGGCTCCTGACTGGAGACCTTTTCGGTAAGCCATACATCCATTTTTTCCATGAAGCTTTATTTCATAAAGGGCAGCATCTGCACAGCGCATGAGCTGTGAATGGCTGGATGCAAATGTTGGATATTCTGCATATCCAAGAGAAATATAAAATGCATGTTCCTCATTATGATATGAGAATATTTTTGGGAGTTTGGTGAATTGCTGTAGCTGTACATCTGCCTCTTCAAAGGTACAATTTGGTAAAAGAATGCAGAATTCATCACCACCATTTCTTCCAAGTAATGCATCAGATGGAAAAAATGCTTTCATGCTGTCGGCAAGAATCTTTAATGCTCTGTCTCCGTAACTATGTCCATAGATATCATTGATAAACTTAAAGTCATCGATATCAAGGAGCGCAGCTACAAAATGTGCTTGTGGATTTTTAGAGATCATTTTTTCTGCTAATTCATCAAATCCATAACGATTATAAATATTCGTAAGAGAATCTGTGCGTGCCAGTATTTGATATTTATTCTTGTGTTCTTTTGCTACCAGCCATACCCTGGTAAGCACTGACAGAAGAAGGCTTATAGTGAGAAACATTCCGCTGATAATTATCAGTAGTGTGTTATTTCTCCATCCAACTTTCGGAGTAATCTCAAGTTTCCAGTTTTCATGTCCTATAGTAAAAGTGTAAGAAACCGGATGATTTATTTGATCATCTGACTGATAAACTACTTTATAATCATCACTCCATGGAGTAGCTGTTTTTAAAATTTTATATTCATATCCAAAATTCAAAAGTGCACTGATTGCATCTGAAAAAATATCCGGAACACGCAGGATGACAATGGTAAATCCCCAGAAATACTCTTGTCCGCGTTTATCTTTCAGGTAGACCGGATTGCGGACGGCAATTCCATAACCGCCCTGTTTTAATTCGAAAGACCCCTGTGTAATAATTGTATGATTATCTCTTGCGTAACAGGAAATCTCTTTACGTTCCTTATCATGGAGCAGATCAATCTTACCTGCCTTATTTCCTTCAGCCGGATAAATATCTGTTACAATACCATTGGGAGCGAGCTGCATGCTTTCAATGGAATCAGACATCAGATTTTTGGCAATTGTGTCAAACTGATGAAATTCACCATTTTCACTGATTATGACCTGCTCCAAAGTATCCGTAATTTCAATTCCATCTGTAATTTCATTCTTAATGCGTTCACCGTAGGTGGTTGCGTTTAATTGTGCCATTGTGTGTCTCTGTTTTTTTTCATGGGTGTCTGTTATGTATACAATTAAACTAACAAGGCATATGCCCAGTAAAAAAATGATAAGAGGCACAAGTGTTTTCTTTTTCACTTGGTTTACCTCATTTATTCATGGAAATTTTCATAATAAAGCATTATATCACGGAAGCCGAAAAACGGAATAAGTGTTCTGAAAAAAAGACAATATTTTTGCTTTAAAGAGTATTTTCGTTTGTAATTTGTTCTGTAAGAATTCGCTCCCTATTAAATGTTAACTAAATGACATTGAACGTCTCTTTTGGTCTCTTTTCGGTCTCTTTTTTAGAACCTTGTATTCTCAAGGTTTCTGTACTATAATGAAGCTCGTAAAGAGATTGTTATATTAAAAATAATGATTTGATTTTCTTCTGAATAATCAGATTATTTTCCATCAACGCAAAATTCAGGGAAAGTTGTTCTGATACTATTATGAAGAAAATGATCGAAGCCCAGGAAAGACAGATGTCCAGCGGATCCGGTTCTCAGGGTGGCCAGCAGTACTAAAAATGACGTTATAATATAACAGAACTTTATCGTCTGATTATGACGGAATAATTGCTTCGTAAATTATTATTACGTTCATAAAAACTATATACAAAAGAAAAAATGCCGCTTTATTTCTGTTCTATACTCTTATAGCAATGGAAATAAGGCGGCATTGTGTTGTTGTCACTTAAAAGTTGTTTCATAGAACCTGGTATGGAAGAGTTATGGTAGAACGTCTCGAGGGATTCTGCAGTGAGAATGACTGGATACGTGCTTACAATGAAATGAATGAATTTGAGAAAAAACTCAAGGACTGTGGCGCAGTTATTATTAAATTCTGGGTTCAGATTGATAAGGATACACAGCTGGAACGTTTCCGGGAAAGACAGAATAATCCGGAGAAACAGTGGAAGATCACAGATGAAGACTGGCGAAACAGAGAAAAATGGAACGCATATGAAGTTGCAGTAGATGAAATGCTTCAGAAAACGAATACTTCCTTTGCGCCATGGCATGTGCTGGAATCTGTTGACAAAAAATACGCCCGTATTAAGGCACTTAAAATCGTAATCAGTGAGATTGAGAAGGCGTTAAAAGATAAGTAGATAAAAAGCTAAATTTGTCTGACCAATTCGCCATAAGTACCAGAATATCAGGTTTTGCAAGGATAATTTATGGTAGATTTTAGCATATACATCCACTTCCTTTTTGAGTATAATGAAACTAAAATGATCTATTATGAATACTCAATGACATCATGGCAATGTAGGACAGGAGGAACCGAGATGATTATTACAATTGCAAGACAATGTGGAAGCGGCGGACATGAGATAGGCAGAGAACTGGCTTCCAGACTGGGAATGGAACTTTATGACAGAAAGAAACTGGAAGAAGAAGCCAGAAAGCTTGGCAAATATGATGAGAATAAAGAATTTTTCCAGGAGAAAGCGGTAAATAGTCTGCTGTACAGCATAGCGGTAAGCTATGGAGACAGCAACCCGATGGAGAGATCCTTTGAGCTTGTGCGTGAACTCACAAAAGGAAAATCAGCAGTGATCATTGGCCGTTGTTCGGGTGCGGTATATGAAAAAGATCCTGAAGCGACAACGATTTTTCTTCATGCAGACAGAGATTGCCGTATTGAGCGAATCATGAAGCGTGACAATATTTCCAAAAAAGAAGCTACGCACACGGTAAAGGAAGTGGATGAAAAAAGAGCATCATTCCATAAATTCTGCACCGGAAAAGCATGGGAAGATACCAGCCAGTATCAGTTGTCTATTGATACTGGAAAGATTGCTATTTCTGACGCAGTTGATATAATTATAAATTATATTCAGGCGAAATCAAAGTAAGTGTGGCTGTCAGAGTAACCGGTAAATGTTATAAAACATGAAATGAAACAATAAGTATATGTCGCTTTATTGATAATCATATTTTTTATGATGTCAGAAATAAAGCGACATTATTTTTATATCACAGGAAATAAGTTCAGCTGCTGTTTATGCATCGTTATCCAAGTGATTTGTAAGTCATCTGGGAAGGAAGAATTTCCAGGAAAATATTAATAAATTATGAATTGTGTATATTTTTCAAGTTTTAATTGCGTTTTATTTAGTGCTTTGTTATAATTACACTTAGAATTGCGAAGAATTGAAAGAATTCGCAAAATAAACGGGAGAATCGGAGAGGAGAAACTATGAACTTAGGTATAATCGCACATAACAGTAAAAAAGTACTAATAGAAGATTTCTGCATCGCTTATAAGAATATACTTGCCAAACATGAGGTCTACGCGACAGGTACAACGGGACGAAGAATTGAAGAAGCGACAAGCCTTCATGTGCATAAATTCCTTGCCGGCAGTATTGGTGGAGACAAGCAGTTTATGGAGATGGTAGAACGTCAGGATCTCGATATGGTCATCCTGTTCTACAACCCAGTTATGATCGATCCAAAAGAACCGGACATTACAAGTATTGTAAGAAGATGCGACCAGTACAATATTCCTGTAGCGACAAACATTGCCACTGCAGAACTTCTTATTTTAGGACTCGCAAGAGGAGACCTGGATTGGAGACTGAATCTTAAATGAGAGTAATCGCAGGAAAAGCCAGAAGGCTTAATTTAAAAACAGTTCCAGGTATGGATACAAGACCTACTACAGACAGGATTAAAGAGACTTTGTTTAACATACTTCAGCCGGAACTTCTGGATTGCCGTTTCCTTGATCTTTTTTCAGGAAGTGGTGGAATTGGTATCGAAGCACTGAGCAGAGGCGCTTCTTATGCAGTATTTGTAGAGAAGAATCCAAAGGCTGCAGCATGCATCAGAGAAAATCTTACATTTACAAAACTGGCAGAAGATGGTAAACTGCTGAACATGGACGTGCTGCAGGCATTGCGTTCCCTTGAAGGAAAAGGTGCTTTCGATATAATCTTCATGGATCCGCCATATAATAACGAACTGGAACGTCAGGTGCTCGAATATCTCAAGGACAGCACAGTTGCAGATGAGAATACGCTTATTATAGTAGAGGCAGACCTTCAGACTGATTTCAGTTATGTGGAATCTCTTGGTTACAGACAGCTGCGTTCAAAAGAGTATAAGACAAATAAGCACGTATTTTTAGAACGTGCATGATGGAGTTACTGTCAGCAATAAAGTGAGCAGTGACTGTTTTTCATGCATACGTGCCAGAGGAAAGAGAGAGTAAGAAACACATGAAAATAGCAGTGTACCCAGGCAGCTTTGATCCGGCAACTTATGGTCATCTTGATGTGATAAAGAGAGCAGCAGTATCTTTTGACAAGGTGATAGTAGGTGTTTTACACAATTCTTCAAAAAGTCCGTTGTTTTCTGTAGAAGAACGTGTTAATATATTAGAAAAGGCAACTTTAGATATTCCGAATGTTGAAGTGAAACCATTTGAGGGATTGTCCGTAAATTTTGCCAGAGAGAATCATGCTCAGGTGATCATACGTGGGCTTCGTGCGGTTACTGATTTTGAATATGAGCTTCAGATGGCTCAGACGAATCGTGTGCTTGCACCGGATGTAGATACTGTATTTCTGACTACAAGTCTGGAATATGCTTATTTAAGCTCTACGATATTGAAAGAAGTTGCTCATTTTGGCGGCGACCTGAGTAAATTTGCACCAAGAGAAATAACTGATGCAGTCATTGAGAAGCTTCATCGCACAGCAGATGACAAATAGGTTATTGTTCATATACGAAAGGACAGTAACACAAATAGAGAAGATTAAGGAGATATTATACTATGAGCAGCAGAATTGAACAGATTATCGGTGAAATCGAGGAATATGTAGACAGCTGTAAATTTCAGCCGCTGTCAACAACCAAGATTGTTGTAAATAAAGAAGAAATCGAAGAACTTCTGAGAGAACTCCGTCTGAAAACTCCGGATGAGATCAAACGTTATCAGAAGATCATTAACAATAAAGATGCTATCCTTGAGGATGCACAGTCCAAAGCTGATGCTCTGATCGCAGATGCACAGGCAAGAGCTCAGGAACTGGTAACTCAGCATGAGATTATGCAGAAAGCATATGCACAGGCAAACGATACAATCAATGCAGCTAACAAGCAGGCACAGGAGATTCTGGATTCTGCAACACAGGATGCAAACAGCATCCGTCTCAGTGCTATCACTTATACAGATGATATGATGGCAAATATTGGCAGCGTCCTTAACACAACATTAGAGGATGCCGGTGCCAAATATAAGACATTTATTGATTCTCTGCAGAGCTGTCTTGACGTTGTTAATCATAATCGTCAGGAACTTGCACCTCAGACAGCACAGGCAGCAGCAATCACAGGTTCTTACCATGATGACGACAGCAAAGATGACGATGACGATCTTTTAGATGATCTGGGAGAGAACTAAGATTAATTGAATAATATTAGGGCCAGGATATTTTCCTGGCCTTTTATATTTTACATTATAAATATTAGTGTTGTTTTTTTGAAATTGTCTTTGGCAATTTTTATGTGGAAGTTCTTCTAAAATGTCTTTTGGTATAGCAAACAACTTGTTATAGACACTAGTAATCAGAATGTATTTACAGAAAATAATATAACAGGCAGTAAAGGATAAAAGATGTCAGAACTGCACTGATACATTTGGAGACAATATATGGCATCAGACTAAGATCGCAATGAAAAATACTTCTTGTCTGAGCAAGAATACACAGACCTCCCGATGCCGTAGCCGAGACGGATACAAAAATACGGGCTGTGACAGACAGATTAGAAGATGAAATAATTGAGAGCCCTGTAGTAATTTCAGTAAATCCCAGAAGCAGATTTTGATAAAAAGCAGGGAATGGCTGATAATATCTGATGCATCCGGCCAGAATAGAAAAAAGAAGGATATATCCTCCGAGCCGTGTGATGGTTTCAAACCCGTTCATAATAGAAGTATTGACGATATTTCCGGCTGGGACTGTAGACATGACCTCTTTTTCATTACGTGTATCTGTGTATTGCGCACTTGTCAGAATCTGATTTTTGTAGACTGCGTAACGAAAAAATAACATACATATCAGATTAG
Organism: Blautia sp. HCN-1074; assembly: GCF_037890165.1. NCBI lineage: Bacteria > Bacillati > Bacillota > Clostridia > Lachnospirales > Lachnospiraceae > Blautia > Blautia sp. HCN-1074. Next base: position 33,103 of record NZ_JBBKBP010000009.1, read on the forward strand.
CAGAAAAGAGACTTATGAGGATAAAATAAGCAGGGACGACATCCTTCAGGCATAATTTACCCAGGTATGTAATGACAAAAGCAGGACTTGGGTTATTACAGAAAGTAGAAAGGTACACAGCTTCTTTTTTGCTGATTTTATCTGATTCATACAGATCAGAAGCCAGTTTGGCACCCAGAGGGTATCCACACAACATACCAAGTAGAAACACGTAACCGCCCCAGCTGCTGACACCCAGCAGAACACGAAAATAAGACTCCAGAGGGGATAGAATTTTTTGGATGTTATCAATGCGTGTCAATATACCGGTAAGAATAATAAATGGCAGAAGTGTCGGAATTAATGTATTCAGCCATAAAGTCATTCCTGCTTTCGCACAGACCAGACTTTCAGCCGGATGCATCAGAAGAAATCCCAGAAGGAAAAAAACTCCACAGACGAGCAGAATATTTTTAAGATTTCGACGTACACTGGAAAGCAGGAAATGGTTTTTGTTCATAATAATATGTTCCATGGACACCATTTTATAGATTCTTTATAAAATTTATATGGCACTTAATGAAAATAAATGCTATAGTATTCAGGTAAAATAGATCTGGTTTAATTAGATTTTTTTATAGGATTCTTTTTATAAATCAGTGTGATTTTTGGAGGTAATAATTATGGCAGTTTTAGAGAATTGCGAACCGAAAAGGGTATTTCATTATTTTGAAGAGATTTGCAAGATCCCGCATGGATCAGGAAACACCAGGCAGATCAGTGACTATTTGGTACAGTTTGCAAAGAATCATGATCTGAAATATATTCAGGATGAGATGAATAATGTAGTTATTTATAAACCGGGAACAGCAGGATATGAGAATGCACCGACAGTAATTGTTCAGGGACATATGGATATGGTATGTGAGAAACGTCCGGACGTAGATCACGACTTTACAAAAGATGGATTAAATCTTTCTGTTGAAGGTGACTATGTATCTGCGAATGGAACAACTCTCGGTGGCGATGACGGAATCGCAGTAGCTTATGGTCTGGCACTTCTGGAAAGTGATACGATTGCACATCCTCCTCTTGAAGTATTTATTACTGTAGATGAGGAAATCGGTCTTCTTGGTGCTGTCGGATTTGACTGCAGCGTATTAAAAGGAAGAAGATTCATCAACCTTGATTCTGAAGCAGAGGGAAGTCTCTGGATCAGTTGCGCAGGAGGTCTTTCCGGAATCAGCCATATTCCGGTGACAAGACTGGAAGCGAAAGGTGAGAAACTGACAGTTAAGATCAGTGGTCTGATGGGTGGCCATTCTGGTGCTGAGATTGATAAGAACCGTGCAAATGCAAACTCTCTTCTGGGTAAATTCCTTCATGGCCTTGATGCGAAAGCAGGCTATGAGCTGATCAGTGTACAGGGCGGTCAGAAAGATAATGCGATCACAAGAGAATCCATAGCAGAACTTCTTACTGTTAAAGAGAACGTAGAAGCTGTTAAAGAGTATGCCGCTTCTATGCAGACTGCATGGAGAGAAGAGTATACAGGAACTGATGAAGGAATCACAGTAACTGTCACAGAGGAAGGTGAGCAGGATGCGATAGTTCTTCATCCGACAAGTAAAGAGAAAGTTGTATTCTTCCTTGTAAATGTACCGTATGGCGTTCAGAAGATGAGTGGAACTATCAAAGGACTGGTAGAGACTTCTACAAATATCGGTATTCTGAAGACATCTGAGAACGAAGTGCTGGGAAGCTCCAGCATCAGAAGTTCTGTGGAGACAGCCAGAGACGCACTTTCTGATAAGATTGAATATCTGACAGAATTTCTTGGTGGAGAATATGAGAGACAGGGTGTATATCCTGCATGGGAGTACCGCAAGGATTCACCGCTTCGTGATAAGATGGTGGAAGTTTATGAAGAAATGTATGGTCAGAAGCCAAATGTAGTGGCAATTCATGCAGGTCTTGAGTGTGGACTTTTCTATAAGAAGATGGAAGGTCTGGACTGTGTATCCCTCGGACCGGATATGAAGGATATTCATACATCTGAGGAGGTTCTTAGTATTTCTTCTACAGAGAGAGTGTGGAAGTATCTGGTGAAAGTTCTGGGAGCTCTTAAAGACTGACGGTGTTACACCCTGCTGTTTGTGGCAGGGTGTATTTTTGATTAAGGGACGCAGAGAGAGGACATTAGGTCATGACCTAATGTCCTCTCTCTGCTGGTTATTGGACGATTTTTAAAATCTTATTTGAAGCTAAATGCTTTATAGGTTCTATATTTTCATTTTAATGCATATACTGTAACAGAATGCGGAGGTATCTCATATGTTTGATCCGTATAATGCGCGGACTTCGTTGGTTCGATATATTTTGCCGTTGTTTGTGCTTGTGGTGATGGTGGTTATGTTGCAGATGATGCTGGATATGCGCAGCCGGGCTTCGGCTTTGAAGGCGGAGGCTTGTGAGGAGAGTGATTTTAGGCAGCAGCATGTGACGCCCGGGCTTTATCGCAGTATCTGGAAGGCTGCACTGGTCGAAGGGACGGGGGCTGATGGGTTTGCGAATATTTTGACGGCGACGATGCTGAATTCGGGATTTTATCCGAGGCAGGTCCGGGCGGACAGTGTGCCGTATCGGAAGTATAAACCAGAGGAATATGAGCGGCTTATGGAGGCTTATCAGTCTGTATGGTCGGATCTGAAATATTTTCCCATTCCATCTACAGAAGTTGATTTTGAAAATACCTATGGTGCGCTCAGGGATTATGGAGGCTTGCGTGTACATGAAGGCTGTGATTTGTTTGGACGTAAGAAGGAGTCTGGCTATTATCCGGTCTTAAGTGTCACAGATGGCGTGGTAGAGAATATCGGGTGGCTTCCGTTGGGTGGCTACAGGATTGGAATACGTGCCCCGAAAGGCGGGTATTTTTATTATGCCCATTTGGATACATATGAGAAAGATTTCCAGACGGGGGAAGAGGTATCGGCAGGAGATATCCTGGGATATATGGGAAATACCGGATATGGTACAGAAGGTACGCGTGGCATGTTTCCGGTTCATCTTCATCTGGGAATTTATATCAGGACACCGCATTATGAGGAATTGAGCGTAAACCCTTACTGGGTGTTGAAGGCCATTTCTAAAAAAATCAGAAACTATTCATATTAGCGAGATATTTTTTTAAATCTATGCTATAATAACAAAATGTATGAAATGCAAGGAGCGAGTGAAGATGGAAATACAGTTATGGAGAAGCATTTTGTGCCCGTATGAACTGGCTGTAAGAGAGCTGGAAGTGAAATTTAATCACATTATCGATGAGTGTAAAGAGAACGATATTTACTGTCCGATCGAGCAGGTAGAGGGCAGAGTTAAGAGTGTAAGCAGTATCCTTGAGAAAATGCAGCGCAAGCATATTCCTATGGAGAAGATGGAAGAGGAACTGGAGGATATCGCAGGTGTTCGTATTATCTGCCAGTTTGAAGAGGATATAGAGACGGTTGCTTCTATGATTCAGAAAAGAAGCGATATGACTATAAAGAGCGAGAAGAATTATCTGAAACATATTAAGCAGAGTGGATACAGAAGTTATCATCTGATCATTTATTATACAGTGGATACCATTAATGGACCTAAGAAGCTACAGGCAGAGATTCAGATCCGTACAATGGCGATGAATTTCTGGGCAACGATCGAGCATTCCCTGCAATATAAATATAAAGGTGATATGCCGGAGCATGTTGCAGAGCGTCTGAGCAAGGCAGCAGATGCTATCAATGCTTTGGATCATGAGATGTCTTCTGTACGAAATGAGATCATGGATGCACAGAACTCTTCCCAGATGCAGTCTAACCTGGTGAAAGATATCCTCATTAATATCGAAAACCTGTACAAGATCGCAAATAAACGTGAGATTATGAAGATTCAGGATGAATTCCTGAGAGTATTCCGCACAAAGGATCTCCAGCAGCTGAAGCGATTCCACAGACAGCTTGATATTATTTCAGAAGGATATCGTGCGCAGGCGGTATATCATCATTAATATGGAGTATTATGATATCAGGATTATGGGAGTTGTTTTGCAACGGAGCAATCCGCAGATATCAATATCATCAAGTACATACGAGGAAATATAAATGCAGGATTTTTTACCGGTAACTAAGAAAGAAATGAAACAGAGAGGATGGAATCAGGTAGACTTCGCCTACATCACAGGCGATGCCTATGTGGACCATCCTTCCTTTGGCACGGCAATCATCAGCAGGCTGTTGGAGAGCCGTGGATATAAAGTGGGAATCATCAGTCAGCCGGACTGGAAGAAGAAAGAGAGTATCCAGGTATTTGGTGAGCCGCGACTGGGATTTCTGGTATCAGCGGGAAACATGGATTCCATGGTGAACCACTATACAGTGTCCAAGAAGCACAGACAGAAGGATTCCTATTCACCAGGCGGTCAGATGGGACTTCGCCCTGACCGTGCGGTGATCGTATACAGCAATCTGATTCGTCAGACTTATAAAAAGACACCCATTATTCTGGGTGGAATTGAAGCCAGCCTGAGACGACTGGCCCATTATGACTATTGGGACAACAAAGTAAAACACAGCGTACTTCTTGATTCCGGAGCAGACATAATCTCTTATGGAATGGGCGAACATTCAATCGTAGAGATTGCGGATGCACTTTCAAGCGGAATTCCTGTAGAAGAGCTTACTTATATTGCTGGAACCGTATTTAAATGTAAAGATCTCTCCAGAATTTATGAGCCAATTATTCTTCCGTCCTATGAAGAGGTAAAAGAAGATAAAAAAACATACGCAGACAGCTTTGCCATTCAGTATCAGAATACAGACCCGTTTACCGCCAGACCAATGGCAGAGTCTTACGGAACAAAGGGATATATCGTACAGAATCCTCCGGCGCTGCCTCTGACACAACAGGAGATGGATGATGTCTATGCGCTTCCCTATACGGAGAAAGTACATCCCATGTATGACGAGCTGGGTGGAATCCCGGCACTAGAGGAAATTAAGTTCAGCCTGACGAGCAACAGAGGATGTTTTGGCGGCTGTAATTTTTGCGCTCTGACATTCCATCAGGGAAGAATTCTTCAGACCAGAAGTCATGAATCCTTGATTGAAGAGGCCACCAGAATGACAAAAGATCCCGATTTTAAGGGCTATATTCATGATGTTGGTGGCCCTACCGCAGACTTCAGACAGCCATCCTGCCAGAAACAGCTCACCAAGGGTGTATGTAAGAACAAGCAGTGCCTGTTCCCGACACCATGTAAGAACCTGACGGTAGATCATTCGGATTATGTTGCCCTTCTTCGCAAACTGCGCAGGATTCCGGGAGTTAAGAAAGTATTTATCCGCTCCGGTGTACGTTTTGACTATGTGGTAGCAGACCGGAATAAGACGTTTTTGAATGAACTGGTAGAACATCATGTAAGCGGACAGCTGAGAGTTGCTCCTGAACATGTATCAGATCAGGTACTCAAATACATGGGGAAACCAAGTCACAGCATTTATCAGCAGTTCCTTAAAGAATATGATGCAGCCAATAAAAAAACAGGAAAGCAGCAGTATGCAGTACCATATTTCATGTCTTCCCATCCGGGCTGCACCATGAAAGAAGCTGTAAAACTGGCGGAATATGTCCGCGACCTTGGCTTTACCCCAGAACAGGTACAGGATTTTTATCCGACGCCATCTACTCTTTCTACCTGTATGTACTATACAGGAATTCATCCTCTCACAGGTGAGAAAGTATACGTGCCGAAGAATCCTCACGAGAAAGCCATCCAGCGAGCCTTGATGCAGTACAAGAACCCTGCAAACAGAGAACTGGTACTCGAAGGTCTTAAAATGACCGGCAGAATGGACCTGGTAGGATACGGTACGAAATGCCTGATCCGCCCGATACGCGAAGGTCATGGAGAGCATCAGGGAAATGATGGCGGCAAAAAGAATAATGGCCGTAGTGACAGCAGAAATACAAGAAGAGGTTTAACAGACTTCAGAGGAAACAAGAGAAACGCCACTATATCTGCGAAGAAAAATACAATAAGAAACACACATAAGAAAAGCAACTCCAAAGGAGGACGAAAGTGACAGCAGAGAAGAAGCCAAACAACACAAAATCTTCAGCTAAGTCTAAAACATCAAACAATAAAAAATCAAAGAAAATTTCCAAAGGAAATTTCGGATACTTCAAAAGCGAAAAGAAACGCCGCCTGATCATCACAGCGATTCTTTTCGCAGTACCGTTATTTATCTTCTTTACATCCTGGATTTACTTTAAAACAAGAATGACTGTCTGGACAGTAGTGGCAGTAGTCGGATGTCTTCCGGCATGCAAATCCATGGTAAGCCTGATCATGATCCTGAAATGCAGACCAATGGATGCAGGACTGTATCAGAAAATCCAGGAACATCAGGGCAGCCTTGATATGGCATATGAATTATACATGACCTTCTATGAAAAGAGTGCCTATATCGACGCAGTAGCGGTATGCGGAAACACCGTAGCAGCCTACAGCAGCGACCCGAAGATCGATGCCTCTTTCATGGAAACCAATTCCCAAAAAATCATCCGCAAAAACGGCTACAAAGCTACAGTAAAGATCTTCACAGACCTTCGCCCATTTCTGGAACGCCTTGATTCCATGAATGACCACAAAGAAAGTCTGGAAGAAGGTATTAAATTTACCCCGGATGAGAAATACCCGGATCTTTCCAGAAACGAACTCATCCGACAGACGATCTTGGCTATTTGTCTGTAGCCATGAAATATTGAGAAAGATATATCAGAAATAATGAAAAAATTTATAATAGAAGAAAACGAAGCCGGACAGCGCTTTGACAAGTACCTTGCCAAGCTTCTTAAAGAAGCCCCTAAAAGCTTCTTCTACAAAATGCTCCGCAAGAAAAACATCACCCTGAATGGAAAAAAAGCCACCGGAAACGAAAAACTCCTCAAAGGCGACACCATCAAACTATTCCTGAGTGATGAAACCTTCGACAAATTTGCCGGAAGCACCCAGATAGCAAGAGACTACTGTGAATTAGACATCATTTATGAAGATGCCGATATCATTATTATCAACAAACCAGCAGGAATGCTCTCTCAGCCAGCAGACGACGGCGAATCATCACTGGTAGAATACCTGATCGGTTATCTCCTGAAAAAAGGCGAACTCACAGAAGAACAGCTAAAAACTTTCAAACCATCCGTGTGCAATCGTCTCGACCGAAACACCAGCGGCATGGTCTGTGCTGGCAAAAGTCTCGCCGGATTGCAGTTCCTATCCGGAATCTTTCATGACAGAACGCTCCATAAATACTATCTCTGTCTGGTAAAAGGCAAACTGGACAAACCTGCCCATATCAAAGGCTACCTGCACAAAGACAAAAAAACCAACAAAGTAACCGTAAGCAAACAAGAATTTCCTGATTCCCTGCCAATCGAAACCGCATACCGCCCGCTTGGCAGTAATGGAAAAATGACACTCCTGGAAGTAGAACTGATCACAGGCCGAACACATCAGATCCGAGCCCACCTGGCCGGAACTGGTCATCCGCTCCTGGGAGACACCAAATACGGTGACAATGAATTCAACAAACAATACACCCGTCATGGAGTAAAACACCAGCTTCTCCATGCATACAGATTAGTAATTCCGGAGACAGACCAAGCCTTCGTGGCACCGGTGCCGGAGCTTTTTTTCAAAATCATCAATGAAGAACACCTGCAGGAGGCATATCATGAGAATCTGGAAAGAAGTATGGGATTACGCAAAAATGATCATCATAGTGGTGCTGATCGTAACACTCATAAATAACGTAGTACTTATCAACGCCAAAATTCCTTCTGAATCAATGGAAAAAACAGTTATGACCGGAGATCGTCTCTTCGGCTTCCGACTGGCATATGGTATCAATATAGATCTCTTCGGGCATGAAATATCAAAAAAAATAAAAGACCCTGAGCGATTTGACATCATCATCTTCAAATATCCGGACGATGAAAAAAAACTCTTCATCAAGCGCCTCATCGGACTCCCCGGAGAAAAAGTCCAGATCACAGACGGAAAAGTTTACATCAACGACTCCGAAATCCCACTGGACGACAGCTTCATCCCTGAGAAAGCAAGAGGAAACTTCGGTCCATACGAAGTTCCTGAAAACAGCTATTTCATGCTCGGAGACAACCGCAACCACTCTAAAGATTCCCGCTGCTGGAAAACCACCAACTTTGTAACCTTTGACGAAATCGTAGGAAAAGCTGTCATCCGGTATTATCCGTCGGTGAAATTACTTAAATAAGAAAAATCTTAAAGGAGAACAATTTGGCAACATGGAATAGCAGAGGCTTACGAGGCTCCACACTGGAAGACCTCGTAAACCGCACCAACGAACAATACAGAGAAAAAGAACTTGCACTCATTCAGAAAATCCCAACACCCATCACCCCCGTCCGAATGGACAAAGAAAACCGTCATATCACCCTGGCATACTTCGAACAGCGAAGCACCGTAGACTACATTGGAGCAGTACAGGGAATCCCCATATGCTTTGACGCCAAAGAATGCGCCACAGACACCTTCCCCCTCGCAAACATCCATCCCCACCAGGTAGAATTCATGCAGGCATTTGAAAAACAAGGCGGCATAGCATTCTTTCTCATATTCTACAGCCACGAGAACCAATTCTACTACCTCCCCTTGCGCCACCTCCTCATCTTCTGGACTCGAATGCAAGAAGGCGGCCGCAAAAGCTTCCGCAGAGAAGAACTCAGTCCGCAATACTATCTCAACAAAAAAAGTGGATTCTTAGTTCCATATCTTGATGGGATTCAGATGGACCTAAATGAAAGAGAGTAGGGGATGTTACTCATAAAGGGACGCGCAGAAACATATTTGCTTTCAGGTGCGGTTTCGGCATCTGGGATATCATATCTTTCTGAGCGTCCCTTATAAAAATAAAGAAAAACAACTTCCACAGGGATTGACAATTTTCCCAAAACCCTATATAATCTATCTAGTTTTCGTATTAGCTTAGTATCACGTTACTAAACTAAAGCAGTAAGAGGTAAAGTATAATAAGAAACAAAAAACATAACCACAGGAGGACCAACCATGCAACGTATTTTTCACACCCCGGAAGGTGTAAGAGACATCTACAACGGCGAATGCAGCCAAAAAAGAAAGGTACAGGAGAAAATCCATCGCGTCTTCCACCAGTACGGCTATGAAGACATAGAAACTCCGACATTTGAATACTTCGAAGTATTCAGCCGCGAAGTAGGAACCATCCCATCCAAAGAACTCTACAAATTCTTCGACCGCGAAGGCAACACTCTGGTACTCAGACCAGATTTCACCCCGTCCGTATCCAGAGCCTGCGCCACCTACTTCTCCCCGGACAAAGAACCAGTAAGCTTATGCTACACCGGCAACACATTCATCAACAACTCCAGCTATCGAGGCCATCTCAAAGAAACCACACAGATGGGCGTAGAACGAATCGGAGATGAATCCGCAGACGCAGATGCAGAACTTCTCGCCATGACAGTCGAATGTCTCCTGGCAGCAGGACTGACAGAATTCCAGGTCAGCGTCGGACAGGTAGATTACTTCAAATCCCTCTTAAAAGAAGCAGAACTCGGCCCCGAAGCAGAAGAACGCCTCCGCACCCTGATCTCACAGAAAAACTCATTTGGAGTAGAAGAATTCGTAGCAGAGCAGAAAATTAAAGACAGCATGGTAAAAGCCTTCATCGAAATCCCACAGATGTTCGGTTCCGAAGAAGTCTTAAAGAAAGCCAGAAGCCTGACAAACAATGCATGCGCACTCGAAGCGGTTTCCAGACTCGAAGAAATCTATGAGATCATGAAGAACTACGGCTACGAGAAATACATCTCTTTTGACTTCGGAATGCTCAGCAAATATCAGTACTACACAGGAATCATTTTCCAGGCATACACCTATGGAACCGGCGAGCCAATGATCAAGGGCGGTCGTTACAATGGCCTGATGAAACACTTCGGTAAACCGGCGGCATCTATCGGATTTGCGATTGAAGTAGACAACCTTCTTCTTGCACTTTCCAGCCAGAAACTGCTCTCTGAGAAAGAAGAGAAGCCGGAAGTGATCGAATATGAGCCACAGGATCGTGCACAGGCAATCAAAGAAGCACAGAAACTTCGCGCAGAAGGCAAATGTGTGGCATTACGTTTGAAAAAGGAGGTCAGATAAGCCATGAGATACCTGACAGTTGCCCTTACCAAAGGCAGACTTGCCAACAAAACAATGGAAATGTTTGAGAAAGCAGGAATCACCTGCGAAGAAATGAAAGATAAAGATTCCCGCAAACTGATCTTTACAAATGAAGAATTAAAAATGAAATTCTTCCTTGCAAAAGGTCCGGATGTTCCTACCTATGTAGAATACGGCGCGGCAGACATCGGAATCGTCGGAAAAGATACGATCCTTGAAGAAGGCCGTAAGTTATATGAGGTTATGGACCTCGGATTTGGAAAATGTAAAATGTGCGTCTGCGGACCGGAGAGTGCCAGAGAGGTTCTGGAGAACAACCAGCTCATCCGTGTAGCAACCAAATATCCGAATATTGCAAAGGACTACTTCTTTAACAGAAAGCATCAGACCGTAGATCTGATCAAATTAAATGGTTCTATCGAGCTGGCACCGATCGTTGGTCTGTCAGAGGTTATCGTAGATATCGTAGAGACAGGAAGCACATTGAAAGAAAATGGTCTGAAAGTATTAGAAGAGGTTTGCCCGCTGTCTGCCAGAATGGTTGTCAACCAGGTAAGCATGAAGATGGAGAACGAAAGAATTCGCAAACTCATTGAAGATTTAAGAAGAGTTCTGCAGGAGGAAATGTAAAGATGCGTACAGTAAAATTAACAAAAGAATCCACAAAAGATATTCTTGAGAATCTGCTGAAAAGAAGCCCGAACAACTATGGGAAATTTGAATTCACAGTAGCTCAGATTCTTGATAAAGTAAAAAATGAAGGAGATGCAGCGCTCTTTGCCTACACAAAGGAATTTGACAAAGCAGATGTAACAAAAGAGACAATCCGTGTCACGGATGCAGAGATTGAAGAAGCATATGCGCAGATAGATCCTGCACTTCTTGGCGTTATCCGCAAAGCACTTGTCAACATCCGCAAATATCATGAAAAACAGATTCAGAACAGCTGGTTTACAAGTGAGACAAACGGAACTATGCTCGGCCAGAAAGTGACTCCGTTAAACAGAGTAGGTGTTTATGTACCTGGCGGAAAAGCAGTTTACCCATCATCCGTACTTATGAATATCGTACCTGCAAAAGTAGCAGGAGTACCGCACATTGTTATGACAACACCTCCTGGAAAAGACGGCAAAGTATGTGCATCTACACTGGTAGCTGCCAAAGAAGCAGGGGCAGATGAAATCTACAAAGTAGGAGGCGCTCAGGCAATCGGCGCACTGGCATTTGGAACAGAGAGCATCCCGAAAGTAGATAAGATCGTAGGTCCTGGAAATATTTTCGTAGCCCTTGCAAAGAAAGCAGTATACGGATATGTAAGCATTGACTCTATTGCAGGTCCAAGTGAGATTCTTGTTCTGGCAGATGAGACAGCAAATCCACACTTCGTAGCAGCAGACCTTCTTTCCCAGGCAGAACATGATGAACTTGCCTGTGCGATCCTGATCACTACAAGCGAAGAATTTGCAGCCAAAGTAGATGAAGAAGTAAAGGGCTTCGTAGAAGTCCTTTCCAGAAAAGAGATTATCCAGAAGTCTCTTGATAACTTTGGCTATATCCTTATTGCGGAAGATATGGACGAGGCAATCGAAGCAGCCAATGAAATTGCTCCGGAACATATGGAAATCGTGACAGCCAACCCGTTTGAAGATATGATGAAAGTAAAGAATGCAGGTGCGATCTTTATCGGAGAATACAGTTCAGAACCTCTGGGAGATTACTTCGCAGGTCCGAACCATGTACTCCCAACAAACGGAACAGCCAAATTCTTCTCTGCACTTTCTGTAGATGATTTCATTAAGAAGTCAAGCATTGTATATTATTCTAAAGCAGCGTTGCGTGACATTCACAAGGATATCATCCAGTTTGCAACCTCCGAACAGCTTACTGCACATGCAAACTCTATTGCAGTTCGTTTTGAGGATGAGGATAAATAATAGCGTCAGATCTTTTTAAGAAATAAATAGAAGAGAAGCTATCCAATCCATTACATATTACAGAGAGAAAAACAGCGAGGACGTAATTATGGCAAGAGAAGCCTCAGTAGAGAGAAATACAAAAGAAACCGAGATTAAATTAAAGATTAATCTGGACGGAACCGGATATTCCGATATCGAAACAGGAGTGGGATTTTTTGACCATATGCTGGATGGATTTACCCGTCATGGACTTTTTGACTTAAGTGTCAGAGTTCATGGTGACCTTCAGGTAGATGATCATCATACGATCGAGGACACAGGAATTGTTCTCGGAACCGCATTAAAAGAAGCAATCGGCGACAAAAAAGGAATCAAGCGTTACGGCAGCTGCATCCTTCCGATGGATGAATCCCTCGTGCTCTGTGCGATTGACCTGTCCGGAAGACCGTATTTTGCATGGGATGCAGAATTCACTACAGATAAGATTGGCGATATGTCTACAGAAATGGTAAAAGAATTTTTCTACGCTATTTCTTATTCCTGTGGCATGAACCTCCATATCAAGGTTCTGACTGGTGGAAACAACCATCATATGGCAGAAGCCATGTTCAAGAGCTTTGCCAAAGCACTGGATGTAGCAACATCTTATGACCCGAGAATCACAGATGTATTGTCTACCAAAGGAAGCCTTGCGTAATGTAGATAATTGGTAAGTATTCAGCAGTCTACTATCCCGCGAGGTGTTTTGGCATGAACATGCCAAAATCCCGAGACATACAAGTCAAAATCCCATCGCCGAAGGCGATTTTTAATCGTAACTGTGAAGGTACTGAACAGTTACGATAATTGCAGAATAATGAAAGATGTTCCCGGAATAGCAGGAAAATAGTATTTTCTGCGGGTTCTGTGGAACATCTTTTGAGATAAAGATAAAATAAACCACTATATAAAAGTTAATCAGGAGAGAGTAATAAAGATGGAAAATACAGCAAATTTAAAGAGCAGCATCGCCTGGTCGGATTTCAAGTTAAACAGCGACGGAATGGTACCTGTAATCGCACAGGACTATCAGACAAACGAAGTCCTGATGCTTGCATACATGAATGAAGAAGCATTCAATACCACACTTCAGACCGGCAAAATGACCTACTGGAGCAGAAGCCGCAATGAACTCTGGACCAAAGGCCTCACTTCCGGACATCTTCAGTTTGTAAAGTCTCTTACATTAGATTGCGATAACGACACCATCCTTGCAAAAGTAGAGCAGATCGGTGCAGCCTGCCATACAGGAAACAGAACCTGCTTCTTCAAAACATTGACAGAGGCAGTAAAGTAAGAGAATCAACGTTGTTTCTCATATAGTGTAAAAACATTAATAGGAAATATATATAAATTGTATTGACATTTTTTATTAAATGTGATAAAAAAAGAATATCCGAATTGAATATGTGCAATGTTATAGCGCAAAGGTTACATCATATATGATGTGCAAAAGAGAATCCGGTGAGAATCCGGAGCGATACCGTCACTGTGTATGGGAGCTGCCTTTCAGAGACCACTGGGTTGCCGGGAAGGGAAAAGCGGCGATGATCGAAGTCAGGAGAACTGCCTTGGCGTGGAATTTAAGGTCTGCGGTATACAGAACCTCTATTCTCATAACTATACATAGCTCTTTTATATGATAAATGAATCAGATATATCTGATTCATAAAAAACCGTGTATTTATGGGGAAGTGGCAGTCGCAGAATATGTGGCTGCTTTTTTGCATACGTCTGTCCGGAAATTCAAGAAATAAAAGAGGAAAAACAAAATGAAAAGAAAATCTATGTTAGCTTTATTACTTGCAGTATCTATGACCTGCTCCATGACAGCAGCAACAGGTGCAGTAGCATTCGCATCTGACGACACAGCAACAGAAGAATCAGCAGATGATGCAACAGCAGATGACGCTGACGCAGCTGATACAGAAGAAGCTTCCGATGACACAACAGAAGCATCTGATGATGATCAGAAAGCAGCAGATGAAGTAGCTGCCCTGATCGATAAGATCTATGTTCAGGAAAGAACAGATACAACTGATGAAGACTGCAAAGCAGCAAAAGAAGCATGGGACAAACTGACAGATGCTCAGAAAGAGCTGGTAGAAGGTGAAGAAGCAAGCCCTGAATACTTTGGCCGTGACACAGGTGACGCTTCCAAAGATGATCCGCGTAACCAGGATGAAATCGGTGAGAACGAACTCCTTGTAGTAAGCTTTGGTACATCTTTCAACGACAGCCGTGCAGAGGATATCAAAGGAATCGAAGATGCTCTTGCAGAAGCATATCCGGACTGGTCAGTAAGACGTGCATTCACAGCACAGATTATTATCAACCATGTAGAAGCAAGAGATAATGAAGTAATCGATAACATGCAGCAGGCACTTGACCGTGCAGTAGACAACGGTGTTAAGAATCTTGTTGTACAGCCTACACATCTGATGCATGGTGCTGAATATGATGAAATGGTAGAAGCTATCGACGGATATAAAGATAAATTCGAATCCGTAGCAATCGCAGAGCCAATGCTTGGTGAAGTTGGTGATGACGCTACAGTAATCAACGACGATAAGAAAGCAGTTGCACAGGCAATCACAGATGAAGCATGCAAAGAAGCTGGATTTGATGATATGCAGGCAGCAGCAGATGCTGGTACAGCATTCGTATTCATGGGACATGGAACATCCCATACAGCTAACGTAACATATGATCAGATGCAGACACAGATGAATGACCTTGGATTCACAAATGCATTCATCGGTACTGTAGAAGGTGAGCCAGAAGACACAGCTTGCGAAGCAGTTATCGAGAAAGTAAAAGAAGCTGGATTTAAGAATGTAATTCTTCGTCCTCTGATGGTTGTTGCCGGTGATCACGCTAATAACGATATGGCTGGTGATGATGAAGATTCTTGGAAATCTCAGTTCGAAGCATCTGGTGATTTCGACAGTGTAGACTGCCAGATCGCAGGTCTTGGAAGAATTGAAGCTGTAGAAGATCTCTATGTAGAGCATACAAAAGCAGCAATTGATTCTCTTGGAACATCTGATGAAGCTGCAACAGACGATGCTGATGCAGAAGCTACAGATGATACTACAGATGAAGCAGCAGCTGACGATGCACAGACAGAAGAAACAACAGATGATACTGCAGAGGCTGACGCTGAATAATAGAATAAAAAGTTATTTCTTTAAATAACATTGTCCAAACAAATAAACTGCCCGGAGAACTTGCAGAAGTTCCCGGGCAGATATATTATATGATAAGAGAGAATGATATTTTTTACCATATAATATATCTGGCATGTATTTTTATGGTTACTGTTCACTGGTAATATCCCGCGAGGTGTTTTTTGTGAGCGAAGGTCACAGAAAACCCGAGACATACCGCGCGAATTTATGCGATTAGCATAAATTCTGTGCATCGCGAAGCGTGTTGCTGGGAACGGAGTGAACAGTAACTTTTTATGTTTTGGATAATATGATATCAGGGTCAAAAGGTCAGAAAGTCGCTCGTGTTTGCACGATAAGACTTTTGAACTTGGGACCTGCCAAACATGAGAGAGTAGCGATTTACGTAGTAAATCTGCGGATTATGAATATATAAAACAAGGAGAGAAAAATCATGAAAAAACATTCATTTACATTATTAATGTCAGCACTTACTATTTCCGCAACACTTCTTGGAACAAGCCCGATTCTGGCAGAGACAGACACCGACACAGCGACAGAAGAGAGCGCCGATAAGGAAGAAAGCACAGATAAAGCTGATTCGGAAGAATCTGATGCAAAGAATACAGATGCAAAAGCAGAAGACGGCAAGGATGCAGACGCAGCAAAAGGCGACACATTAGAAGATGGTACATACACAGCAGAATTTGACACAGACAACGGAATGTTCCATGTAAACGAAGCAAACGATGGAAAGGGAGTCCTTACCGTAAAAGATGGCAAAATGACAATCCACGTAAGCCTTGCATCTAAAAAAATCGTAAATCTTTTTGCGGGCAAAGCAGAAGATGCCCAGAAAGATGGAGCAGAACTCCTCGAGCCGACAACCGATACTGTTACATACAGCGATGGAATGAGCGAAGAAGTATACGGATTTGATATTCCGGTACCGGCACTTGACGAGGAATTTGATGTAGCCTTAGTCGGAACAAAAGGAAAATGGTATGACCACAAAGTAAGTGTTAAAAATCCGGTAAAAGATGATTCCGCTTCCACAGATGCAAACGCAGAAGATAAAGATGCAGATTCCAAATCTGAAGATGCACAGACAGAAGATACAAAAACAGAGGATGCTAAAGCAGAGGATACAGATAAAGATACTAAGGATGAGGAAAGTAAAGGCAAAACATTGGCGGATCTGAACCTTGAGGATGGCGACTATACTATGGAAGTAACTCTCACAGGTGGTTCAGGCAGAGCAACTATTGATTCTCCGGCAGCAATCAAGGTTGAAGGCGATAAAGCTACAGCAACAATCGTATGGAGCAGCCCGAATTATGACTATATGCTGGTAGACGGCGAGAAATACGAACCAGTCAACAAAGATGGAAATTCCACATTTGAGATTCCAGTCAGTGTATTTGATGCAGAGATGGATGTGACAGCTGATACTGTAGCAATGAGCGAGCCTCATGAAATCGACTATACCTTAAACTTCGATTCCACAACTGTCAAAGAAGCAAAGACAGCAGATGACAAAGAGGCTAAATAATAAAAAGCAAAACAGGAAAAGAAAAAGATAAGATTATGAGAAAAGTAAATTCAACTGAAAAACAGCAGAGGATATGGCACCATGGCTTTCTACTGACTATGTTGCTACTTGTTTGCACCTGCATTTTTTGCACTGTACATACAGCACAGGCGGCAGACGAGGCCAAAACTCCGACGGAGCTTCCTGGACTGACATACGATCACAGTATGGAACTTTCCTATGCAGAAGAGTTCAGCGTAGATTACTATAATGATGGATATGCCCTCATCACGATTGCTGAGGAAGGGCAGTTTCTTGTAGTGCCGGAAGGAAAAGAAGCACCGAAAGGTCTGAGCGAGGATATCACAGTTATTAAGCAGCCACTGAATAATATTTATCTGGTGGCAACCTCAGCTATGGATCTCTTCCGTGCCATCGACGGCATTGATAATATTCGCCTCTCCGGAACAAAAGAGAGCGGTTGGTATATTCAGGAAGCAAAAGATGCCATGGAATCCGGAAAGATGATTTATGCAGGCAAGTACAATGCACCGGATTATGAACTGATCCTGAATGAAGGCTGTGGACTTGCCATTGAGTCAACTATGATTCATCATAATCCTGAAGTACAGGAGAAACTGGAGCAGTTTGGTATCCCTGTAATGGTAGAGCGTTCAAGCTACGAAAGTCATCCTCTTGGACGAACAGAGTGGATGAAATTATATGCAGTTCTTCTGGGAAAAGAGGATGTGGCGGAGAAAGCGTTCAAAGAACAGACAGACAAGCTTGATAAAGTTCTTGCATCCGATGACAAAGATACAGGAAAGACTGTGGCATTCTTTTATATCAATTCTACAGGTGCTGTCAATGTACGAAAGAGTAACGATTATGTATCTAATATGATCGAGCTTGCAGGCGGCAAATATGTTCCGGAAGATACAGGCGAGAGTGATAACGCCCTTTCTACTATGAATATGCAGATGGAAGAATTCTACGCTAAAGCGAAGGATGCGGATTATATTATTTACAACAGCACCATTGACGGAGAGCTGTCAACCATTGATGAACTTCTTGCCAAGAGCAATCTTCTGGCCGATTTCAAAGCAGTAAAGGATGGAAATGTATGGTGCACAGGTAAGAACCTCTTCCAGGAAACCACAGAACTGGGAACTATGATCGAAGATATTCATACGATTCTTACGACGGATGATGACTCTTTGGATGAACTTTCTTATATGCATAAATTAAAATAGAACAAGCACAGTATTTTTGGATAAGTGAAAATGATTTAAACGGGGACAAAAAATATCTTTTGTCCCCTGAATTGTATAGAAGCTAAATTGTTCCATAATGTTCCTATGATATTAAAAGTCTTCCGGGCAGAATCGCACTGTGGCGGAGAGCAATTATGTCGCTAAAGAGACCTGCCACAGGCGGAGAACCCTGCTTGCAGGATTCTTTCTTGTAGATTTTGACTCGTAACTGTGAAGTTACTGAACAGTTACAGATAATCAAGAGTTACATATATAAAATAAAACAGATAGAAGGAAAAGAACATGGATGATAAAAAACGTGCAGCCAGATACTGGCTGGCATTTCTTATACTGGCAGTACTGCTGGTGATTTTATTCGTCTGGAATGTAAATGCCGGAAGTATCCATCTTTCGGTAGGTGAGATCATGAATATCATTTTCAGACATGAAGGCAATGCCACTGCCTACAATATTATATGGGAAATCCGCCTGCCAAGAATTCTGGCGGTAATTATTCTGGGCGGAGCGCTTTCCGTATCAGGATTTCTCCTTCAGACATTTTTTAATAACCCTATTGCAGGACCTTTCGTACTTGGAATCTCTTCAGGAGCCAAGCTTGTAGTTGCGCTTCTGATGATCTTCTTTCTCAGCAGATCAATCTCTATGGGGTCTGCGGCTATGATTATCGCAGCTTTCATAGGATCTATGATTTCCATGGGATTTGTCCTTCTTGTTGCAAAGAAAGTCCACAATATGTCCATGTTGGTCATCAGTGGTGTCATGATCGGATATATCTGTTCCGCAATCACAGATTTTGTAGTCACCTTCGCAGACGATTCCAACATTGTTAATCTTCATAACTGGTCACTGGGAAGTTTTTCTGGAATGTCATGGGGAAATGTACAGGTAATGGCAGTCGTGGTTCTGATTACGATGGTGATTGTATTTTTTATGTCAAAGCCGATCGGCGCCTATCAGCTGGGTGAGGTTTATGCCCAGAATATGGGAGTAAATATCAAATTGTTCCGTATAGGTCTGATTTTATTGTCAAGTATTCTGTCAGCCTGTGTAACGGCTTTTGCGGGACCGATTTCTTTCGTAGGAATCGCAGTACCTCATATTGTAAAAAGCCTGCTTAAGACAGCCAGACCACTTCTTGTGATTCCGGCATGTTTTTTAGGTGGTGCGGTATTCTGTCTTTTCTGCGATCTGATTGCCAGAACGGTATTTGCGCCGACAGAACTTAGCATCAGCTCCGTAACTGCTGTATTTGGTGCACCGGTGGTAATTTATATCATGATCCGCAGGCAGCAAAGAGTATAAATGTTTCGGAAAATATAAGAATAATAAATTGCAGGATGGGCAGGAAAATATGGAAGAGAAGATAACAAAAACAGAAAATAAAAATACACACCAGAAGGAACGGTATTTCTTCTATACAGACCAGTTGACGGTAGGCTACGATGGAAAACCTCTGATCAAAGAAATCAATATTCAACTAAAAAAAGGTGAGATTCTGACACTCATCGGTCCGAATGGAGCAGGAAAGTCAACAATTCTTAAGAGCATCACCAGACAGCTTGCCACAATAAGCGGTACCGTCTATCTGGATAAACAGACGATGTCTAAGATGTCTAATAAAGAAGTATCTCAGAAACTGGCAGTTGTTTTGACAGAGAGAATGCGTCCGGAGCTTATGACCTGTGAAGATATCGTAGCAACGGGGAGATATCCATACACAGGAACTCTTGGGATTCTTTCGGCAGAAGACAAGGCAAAAGTAAGAAAAGCAATGGAAACCGTTCACGCCTGGGATTTAAAAGACAGAGATTTTACAGCTATCAGTGATGGACAGAGACAGAGAATTCTTCTCGCACGTGCTATCTGCCAGGAGCCGGAGATCATTGTACTGGACGAGCCGACTTCTTTTCTGGATATTCGTCACAAATTGGAACTGCTTACGATCTTGAAGCAAATGGTTCTGGATCATCAGCTTACGGTGATCATGTCTCTTCATGAACTGGATCTTGCGCAGAAGGTGTCTGACAAAGTAATCTGCGTCCATGGAGAATACATAGAGAAATATGGTGCCCCGGAAGAAATTTTTACTTCCGAATATATCAGGAATCTGTATGGAATTACCAGAGGAAGCTACAATGCAGCATTTGGCTGCGTAGAAATGGAAGCGCCTAAAGGAACTCCACAGGTATTCGTAATCGGTGGAAACGGAAGCGGGATACCGGTTTACCGGAAATTGCAGCGCCAGGGAATTCCTTTTGCAGCAGGCGTTCTTCATACCAATGATGTAGACTATCAGGTGGCCGGCGCATTGGCAGATAAAGTTATTTCGGAACAGCCATTTGAATGCATTTCCCAGAATGCCTGTGACCAGGCAGCAGAGATTATGAGACAATGCAAAGAAGTCATTTGCCCATTAAAAGATTTTGGAACTATGAATGCAAGAAACAGAGAACTCCTTCAACTCGCAGAAGAACTTGGACTCTTAAAAAATAAAGCATAATTTTATGTTACTGTTCACTGGTAATATTCCGCGAGGTGTTTTTTGTGAGCGAAGGTCACAGAAAACCCGAGACATATCGCGCGAATTTATGCGATTAGCATAAATTAAGTTTGCGAAGCAAACGATACTCCTTGGGCTTTGCACAAGGAGGTTCATATTTCCTGCATCGCGAAGCGTGTTGCTGTGAACGGAGTGAACAGTAACAATTTTATCTCAGAGAGATTCTTGGGTTTTAATCAAATCAATACCATTTACTGACAATGTGTGATATAATAGGTCTCATCAATCATCCAAAGGAGAGGCTTATGGATAAATTATATATCGTTATTCCGGCGTACAACGAACAGGATAACATCGAACAGGTCATTAATGACTGGTATCCGGTTATTGAAAAGCATAACGGAGATGGTCAGTCCCGTCTGGTTATCATTGATGACGGAAGTAAAGATTCTACATATGAAAAATTAAAACAATATGCGAAGACACGTCCGTTACTGACTCCTCTGACTAAGCCAAATGGCGGCCATGGGGCAACAGTACTCTACGGATACAAATATGCGTTAAAGAACGATGCGGATTATATTTTTCAGACAGATTCTGACGGACAGACACTTCCTGAGGAATTTGAACCATTCTGGGATCACCGTGAGAAATATGATATGGTGATTGGCTGGAGAAAAGAAAGACAGGACGGTGCTTCCCGGGTATTTGTGACGAAGACATTAAAACTTGTGATCCGTATCTGCTTTGGAGTGACTCTCACAGATGCGAACACACCTTACCGTTTGATGAAAGCGGAGACTATGCGTAAATACATTCGCCTGATACCAAAGAATTTTAACCTGTCTAATGTCCTTCTGGCAGTTATTTACAAGAAAAAGGGCTGTACGATTAAATATCTTCCTATCACATTCAGACCGCGTCAGGGCGGGGTAAATTCTATTAATATGAAGAAAATCTGCAAGATCGGCAAACAGGCAGTGATAGACTTCATGAAATTAAATAAAATCATTCGTAATACATAATAGAAAAAATACATTTTTGCTGTTCACCTGTGGTAGCTATAGGGTGGACAGCATTTTTATATTTATCTTTTATATCATAGGTAGTTACTTTATAATATTTCTATGATAATGATAAAATGCACTCGTGCAAGACTCTTTCTTGCCTCGAAATATTCAGATAAATGTCGAATTATATAATGAAATGTCGGACGAATTTCGTTGACTTTTTTGAAAAATGAAATTACAATGATGGACGTAACAGGACAAAACACAACACTATATGACACAAAATGATACAAAATAAAACGAGAATCAAAAAAGCAGGTCTTCTGATAAGACTTACCTGATTCGGTCAATCATGAAAGATAGTAGGGAGAAAAGTATAAGATGAACAAAACGAATGAATTATGTGAAATGGAATTAACAGCTGATACCGAGGAAAGACTGTCTGTTTTAAAAAAGAAACTGGGCGCAACAGACAGGTATATTCAGCAGGACAACAGAGATCTTGCAGAACTGGAAAGCAGATATGAGAAACTGGATATATCATATCCTGTAAGAAGATTTCTGGATGATTACATTGCATGTATGCAGACGAAATACGAGCGTCTTGCAGATCTGTGTTATCTGGCAGGGGTAAAAGAGGCCATGGATACTGCTGTTGCAGAGAATGAATAAAGTGTATTAAAAAAGTGTATTAAAAAAGAAATCTCTTGTTTTATTTGTCGAAATAGGATATTGTAAATATAAAAAGAAAATTCTTTTAAATATAATCTTATAAATGTGGGATTTTCAGGGCAGATAAGGAGAGATGAGAAGATGCATAAGAGGAATAAATTTATAAGCCTGGGACTTAGCTTTATACTGGCGGCGATGCCCGTATCATCTGTGGCGGCAGCTGAATTTTCAGACGGTACAGCTTACACATCTGATACAGAATTTGAGGATGGAACAGAAGGTGATGTGGAAGATGATACAGAGATTACGGCAGAAGAACCGTCGGATGAGGGGGCCTCTTTCAAGGAGAGCATGATTCCTGACGCGGATGACACGACAGATAATGAGAAACTCCTTGAAGAGTATCTGAATCGTATCCTCTATGAACAGGATCTGTCTACACAGCCTGGAACTTCTGTGGCAGAGAGTGTGCTAAGTGGTGTGCAGCAGGCATTGTATGAAGAACTTAAGAGTAAGATTACGACAGTAGCATCGAAGGGTGGCTCTACGAAATTTAGTATCAGTGCAGATCTTGGACTGACCTGGCAGACTACAGCAAGGGGAAAAGCACTTGACAAAGAAGTATCTTCGCATTTTGATGCACTAAACACTTCAAAAATCATTGACTGTCTGTTAGTAGACTGTCCATATGAACTATACTGGTATGAAAAGACGGCATCCACCACATGGGAATATGGATACACGACGACTACAACAGGAAACAAAACAACTGTAAGGATCAAAAATATTTCTGTAAACATGCCGGTGTGCAACAGTTATGCTTCAGGAAGATATAAAGTAAACGCAAAAATCGTACAGCTTGCAAAGCAGGCAGCAGCCAACGCCAGGATGATCGTGCAGAAATTTAGCAGCTATACAGAAACTGAAAAATTAATAGGATATAAAGAAATAATCTGTTATCTTACCTCATACAATGATGAAGCTGTAGAATGGGAAGAATATGGAGATCCATGGCAGCTGATTTATGTGTTTGACGGAGATGACAGTACAAACGTAGTCTGCGAAGGTTATTCCAAAGCATTTCAGTACTTATGTGACCTCAGTGATATTACCTGCTATACAGTGACTGGTACGATGGATGGTGGCACAGGCGCAGGACCTCATATGTGGAATATCGTGGAAAATGACGATAAATACTACATGGCAGATATTACAAACTGCGATGAAGGCACAGTTGGGGAAAATGGCGGTCTGTTTCTGGATACCCCGATCTCCGGAAGCGTTTCCAAAGGATATACATATGCAATAGAGAGTACAGACATGCACTATGCATATGACACAGAAACCAAGACACTATATGGGACAGGAAAGAATTCGGTTCTTCTGATGACACAGGATGCCTATTCTGTAGATGGATTAACTGCGAAACCTGCGAAAACATCGATTACAGGCATATCAAATGCGACAGCCGGTAAACTTGTGCTTACCTGGAAGAAGTCAAAAGGGGCAAAAGGATATGAAATCTACCGTAGGACAGGAACGACAGGTTCTTATGTAAGAGCAGCAGAGATCAAATCCGGCTCAACAGTAAAATACACAAACAAAAAATTGAAAAAAGGACGCACATATTATTACAGAATAAGATCATATACATATGATAAGAATGGGAAAAAAGTATACAGTGGCTGGTCTGCTGTGAAAAGTAAGAAAGTAAAATAAACGCAATCAGTAAATTCTCAGTACCATCACGAAAAATAATATTGAAAGTACTTTCATAAAAACAGAGTATAGAGTTTT
Organism: Blautia sp. HCN-1074; assembly: GCF_037890165.1. Taxonomy (NCBI): domain Bacteria; kingdom Bacillati; phylum Bacillota; class Clostridia; order Lachnospirales; family Lachnospiraceae; genus Blautia; species Blautia sp. HCN-1074. Next base: position 57,282 of record NZ_JBBKBP010000009.1, read on the forward strand.
AAGGGATTTTCTTGCCATGTATGGAACATCATGATACAATGAGACACGATATGACAAAGAAAATCCCTTAAATTATAGGAGGAATATTTATAATATGTGTGGAATCGTAGGATTTACAGGTGATCATCAGGCAGCACCAATATTATTATATGGTCTGTCCAGATTGGAATATAGAGGATATGATTCGGCAGGACTTGCAGTCCGCGATGGTGAAGGCAATACAGCAATCATTAAAGCGAAAGGACGTTTGAAAGTTCTTGCAGACAAGACCAGCGACGGAGAGAGCGTGCCTGGAACATGTGGAATCGGACATACCAGATGGGCAACTCATGGAGAACCGTCTGAGACGAATGCCCATCCGCATATGAGTGATGATGGAAATGTGGTAGCTGTTCATAATGGAATTATCGAGAATTATCAGGAATTGAAAGATAAACTCATCCGCAATGGTTATGAATTCTATTCATCCACAGACACAGAAGTGGCTGTTAAACTGGTGGATTATTATTATAAGAAATATCTCGGAACACCTGTTGATGCCATCAATCATGCAATGGTACGTATCCGCGGCTCTTATGCAATGGCTATCATGTTCAGAGAATATCCGGGAGAAATTTATGTGGCAAGAAAAGACAGCCCGATGATCCTTGGAGTGGAGAATGGCGAATCTTATATTGCATCTGATGTTCCGGCAATTCTGAAATACACCAGAAATGTTTATTATATCGGCAACCTGGAAATGGCACGTGTCAGAAAGGGCGAGATTACTTTCTATAACCTGGATGGTGATGAGATTCAGAAAGAGCCAAAAACAATAGAATGGGACGCAGAGGCAGCAGAGAAAGCGGGCTTTGAGCATTTCATGATGAAAGAAATTCACGAACAGCCAAAGGCAGTGCGCGATACATTAAATTCTGTGCTCAAAGATGATCAGATTGACCTTACAGAAGTAGGTCTTACTGAAGAAGACATTCGCACAATCAGCCAGATTTATATCGTAGCATGCGGTTCCGCTTATCATGTAGGAATGGCGGCTCAGTATGTGATTGAAGACCTTGCCAGAATTCCGGTTCGCGTAGAACTTGCATCTGAGTTCCGTTACAGAAATCCAATTCTGGATCCGAACGGACTTGTGGTTATTGTCAGTCAGTCAGGTGAGACAGCAGATAGCCTGGCAGCGCTTAGAGAAGCAAAACAGAGAGGCATCCGTACTCTTGGAATCGTTAATGTGGTAGGATCTTCCATTGCCAGAGAGGCGGATAATGTATTTTATACATTGGCTGGACCGGAGATTTCCGTGGCAACAACAAAAGCATACAGTACCCAGCTTATCGCATCTTACGCGTTGGCAGTACAGTTTGCCAAGGTCAGAGAGCAGATTACAGAGGAGAAATACCAGGAACTTATCGCAGAATTGCAGACACTTCCGGATAAAATTTCCAAGATCATCGAAGATGATAAGGAACGTATCCAGTGGTTTGCCGCTAAACAGGCGAATGCAAAAGACGCCTTCTTCATTGGTCGTGGAATTGACTATGCAATCAGCATGGAAGGAAGCCTGAAGATGAAAGAAGTCAGCTATGTACACACAGAAGCCTACGCAGCCGGCGAACTGAAACATGGAACGATTTCTCTCATTGAAGATGGAACTCTGGTGATCGGTGTTCTCACCCAGAATCATCTCTATGAAAAAACAGTCTCCAATATGGTAGAGTGCAAGAGTCGTGGTGCATACCTGATGGGACTTACCACATACGGCCACTACAATATAGAAGACACTGCAGACTTCACAGTCTACATCCCGAAAACAGATCCGCACTTTGCAACATCACTTGCGGTTATTCCGTTACAGCTGTTAGGATATTATGTCAGTGTAGCTAAGGGCCTGGATGTGGATAAACCGAGGAACTTGGCTAAGAGTGTAACTGTAGAATAGTAAATATAAGTATATAATGGTTACTGTTCACTCCGTGCCCAGTAACACGCTTCGCGATGCAGGAAATATGAACCTCCTTGTGCAAAGCCCAAGGAGTATCGTTTGCTTCGCAAACTTAATTTATGCTAATCGCATAAATTCGCGCTGTATGTCTCGGGATTTTGGCATATTCATGCCAAAACGCCTCGCGGAATAGTGGCGTGTGAACAACATATAATGTTACTTTACACTAAAATGGTTTCATGTTATCATTATCTAAATTGAAAGATTTGATAGTATGAAGCCATTTTTATAATGTTGTTAGATAATACAGGAAGCGAAAAGATATTTGATAAACGAAAAGCAACTCTTTAGAGATGGTGGGTTGAATTTCAAAGTAATGTATTTTACAAAAATAAAGCATAAAGAAAATGGAGTGACTAAGTTTGAATGATAAAATAGTTGTCTGTTTAGGTAAGGGTGGACAGAGAGAAATGGCAGAGTCTTTTGCCAGGAAAAATAATGTGCCGATCGTGGAGAAACCGGGAGAGCATCTGACGGTAATGTTTGATGCCAAAGGTGTATCTCTGACAGGATATGGTCTGACTTATCAGGGAGATTTTGAGAACATGCTGCACAGAGTTACAAATGGAAGACTTTCTCATGAAATGCTGGTGCGTGCGGCTAAGTCTGACGGAGAAAATCTGAAGGCAATTGATGCTACCGCCGGTATGGGAGAGGATGGTTTTCTTTTGGCAGCGTATGGATATGAGGTGACATTGTATGAACAGAATCCGGTGATTGCCGCTCTTTTGAAGGATGCACTCCGCCGGGCAAAGAAGCACCCGGTATTAAAAGATATTGCAGCCAGAATGAAACTGGTAGAAGGTGACAGTGTAGAATGTCTGGCGAAACTTATGGATCCGATGGACGTGATTTACCTGGATCCTATGTTTCCTGAAAGACAGAAGTCCGGTCTGATCAACAAAAAGCTTCAGTTAATCCAGAAACTGGAACCTCCGTGTTCGGAAGAAAAAGATCTCTTTGATGCGGCTGTCAAGGCCAGCCCATCCAAGATTATTGTAAAGCGTCCGCTGAAAAGTGTATATCTTGATGGTCGGGAACCGTCATACATACTAAAGGGGAAAGCAATCCGCTATGACTGCTATGTAATATAAAAAGTATTGCTATTCACACATGTGAACAGTAATAGAACAGAAATGATAACATTTTATGACAAAATCTTTACGAAAAAATGGTTTCATGTTATTATTATCTCATATGAGTTAAGAATAATGGCATGAAGCCATTTTTAATTGAGAGGTAATCAGATGAAGAAAAAGTTATTCAATAAGCGGGGATGCAGGGGTAAAAAGCTGGCAATTGGTTTTATGGCAATATTTCTGTGCGGAATGCAGTCGGCACAGTCAGTTATGGCAACGATGCACTATGACAGAAGACAGACAGTTGCTTCAGAGCAATTTGAATCTTCTGTAGAAACATTCAGTGCAGCTTCTGCGGCAAGAGCAACGGTAAATAAGAATGCATGGAAGAAAATCAATGGTGTCTGCTACAACGGAAGCGGAAAGCCTATTCCGGGGGCGATTACCAGAGGAATTGATGTATCAGAGTGGCAGGGAACAATCAACTGGGAAAAAGTTAAGAGTTCTGATGTTGATTATGCGTTTGTACGCATTTCCTATGGGCTGAATTATATGGATAAAAAATATGATTATAACATGAAGCAGGCGGAGCTTGCCGGTGTGCCTGTAGGAACTTATGTATATAGTACGGCGAAGAATACAGCAGGGGCGTTAAAAGAGGCACAGCTGGCTATCAATAAGATGAAGGGGTATAAAGTTTCCTATCCTGTAGCTTATGATCTGGAAGATTCGAAAATTCAGAAACTGTCAAAAAAGACTGTATCCGAAATGGCTCTGGCTTTTTGCAATGAAGTCCGTCGCGCCGGTTATTATCCGATTATCTACTGTAATACATACTGGTATGATAATTTTATAGACTGGAGTATGCTTTCTGGCCTTGACGTGTGGATCGCCAGATATGGCGATACGATTCAGGCACCAGACAGAGCGAGGTATTCCTATACGATCTGGCAGTCTACCGATGGAAATACAGAAAATGGTTTGAATCCTACGAAAGGGCTGATTGCGGGAATACCGTCCTGGAATGATTCTGATATTGATTTTGGATATGTGGATTATACGAAGAAAATAACACCAAGATGGGAGCCTGTGGCTTCATATGTTCCGGCAGATAGAGCGAATACCGGATCTTATGAAAATCAGGCAAAAAATGGCTGGGTAGAAGAGGATGGAAGTACTTTTTACTATGTAAATGGCCAGAAAGCAGCCGGATGGAAAGAAATAGACAATAAGAAATACTATTTTGATCCGGATACAGGAAGCCTCTATAAGGATAAGCTTTTTAAGGATGACGGGCAGGTCTATTATGTAGACAGTGACGGAGTCATGTATGCCAATAAATGGCTGACAGATTATAAAGGGAAAACGTATTACTTTAAATCTGATGGTGCCGCTTATAAGGGAATGAAACGCGTAGATGGAAAATATTACTGGTTCCATACCACACAGGGATATATATACAAAAACAGAAAAGTGGTCCGAAGTACCGGAGATATTTATTATTTTGGAAGTGATGGCGTACGCTGTGAAGATGGAATGAAACGCGTAACGGAAAATGGCACTTCTCGCACTTATTATTTCCACACAGATGGAAAAGCACATAAAGGCTGGCTGACATATAAAGGTAAAAAATATTATTTTTATAAAGGAAACAGTAAAATATTATCAGGAACCAGAGCAGAGAATATTACTCTGACCAGCTCAAATAATATTGTTTCTGTCTTTGATAAAAACGGAGTATGCACAAAACAGTACAAAAAATAAATTAGCTGGTATGTGTCTTTTTCCATTCATTTATAAATTCTATCTGTTCCTGATCGGAGATTTCCTGTGATGCTGCGTCGTTTCCGGCGGCTACACAGCATAGGAGAATGAAAGTCTGACAGAGAAGAAAGACCAGAATAAATAATAACGTAATCATAAGCTGCCTCCTGTTATATGCGAGAGATACTGACTTTTGGTATAGACTTTATGAATATACCAAAAGTCTTTGCATATTTTGAGAGTTTTATACATTTTATTCAAAAAAAGCAGAAAAATACCAGATGCTAATGAGAAATGTAAAGGGATTGTCAGGAATACTTGTAAATAATAATTGTTGGAAACACGAAGACAAGTTTTCGGGAATAATTTAAAGTAAGACTGGGCTTATAATATTTCAATGAAATGACGTTAGGGTCAAAAGTCTTATCGTGCAGGCGCGAATGACTTTCTGACTTTTTGCTCCTGATATCATAAAATGTTATAAGTGGATTGAGGAGTTGTTTATGATAAATTCAGATGATTCCGGCTATTCAGGAAAGGGCATTGGTGTCTGTGTGCTGGATACCGGGATTTATTCTCATATAGATTTTACAGGGCGGATACGGGCATTTCATGACTTCATCGGACACCGTATCCAGCCGTATGATGATAATTCTCATGGAACCCATGTATGTGGTATCATAGGCGGTGACGGAAGAGCTTCACAGGGGCGTATCAGGGGAGTTGCACCTGGCTGTGAACTGATTATGCTGAAAGTTCTGGACCGTATGGGAAACGGAAGAAAAGAGGATGTGCTGAGGGCTTTTCAGTGGATTTTGGAGAACCGGCGGTATTATGGAATCCGTGTGGTCAATATTTCTGTCGGAACGACTTGTCGAACATTTGAGGATCATAAGGTTTTGATTGATGGAGTAGAGCGGTTATGGGATGAAGGACTGGTTGTAGTGGCCGCAGCAGGAAATCAGGGACCTGGTCCGGGAAGCGTGACGGCGCCCGGAAGCAGCCGTAAGATCATTACCGTAGGCTCCAGTGATCTTCTCACGGGGCGGACTGCCATATCAGGAAGAGGACCGACTTTTGAATGTATCTGCAAGCCTGATCTGGTTGCTCCGGGAAATCATATACTTTCCTGTGCTTCGGGACCGGATAACGGATATGGAGTTAAGAGTGGCACATCCATGTCCACACCTCTGGTTTCCGGCGCGGCAGCACTGATGTTAGAAAAAAATCCGGAGCTGACAAATGTTCAGATTAAGATGAAATTAAAAGAATGTGCCAGAGATCTGGGACTGCCTAAAAATCAGCAGGGTTGGGGAGAATTGGATTTGGGACATCTTATGCGATCAGTATGAATTAATTGTACAATTGCAGAAATACCACTTTACCATACAAAAGCATTGACGAATGGTCAGATTTCGGCTATTATGATAGTTAATTGATTATCAAAGGTGCTGTACACACAGTGAACAGTAAAATTATCAAAGCCAAAGAGGAGGACTAACATGAAAAAAATTCAGATGCAGACACCACTTGTGGAAATGGATGGAGATGAGATGACCAGAATTCTCTGGAAGATTATTAAAGATGAACTTATTCTCCCATATATTGATTTGAATACTGAGTATTATGATCTTGGCCTGGAATACAGAAATGAAACTGATGACCAGGTAACTGTTGACGCAGCAGAAGCTACCAAGAAGTACGGCGTTGCAGTTAAATGTGCAACGATTACTCCGAATAAGGCGAGAATGGAAGAGTACACCTTAAAGAAAATGTACAAAAGCCCGAATGGAACGATTCGTGCGATTCTTGATGGAACCGTATTTCGTGCTCCGATTGTTGTAAAGGGTATCGAGCCATGTGTTAAGAACTGGAAGAAACCGATCACGATCGCACGTCATGCATACGGTGATGTGTATAAGAATACAGAGATGTACATTGATGGACCAGGAGATGCTTATCTGGTATTTGAAGGTGCTGACGGACAACAGAGAAAAGAATTGATTCATCACTATGAAGGCCCGGGGGTTCTTCAGGGTATGCACAATCTGGATAATTCTATCACAAGTTTTGCAAGATGTTGCTTTAATTATGCGCTTGATACGAAACAGAATCTGTGGCTTGGCGGCAAGGATACGATTTCCAAGATTTATGACGGACGTTTCAAAGAAATTTTTGCAACGATCTATGAGAATGAATTCAAGGATAAATTCGAGGCAGCAGGCATTGAATACTTCTACAGTCTGATCGATGATATTGTAGCCCGCGTTATGAAAGCGGAAGGTGGATTTATCTGGGCGTGCAAGAACTATGATGGTGATGTTATGAGTGATATGGTTTCTTCTGCGTTTGGTTCTCTGGCTATGATGACATCCGTTCTGGTATCCCCTCAGGGTTATTATGAATATGAGGCTGCTCACGGAACTGTACAGAGACACTATTATCGTCATCTGAAGGGCGAAGAGACCTCCACAAACTCTGTGGCAACAATTTTTGCATGGACTGGTGCACTGAGAAAAAGAGGCGAATTAGATGGCAATAAAGATCTGATGGAATTCGCAGACAAGCTTGAGAAAGCTACTCTGGAGACGATCGAGAGCGGTAAGATGACAAAAGACCTTGCATTGATTACTTCTCTTGAGAATGTAACCGCGCTGAATAGTAAGGAATTTATTCTTGCAATCAGAGAAAAGCTGGATGAGATTTTATAATTTGTAAATGATTATGTCTCAAAACTGATAGATCGTATTTTATAAGATATATAATAAAAATGGGAGGAACCTGCATTATGCAAGTTCTTCCCATTTTTCATATAATCCCTCAAGTTCTTCGGTAATTGCGGACTTCTCTTTGCTGAGTTTTGCACATTCTGCTACGTTGGTGCAGATATCCGGGAGAACCATGGTTTCGTCGATTTCTTTGTCTCTTGTTTCAAGTTCTTCAATACGGGCTTCAACTTTTTTCAATTCATTTTCGCGTTTTCTTTGGCGTGCCTGTTCTTCTTTCTGTTGTTGCCAGGAGAGTTTATTGTCAGATGCCTGTTTGGCTTCTGCGATTGCCTGGGCGGCAGCGGGTGCATATTTTTCAGTCAGTTCTTCTTTCTTTTCCAGATAATAATCATAGTCTCCGATATAATTTACGACTGCCTGGTTAGTCAGATCCAGAATTCTGGTAGCTGTCTGATTGATGAAATATCGATCGTGGGAGACATAGAACACGGTTCCGGTATAGCTGTTTAATGCCTCTTCCAGGATTTCCTTGGATGCGATATCAAGATGGTTGGTAGGCTCATCGAGAATCAGAAAGTTTGCCTCTGAAAGCATCAGCTTGGCGAGAGATACACGGCCTCTTTCTCCACCGGAGAGGGCAGAGATGAGCTTAAATACATCGTCTCCTGTGAACAGGAAAGCAGCGAGCATATTTCGAATCTCTGTTTCTGTAAGAGTAGGATAAGCATCAGAAATTTCTTCAAAGATAGTTTTCTCCATATGCAGTACGTGATGTTCCTGATCGTAATAGCCAATCTGAACTTTAGAACCAAGACTGAATCTGCCGCCGTCTGCATCAATCAGTCCATTGATGATCTTTAACATGGTAGTCTTACCGGTTCCGTTATTACCAATCAGAGCTACACGTTCTCCACGCTTGATCTCAAAAGAGATATCGCTGAAAAGTGTCTGCCCCGGGAAAGATTTGGAAAGGTTCTCTACAGTGAGAACGTCGTTTCCGCTGATAAATCTTGGTTCCAGTGAGATTCGCATCTGGTTCTGGATTTCCTGTGGCTTATCGATACGCTGAATCTTATCCAGCATTTTTTCACGGCTCTCCGCGCGCTTAATTGACTTCTCACGGTTAAAGGATTTCAGTTTGGCAATAACAGCCTCCTGATGTTTGATATCACGCTGCTGGTTAAGATAAGCTTTATACTGCGCGTCACGAAGCTGTGCTTTTTTGAGTGCATAGGCGGAGTAATTTCCACTGTACATACGCATAGTGCCGGCTTCAATTTCTACTACCTTAGTGACTACCTTGTCAAGAAAATAACGGTCATGGGATACAATAAATACAGCTCCCGGATAGTTGAGCAGATAAGTTTCCAGCCAGGAAATACTCTCCATATCAAGGTGGTTGGTAGGCTCATCCAGCAGAAGGATATCCGGGCTGGAGAGAAGCAGTTTACCGAGAGCAACACGTGTTTTCTGACCTCCGGAGAGAGTTTCAATCTGGCGTTCGAAATCATCTTCGGTAAAGCCAAGACCTTTTAATACGCCCATGATCTCGCTTTTGTATGCGTATCCGTTTTCCAATTCAAACTGGTGGCTCAGTCTCGTATAAGTATTCATCAGACTGTCCAGAGCATCACCTGTGGTTGTTTTCATCTCCTGTTCCAGAGAACGCAGGCGATTCTCCATATCAATGATGTGCTGCTTGGTAGAAATCAGCTCCTCATAAATCGTGTGGTGTCCATGGATATCCTGGTACTGGGCGAGATATCCGATATTTTTATCTTTGGCAAGGACTACGTTTCCCGAATCAGGTGAGAGCTCGTGCATGATGATACGCAGCAGGGTAGTTTTACCGGCACCATTATTGCCAATCAGAGCTGCTTTTTCACGGTCTTCTATATGGAAACTGGCGTCTTGAAGGATGACTTTTTCGCCAAAAGATTTACAGATATTCTGACATGATAAAATCATAAGAATTCCTCCATTTATAATTTGTCCGCGTACTATTATAATCGAAAAAAGTTGTTTTTGAAAGTATTTTAAATGAATTTATCTATTTCTACAAAGATATTCGTTGCTTAGTAGTGCAATCCCAATTTGTTCCAGACTGCCGGAAATGATAGAAAGTTATAGATAAAAAATAGAAAATACCGTTTTATAAGATAGTTTCTGAGGTAAATTGATAAAAAATGCAGAATTATTTGGTGAAAAAGTACAGAATTAGTTTGACAATAAAATAACATCTGGGTATAATTGACATAGACAAGTTAAGGAGGGAAAATTTGTGGAAGCTAAGGAAATTTCAAAAGCGGTGATTAAACGTCTGCCACGTTATTATCGCTACCTCGGTGAGTTGATGGAGGAGAATGTTGAGCGTATATCTTCCAATGATCTCAGCAAAAAGATGCATGTGACAGCTTCCCAGATTCGTCAGGACTTAAATAATTTCGGCGGTTTTGGTCAGCAGGGTTATGGCTATAATGTACGTTATTTATACACAGAGATCGGCAAGATCCTTGGACTGGATACAGTACATCCGATGATTATTCTTGGTGCCGGTAATCTGGGACAGGCGCTGGCCAATTATGTGGACTTCGAAAAACGTGGTTTTAAACTGGTTGGTATTTTTGATGTAAATCCTGTACTTGAGGGAATTGCGGTGCGCGGAATCGAGATACAGATGTTAAGTGATCTTCCATTTTTTCTGAAGGAGAATGAGGTAGAGATTGCTATTTTGACTCTTCCGAAGAATAAAGCCAAAGAGATGGCGAAGATTTTAATTGATAATGGAATTAAGGCAATCTGGAACTTTGCACACATTGATCTGGATGCTCCGGAGGATGTAATGGTTGAGAATGTACATCTTTCAGAGAGCCTTATGACTCTGTCCTATAACCTGAGTGAATACAGGAAAGAGCACGAAGGCGAGTAGAACATGATGTGGAACACAAGGCTGTGGTCATCTGATCACAGCTTTTCTGAATTTAGCAGGATGATTTGGCTTATTCACAACTATAAAATGAAAGTGGATTTAAAATATCCGTCTGGCCAGAATGGCTGAGAAATTTATTCTGTATAAAATTACGTGGTGGAACAAATTAAATATTTGATGAAATACGGGAACATACGGGGAGGTGAACAGATGAGAGGAGTTGTGACTGCGGCAGAAATGAAGGCGCTGGATGCAAATACGATTGAGAAAGCCGGAATTCCTTCGCTGGTATTAATGGAGCGTGCTGCATTACAGACTGTTACAGAAATCATAAAGCGGGTGAATACGAAGGATAAAGAGAAAATCCTGGTGGTCTGCGGAACCGGGAATAACGGAGGAGACGGACTGGCAATTGCCAGATTACTCCATTTACACGGATTTAAAACGTGGTATTATATTGTTGGAAATGAAGAAAAAATGACAAAAGAAACTTCCAGTCAGCTTCGCACAGCAGAGTATTATCATACTCCACGGGTGCATAACCTGATTCTGGATGAATATACTACTATAGTAGATGCCATTTTTGGAGTTGGACTCAGCAGACCGATAGAGGGAAAATACGGAGAACTTATCAGCGAATTAAATCAGGCATCTGCGTTTAAAGTTGCGGTGGATATTCCTTCAGGGATTGATGCAGATACAGGATTCGAGAAAGGAATCGCTTTCCGGGCCAATCTTACGGTTACATTTGCTTTTCGAAAGAGAGGCCTGTGTTTCTATCCGGGGCGTATGTATGGTGGGGAGATCATTGTGGCGGATATTGGGATTTATTCAATGCCTGATAAGAAAATCCGAATGAATTACCTGGAAAGAGAAGATTTGAAAATGCTTCCGGACAGACTTCCCTATGGGAATAAGGGGACTTTCGGTAAGGTACTTTTGGTTGCAGGTTCTGAAGGAATGTGCGGTGCAGCATATTTAAGTGCCGCAGCTGCACTAAAGTGTTCGGCGGGCATGGTGAAGATCCAGACCGTGGAGGCAAATCGTGTTCCATTACAGACACTTCTGCCGGAGGCAATGATCACCTGTGATTTTGATGAGAGTAAAAATGAGAGAATGCTGGAATGGTGTGATGTGCTGGTGATCGGACCGGGGCTGGGAGCAAGTGCACAGAGCAGAGAGCGTGCTCAGTGGTTTCTGTCAAGAGCTGCTATGTGTGGAAAATCAGTTGTTCTGGATGCAGATGGATTGAATCTTCTGGCACTTCATGAGGACTGGAAGAGGTTTATCGGAGAGAATGTGATCGTCACGCCGCATATTGGCGAGATGAGCCGCCTGTGTGGAAAAAGTATTGGTGATATTCAGGATTGTCTGGTTCAGACAGCATTTGACTATGCAAAGGAAACAAAAGCAGTCTGTGTTTTGAAAGATGCATGTACTGTAGTGTCAGGTGCGTCAGAAGAGAGGTATCTGAATATTTCCGGAAACGCAGGAATGGCAACAGCTGGCAGTGGTGATGTACTAAGCGGCGTGATCGCAGGTGTGCTTTGTATGTATCTGAAAGCAGAAAGGAAGCCATCCATGGCGATGATGGCAGCCCTTGGTGTATATGTTCATGGGCTTGCCGGTGATCTGGCGGCTGAAACAGTAGGTCAGCGGGGTATGACAGCAGGAGACATTATCCGGTTTTTGCCGGAAATATTAAAATAAAGAATAACTGGTCGTAACAACGTGTGAATCGTTTATGAGCAGTTATGGCAGAGGACGAATTATTATGGAGAAAAATAACAGAGTGAAAGCAGTGATTTCTCTGGATGCCGTAGAACAGAATTTCAGGGAAATGAGAAAGAATATTGCAGAGGATACGAAGATGATCGCAGTGGTTAAGGCGGATGCTTATGGCCATGGTGCGGTACCAATCGCACATCTGATAGAGAATCATGATTATATCTGGGGATTTGCGGCTGCAACGGCAGAAGAGGCTGTTCATCTGCGTCAGGCCGGTATTACAAAACCAATTCTGATTCTTGGAATTGTATTTGATGAATACTTTCCTGAACTTGTTCAGTATGACATTCGTCCTGCTGTATGCGAGTATGATGAGGCGAAGAAACTCTCTGATGAAGCTGTTTTACAGAATAAGACGGTACATATTCATATTGCGCTGGATACAGGTATGACCAGAATTGGTTATGCGGATATACCAGAGAGTGTGGAGGAAATCAAAAAGATCGCTGAGCTTCCGAAGCTTGAGATAGAGGGGATGTTTACTCACTTTGCGAGAGCGGATGAGTATGACAGAAGCCCGGCGATGGTTCAGCTTGAACGATATCAGGATTTTTCGAAACGTGTAGAGGAAGCCGGAGTGGATATTCCGCTGCATCACTGCTCTAACAGTGCCGGGATTATTCGTGTACCGGAGGCAAATTTAAGTATCGTTCGCGCCGGAATTACTATTTATGGAATTTATCCTTCTTCAGAGGTGGAGAGAGACATCGTGAAGCTTGCACCTGTAATGGAACTGAAAAGTCATATTACATATGTAAAAGATGTTCCGGCAGGTGCTGCGATCAGCTATGGCGGCACCTATGTGGCAGATAAGAAGAGACGTGTAGCTACGATTCCGGTAGGCTATGCAGATGGATACCCAAGACAGCTTTCTAATAAAGGATGGGTTCTGATACATGGAAAAAAAGCCCCGATCCTTGGAAGAGTCTGTATGGATCAGTTTATGGCAGATGTGACAGAAATCGACAATGTAAAGAAGGGTGATGAAGTAACTCTTCTTGGCAGAGACGGGGATGAATTTATCAGTATAGAGGAGATGGGAGATCTTTGCGGCAGGTTTTCTTATGAATTTGCCTGTGATATCAGCCCACGTGTGCCAAGAGTTTATATAAAAGACGGCAAAGAAGCTGAAGTATGGTATCAGGGACAAAAGGTTTTCTGAACCTGAGTTGATGCCATGGATTACTTTTGTGCGCAGATAATGCGGCAGAACTATAAATGACAGAGTAAACTGCAATTTTGTAACTGTTCATCAGCAGGTTATCCATTACTATAACAATAATCAGAAGATTTATTGATACATAAGGGAACTGAATAGTTACGGTTATTTTATATACCACGCATGTATACACAAGAAAAAGATGGAAATACTTAATTCTAAAACAAGGTTTTTATGAAACCAGAAAGAATCGGAGTGTGAATTGTGTGGTAATTAAAAGAGGGGATATATTTTATGCGGATCTTCGTCCGGTAGTGGGGAGCGAGCAGGGAGGGATTCGTCCGGTTCTGATTATTCAGAATAATGTTGGCAACAGACACAGCCCTACGGTGATCTGTGCTGCTATTACATCCAAAATGAATAAGGCGAAACTTCCGACACATATTGAAATAGATGCAGGGACTTATGGAATTGAAAAGGATTCTGTAATTTTACTGGAACAACTTCGAACTATAGATAAAAGAAGGCTGAAAGATAAGGTATGCCATCTGGATGAGGCAATGCTTGATAAAGTCAATCACGCACTTGAAATCAGCCTTGAACTTACTTTTTAGAGTCTGTCTGAAAAATATTTCCTGCATCGCGTAGCGTGTTACTGGGCACGGAGTGAACAGTAACTGATTTTTTAAACACGTTCTGATATCTTGACGATTAATTGAGAAAGTGATATATTTTACCAGTAACTACGCGTATTCAATACAGAGGAGACTGATCAATACAATGGAAGATGGCAGTAGTATGCCCCTCTGGGGCTTGTTTGTCTTACTATCGTTGCTGTGGCTGAATGGTATCTTTTATGGATTTGCTGCGGCACTGAGAAATATAAGTGAGAATGATACACAGAAGAGAGCAGATGAGGGCGATAAGAAAGCGCAGATGCTTATGGCATTGATCGATAAGCCAACGCAGTTCATCAATGCGATTCCTTTGATCGTAATGGCGTGTGGTATTTGCTTTGGTACGTTCCTTGTTCCATGGGCAGTAGAGGCATTTCACCCGTACATAAAGCATGTACCGGCATTGATCCTGGTGATGGCATTGAGTGTGATTCTGCTTGCGGGAATTGGGATTCTGACTTTTCGCCGGGTTGGTACGTATCATCCGGATACTTATGCGTACAGATATCTGAACCTGGTACATTTCTGGGTGAATCTGCTGAAACCTTTTACGGTATTTATTACCTGGATAGCGAGACTGGCAGCAGTGCCGTTTGGCGTGGAAATAGACCGTAAGGAATCTGCTGTGACAGAGGAAGAGATCATTTCTATCGTAGATGAGGCCCATGAACAGGGTGTCATTGAAGAGAACGAGGCAGAGATGATTCAGAATATCATGTCTTTTAATGAGACAGAAGCGCATGATATTATGACTCACAGAAAGAATGTTGTAGCTTTTGATGAAGAGATTCTGCTTAAAAACATGATCGATACGATGCTGGAGGAGGGAAATTCCCGTTATCCGGTATATGAGGAAAATATTGACAATATTAAGGGAATCGTTCATTATAAAGATGCACTCAAATTCATGACACAGAATCCATGGGCGAAATTTAAACCGCTGAAAGAGCTGCCGGGAATTATCAGGCAGGCTTCGCTCATTCCTGAGACAAGAGGAATCGGAGATCTTTTTCATACCATGCAGGCCAAGAAGATTCATATGGCTGTTGTTGTGGATGAATATGGACAGACAGCAGGTATTGTCACTATGGAGGATATTCTGGAAGAAATCGTCGGGGATATTCTGGATGAATATGATGAGGATGAGATCACGATTCGTGCGCAGAAAGACAACAGTCTGATCGTTGACGGGCTTGCATATCTGGAAGATGTGGAAGAGGAATTGGAGGCTGATTTCGGAGACACAGAGTTTGAAACATTAAATGGTTATCTTACGAATATTCTGGGACATATTCCTACAGACAAGGATATTGATACGACCATAAAAGCGATTGGATACTGTTTTACTATCTTGTCAATCGGCAATAAGACGATCGGCAAGGTCAGGGTAGAACGGGATAAATAAATGCTATTGTCCACAGCGTGGGCAGTAATAAACAAATTATTTTAACAAAAGGAGAAAGAAAGATGTCAGGACATTCAAAATTTGCAAACATTAAACATAAGAAAGAGAAAAACGATGCAAAGAAAGGTAAGATCTTTACAGTAATCGGACGTGAGCTGGTTATGGCTGTTAAAGCAGGTGGTCCGGATCCGAACAACAACAGCAAGCTTCGTGATGTAATCGCAAAGGCAAAAGCTAATAACATGCCAAACGATACAATCGAACGTGGTATCAAGAAAGCAGCAGGTGCTGATTCTGCAGATAGCTATGAGAAAGCTGTATATGAAGGATATGGTCCGAACGGTGTTGCTATCATCGTTGAGACTCTGACAGATAACAAAAACCGTACAGCAGGTAATGTTCGTAACGCATTTACAAAAGGTAACGGAAGCATCGGAACTCAGGGATGTGTATCTTACATGTTCGATCAGAAAGGCCAGATCATCATCGATAAAGAAGAGTGTGAGATGGATGCTGATGAACTGATGATGCTCGCTCTGGATGCAGGTGCAGAGGACTTTAATGAGGAAGAAGACAGCTACGAAGTTCTTACAGCACCGGATGATTTCAGTGCAGTACGTGAAGCTATCGAGAATGCAGGAGCACCAATCGCAGAAGCACAGGTTGCTATGATTCCTCAGACATATGTAGATCTGACAGACGAGCAGGCTCTTAAAGATCTTCAGAGAACACTGGATCTCTTAGATGAAGATGACGATGTAACAGACGTTTGGACAAACTGGAACGAATGATTTAACCAGATTAGGTAAGCAGCGAAAGCGGATTGTGAATATCCGCCTGACAGAAAATAGAATAATATTTTGCAAATGATACATAATACCTCCAGGAGAATAATCTTGGAGGTATTTTTATGCGTGATATTATGATGAATAAAAGAAACCCGGAAATGCAGGATGGAGAAATGGACGTTCTGGAACAGTATGCAGAAATGTGCAGATATCAGAATAAACAGAGAGGGAAATCAGAAGAGGATTCACTTGTGAATGAAGAGGAAAACGAAAACGGTGAAAATAAATCAAAAACAGAGAATGCGGAAAAAGAGAAGAATTTAGAAAAAGAAGACACACAGAACGAACAGATCAAAGAGATGGGACAGGTGGTTCTGGATAGCAATTCCAGAAAACATAAAGTGGAACTTCTGACGATCATCGGAGAAGTGGAGGGACATGAATCTGCACCATCCCATTCAAAGACAACCAAATATGAGCATGTACTGCCGAAGCTTGCGATTATCGAGGATGATGAAGAGATAGAAGGATTGTTAATTCTGTTAAATACGGTAGGAGGAGATGTGGAGGCAGGGCTTGCCATTGCAGAAATGATTGCATCGCTGAGCATTCCTACGGTATCTCTGGTTCTTGGCGGAGGCCATTCGATTGGTGTTCCGATGGCTGTTTCGGCGGATTATTCTTTTGTAGTGCCAAGTGCGACCATGGTGATTCACCCGGTGCGTTCCAGCGGGATGTTTATCGGAGTGGCACAAACTTATCGGAATATGGAAAAAATCCAGGACCGAATCACCACATTTATTTCTGAACATTCCAGGGCATCCCAGGAACGTCTGGAAGAACTGATGCTGGATACAACTCAGCTTGTAAAGGATGTAGGAACAATGTTAGAGGGAAAGGAGGCAGTACAGGAAGGGCTGATCGATGAGGTTGGCGGGATTAAGGAAGCATTGGCAAAACTGTATGAAATGATAGAAAAAAAGAATAGACAATAGAAGATGTTCAAAAAGATGTAATAAGATTTGATATTAAAAGATAGACTTATATAGTCTGAAAATATTGCTTAATACAGAGAAACAAGCCAGTTGTTGAGACAATACAGAGAATTTATTTTGAAAAGATAAAAATTTCTTATGCATGTTTTAAATCAACTCTTGCCATATGTCAGATTTTGGCGTATTATTATTAGAGGTTTATTATTTGCGAGGAGGAAAACCATGTATAAGATTTTAAAAGCTGAGACACTGGCAGCTAAGATTCATCTTATGGTTGTACACGCACCGCGTGTTGCAAGCCATTGTCAGCCAGGACAATTTATTATTGTAAAGATGGACGAGAAGGGCGAGAGAATCCCGCTTACTATCTGTGATTATGATCGTGAGGAAGGAACAATTACAATTGTGTTCCAGGAGGTCGGCGCATCTACTATTAAGATGTCTGAATTAAAAGCAGGAGATTCTTTCCGTGACTTCGTAGGACCTCTTGGATGTCCATCCGAGTTCGTTAACGAAGATATCGAAGAATTAAAGAAAAAGAAACTGGTATTCGTTGCCGGTGGTGTTGGTACAGCACCTGTATATCCACAGGTTAAATGGCTGCACGAGCATGGAATCACAGCAGATGTTATCCTTGGTTCCAAGACAAAGGATATGGTAATCCTTGAGAAAGAACTTTCTTCCGTATCTAATCTGTATGTTACAACAGATGATGGCTCTTATGGTCGTTCCGGTATGGTTACCAAGACTCTTGAGGATCTGGTAACAAATGAAGGCAAACAGTATGATGTCTGTGTTGCTATCGGACCAATGATCATGATGAAATTTGTCTGTCTTCTTACTAAGAAACTTGGCATTCATACAATTGTCAGCATGAATCCGATCATGGTTGACGGAACTGGTATGTGTGGAGCATGCCGCCTTCAGGTTGGCGATGAGATCAAATTTGCCTGCGTAGACGGACCGGAATTCGACGGACATCTCGTTGATTTCGATCAGGCTATGAAGAGAAGCCAGATGTACAAGACCGAAGAAGGCCGTGCATTACTGAAGCTTCAGGAAGGCGATACCCACCACGGTGGATGCGGACAGTGCGGAGGTGACAAGTAATGGCAGATGCAAAGATGTTAAAGAAAGTTCCTGTAAGAGAGCAGGATCCGAAGGTACGTGCAACAAACTTTGAAGAAGTTTGTCTTGGATACAATCAGGAAGAAGCAATGGAAGAAGCACAGAGATGCTTAGGCTGCAAGAAACCGAAATGTGTAGAAGGCTGCCCTGTATCCATCAACATTCCTGGATTTATTGAACAGATCAAAGAAGGCAAGATTGAGGAAGCGTATAAAGTAATCGGATTATCTTCCGCACTTCCGGCTATCTGCGGACGTGTATGTCCTCAGGAATCACAGTGTGAAGGCAAATGTATCCGTGGCGTTAAAGGTGAAGCCGTTTCTATCGGTAAACTGGAGAGATTTGTCGCTGACTATGCCCTGGAACATGACATCAAACCGGCAGGAGCAGAAGTTAAGAACGGACATAAAGTTGCAGTTATCGGCTCTGGTCCTTCCGGACTTACCTGTGCAGGTGACCTTGCGAAAGCAGGATATGATGTAACTGTATTCGAAGCTCTTCATGAACTTGGCGGCGTTCTTGTTTACGGTATTCCGGAATTCCGTCTTCCGAAACAGAAAGTTGTTAAGAAAGAGATTGAGAAAGTTAAAGAATTAGGTGTTAAATTTGAGACTAACGTAGTAATCGGTAAATCCACAACAATCGATCAGCTGATCGAGGATGAAGGATTTGAAGCTGTATTTATCGGATCAGGTGCAGGTCTTCCAATGTTTATGGGCATCCCGGGAGAGAATGCAAGTGGTGTATTCTCTGCTAACGAGTACCTTACAAGAAGCAACCTGATGAAAGCTTTCGATGAGTCTTATGATACACCGATCGCAGCCGGCAAGAAAGTTGCAGTTGTAGGTGGCGGTAACGTTGCTATGGATGCTGCAAGAACAGCTTTAAGACTTGGCGCTGAAGTACATATCGTATACAGAAGAAGTGAAGCAGAGCTTCCTGCACGAGCAGAAGAAGTTCATCACGCTAAAGAAGAAGGGATCATCTTTGATCTTCTTACTAACCCGAAGGAAATCCTTGTTGATGAAAATGGTCATGTAAAAGGTATGAAGGTTGTTAAGATGGAACTTGGTGAGCCGGATGCTTCAGGAAGAAGACGCCCGGTTGAGATTCCAGGATCTGAATATGACATGGATGTAGATACAGTTATCATGTCCCTTGGTACTTCACCAAACCCACTGATCTCTTCCACAACAAAAGGTCTTGAGATCAACAAGAGAAGATGTATCGTTGCCGAAGAAGAAACAGGTAAGACATCCAAAGACGGCGTATATGCCGGTGGTGATGCTGTTACAGGTGCAGCTACAGTTATCCTTGCTATGGGCGCAGGTAAAGCTGGTGCCAGAGGTATCGACGAATATCTTAAAAATAAATAATTGAGAATTTATTAAGAAATTCTCTTGAATGTCCAAACGCAGGGCTCTCTGGCTGGTTTTTCAGTCAGGGGGCTTTTTGGTTGTAAACTATCTTTAAATGTGCTATAATAATTATAATTGTCGGGAAAGAGTTACTGTTTATTTATGCATGTAGTAGCAAAAGACATACAGTATAAATCATTTGCTGAGAACGGGATAAGCAGCAATGAACAAACTAATCGATGAATAATTAGTGTATCTTCGTATTTGGTGTAAGGAACAGTGTATCTGCGAAATGATGTACTAAGGAACATCGGGAAATGGAAAAAAGGATCAGTTTATGATAGTTGTATATTTAATTTTGCTGGCTGTTATTCAGGCAGTGGTGGAATTTCTTCCTGTCAGCAGTATGGGGCATCTGTGCGCACTGGAACAGCTTATGGGAATAAATCATGGAACAGGCTTGCTGCTGGAAGCGATACTCCATCTGGGGACTGCTGCTGCAATTATATTTTTGTTTCGGAAAGATTTAAAGAAGATAGCTCTGGAACTTTTGGGAATGTTTATGGATCTTATCGGGAATCTGAATATTTATATCTATAACAAAAAAACCGGTAAGAATCTGAATTATGCAAGAATCGTGACGGGAACATATCGGAAATTAGGGGCACTTCTTGTTATTTCAATGATTCCGACAGCACTTCTGGGATTCACAGGAAGGAGACTGGCGCTTTTGGCGGCTGATTCGCCAATCGTTCCGGGAATTGGATTTTTACTTACGGGAGTACTGCTTCTGGTAACTGATTTGAATAAGTCCGGTGGAAAAAAAGGTCCGAAAGAGGCTTCTTATGACAGCGCCATGTGGATTGGTATCTGTCAGGGACTTGCGGTTTTTCCGGGCATTTCAAGAATGGGACTTACATTATGCGCTGCACTTTTATGTGGATATAATCGTAAATTTGCGGTGCGTTTTTCAGTATTTATGAGCCTTCCTGCAATCGTAGGCGCTTTTTTTACTGAGATAGGAAATTTCGGTGCTTCTGAGATGACAGTTGGACTTGGTTTTGCGTATGTATTTGCAATGGTTATTGCAGGATTTGTGGGCTGTCTTGTGATACGAAGTACGGTTGCGATGGTTCAGAATATGAAACTGCGTTATTTTGCATATTATTCATTTGCGGTCGGTATTATTACACTGGCATTGAATTTTGTTCTATAAGGGCCAGTATACTAATAAGGTGATTTCTAGGATATGAGGCCGGGAGTATCAGAGGTTTCAGGTATGTACGGCAAACGAAGGAATTATTCGTGAGAGATATAAAAGAGAATTAAGGAGGGAAGCCTTATAATGGCAGCATCAAAGAGTAAGAATACCGGACGTTCGGGGAAAGGTACGAAAAATACAAGGAATGCGAAAAAGCCGACGGCTATGGAGCAGGAAGTAGGTAAATTTCAGACAGAGATTATAATATTTGTGATCCTGGCAGCCTGCGTGATTCTGATGGCAAGCAATTTTGGCGTGGGAGGTTTTGTAGGAGATGCGATCAGTAACTTCTGTTTTGGACTGATGGGCCTGATGGCATATTTATTTCCAATCGTGTTCTTTTTAGAAGCGGCTTTTATTCTGATCAACAGGACGAATCGTCTGGCATATAAGAAACTTGCGGCAGCATTTGTAATGTTTTTATTTATGTGCGGAGCTGCACAGCTTCTTACGGATGGCTATATGAAAAGCACGACTTTGCTGGATTACTTTTCATTAAGCGCGGATTATAAAACTGGAGGCGGACTGATTGGTGGAGCAATCTGTATTTCAATCACATCTGCATTTGGTACGATTGGTGGTTATGTTATCATTATTCTGGCGTTTGTTGTCTGCATGATCATTATTACACAGCGTTCGCTGTTGGATTTTATAACTATGATCGTTATAAAGATATGTGATTTTGTAAAAGAGGGACATACACGATATGTTCAGGGACAGCCTGAGCGTGCGATGCGCAGGGAGGAGCGTGCCCGTGAACGCCAGCTTATGCGTGAAGAAAGACGTGAAGAACGAATCCGCAGACTGGAAGAGGAGATCGGAGATGATGAGATTTCAGATGATGATTTCCTTCTTGATCCGGCTGAAGCGAAAAAAATGAAAAAAGGTGGATTTCTTGAAGGTACCAAACTGACAGGATATCCGGAGGAGAAACCGAAGAAAAAGAAAAAAAGAATCAGTGAAGAAGAAAAGACGGTATCAAGAGCATCGGAAATGTCAGCAGAAGATGCAGGTACTGATACAGCTCATGAGAATATAAATCAGGAGCAGGATGAAACTGCGACAAAATATATGAGTTCCCCGATGAATTTTGAGATTCACAGAGCTGATACTACATCAGATATATACGAAAATGAGAATATTCCTCAGGAAGAAGATTTCTTTGCTGAGAAAGAAGAGGCTTACGCAGACACTGTTTCCAGGTCTTCTGAACAAGCGAAAGTGCCGGAGGATGTGCCCCCTTTTCAGGAGGAGAAGGCACCGCGGCAGCCTTCGAGGAACCCTAAATCTTCTCAGAAAGAGATCCAGAGCGGAATTGTAAATATTCAGCATGAGATTACCCAGCAGGAAGAAGCCGTAAAAAAAGAATACAAATTTCCTACATTAAATCTTCTTAAAAAAGGAAGCAATAAATCACAGGGAGATTCTGATGCATATCTGCGTAAAACAGCACAGAAGCTTCAGGAAGTATTACATAACTTCGGAGTAAATGTGACAGTGATGAATGTAAGCTGCGGCCCTACGGTTACCCGTTATGAGCTCCAGCCGGAGATGGGAGTGAAGGTCAGCAAGATCGTTGGTCTTGCAGATGACATCAAGCTTAACCTTGCAACTCCTGATATCCGTATTGAGGCACCGATTCCGGGAAAGGCAGCAGTAGGAATTGAGGTTCCGAATAAAGAGAACAGTACGGTTATGCTCAGGGATCTGCTTCAGTCAGAAGAGTTCCAGAAAGCGAAATCCAAGCTATCTTTTGCTGTAGGTAAGGATATTGCAGGAAAGACAGTTGTAACGGATATTGCGAAGATGCCGCATCTTCTGATCGCCGGTGCAACAGGTTCCGGTAAATCCGTATGTATCAATACTTTGATCATCAGTATTTTATATAAAGCGAAACCTGAAGAAGTAAAGCTTATTATGATTGACCCTAAAGTAGTAGAACTTAGTGTTTATAATGGAATTCCGCACCTGTTTATTCCGGTCGTAACAGATCCGAAAAAAGCGGCAGGAGCTTTAAACTGGGCGGTACAGGAGATGACAAATCGTTACAATACTTTCGCAGAGTATGGTGTGCGTAATCTGGATGAATATAACAGAAAAGCAGAACAGATCAAGGAGGCAGGAGCGGAAGAAGAACCGGTAAAGATGCCTCAGATCGTAATCATTGTGGACGAGCTTGCAGACCTTATGATGGTTGCACCGGGTGAGGTGGAAGATGCGATCTGCCGTCTGGCTCAGCTTGCACGTGCTGCCGGTATTCATCTGATCATTGCGACACAGAGACCATCTGTAAACGTTATTACCGGTCTGATCAAGGCGAACATGCCTTCTCGAATTGCTTTTTCTGTATCCTCTGGTGTCGATTCCAGAACAATCCTGGATATGAATGGAGCAGAGAAACTTCTTGGAAAAGGTGATATGCTCTTTTATCCGCAGGGATATCAGAAACCGGCGAGACTTCAGGGAGCGTTTGTTTCTGATGATGAAGTCAGTGCGGTGGTTGAGTTTCTTGCAGATAAGAATCCGGGAGTACAATATAACCAGCAGATTGAGCAGCAGGTGAACTCTCCTGTAACAGCAGCAGGAATGTCTGGTGATGACAGGGATGTACATTTCGAGGAAGCTGGTAAGTTTATCATTGAAAAAGAGAAAGCTTCCATTGGCATGCTTCAGAGAATGTTTAAAATTGGCTTTAATCGTGCTGCCAGAATTATGGATCAGCTTTGCGATGCAGGTGTAGTTGGTCCGGAAGAGGGGACTAAACCGAGAAAAGTTCTTATGTCTATGGAAGAATTTCAGAATTATCTTGAGAACCAGTAAGTGAGGACTGCCTATGAAATGTCCGAAATGTCACAAAGAAGTGGAGAAGGGGTCTTTGTATTGCCCGTATTGTCTCGCAGAGATACCTTGGGTAAAAGAGTTTGATTCTGTAGAAACACTTATGAAGAAAGAGCAGCAGAATCGTCCGCCACAGAAGAAATCCAAGTTTAAATATTTTAATAAATTAAAAAAATGGAAGAGAAAAAAGCGATATATCAGACATATCAGTAAAAAACAGCTGATATGTCTTGTGGCATTTGCGGCAATATTGCTGGGGGCACTGTGTTATCGGCAGTTACATTCTTTTTCGGCTTTGTATTCCGGCGCAAAGAGGCAGTATGAACAGCAGAATTATGAAAGGGCATTAAAGATTGCGGAAGATGCCCTTGATTTGAAACCGGAAAGTGAGGCTGCAAATCTCTTGTTGGCGAAGAGTATGGAGAAGCTGGGAGACAGGAAATCAGCAATTCTTGTTTTGAAACCTTTTATACGTAATAAAACTGCCGGAGTGTCATTATACAGGGAATATGTGGAGTTTCTTGTACAGAACGGAAATACTGAGGAAGTAAGAAATGTACTGAAACATGCAAGTAAGGAAGTTCAGGATAAATGCAGTGATTATATCTGCGAAACTCCTGTGTTAAATCCTGCGTCGGGTACTTATGCATCGGTACAGACTCTGGAATTGAGGGCAGATCATGCCCGGATTTATTATACTCTGGATGGAAGTGTACCTACAAAAGACAGTGCGTTGTATACAGAGCCGATTACTTTGAGAGAGGGAACGACAGAAGTTAAAGCGATTGGTGTGAATGATAAAGGCATTGAGAGTGATATGATCTACAGAAAATATGTGATTGTTCTGAAGACACCAGATGCACCAGAGGTAACACCAAAGTCCGGCGATTATGATAAGAAAACCAAAATAAAAGTGACTGTGCCGGATGGATGTAAGGCATATTACGCGTTTGATTCTCAGCCGGATATTAACAGTACACTTTATGAACAGCCAATATCCATGCCTGTTGGATATCATAAATTAAATGTGATTCTTGTAGCTGCCAATGGTAAGGTCAGTAAAGTGACTACGATGGAGTATTATCTGCAATATTAGTGGCTTTTGCTTTGAATTAGAATTTGTCGGGTTACTGTTTACGAAGTGGACAGTAACTTTGTTGACACATTAGAAGTAAGGAAGATTAAATAATGGAAATCCGTATTATTACAGTTGGAAAGATTAAAGAGAAATATTTATCTGATGGAATTGCAGAATATGCGAAACGACTCAGCAGATACTGTAAACTGACTTTTTGTCAGGTAGCCGATGAGAAAACACCTGATAAGGCATCGGAAGCATTAAATATACAGATCAAAGATACAGAGGGAGAGCGTCTGATGAAGCATATCCGGGAACAGGATTATGTGATCGCGCTGGCGATTGATGGAAAAATGCTGGATTCGGTAGAGCTTTCTGAAAAGATTGAAAAACTGGGGGTTTCTGGTATCAGCTCCATTGCTTTTGTAATCGGCGGATCACTGGGATTAAGCGACAGGGTGTTAAAACGTGCGGATTATAAGCTGAGTTTTTCAAAGATGACATTTCCTCATCAGTTGATGCAGATGATTCTTCTGGAACAGATATACAGAAGTTACCGCATCATGAACCATGAGCCATATCACAAATAAATGCGGGATTTCTGCGGATGGTGAATATCTGATAGGATATTATAATGATGTTAAGTTCAAAAGTCTTATCGTGCAAGCACGAACGACTTTCTGATCTTTTGATCCTGACATCTTATAATATGAGTGCTGCACAATACGAATATAAAATGAAAGAAGACAAAAGACATGAACACAGAAAAATTTGAAGAGTTTATTTCGCAATATCCCATTTTTGAATATCGTTTGCTTGATACAAAGGATATCGGAGTAGAAGAGCGCGTGCGTACGATCTGCAGAGAAGAATGTGAGCGTTATGATTCTACCTGGGCCTGTCCGCCGGCAGTGGGTACTTTAGAGGAATGTGAAAAGAAAATAAGAAGTTTTCCACAGGCTGTTTTCTTTTCCAGTGTGGCGGAAGTTTCGGATATTATGAATATGGAAGAAATGTTATCTACCAGACATGCGCACGAAGATCTGACCACAGAGGTGGGAAAATACCTGAACAGGGAAGGATATGAGACATATATCCTTTCGACAGAATCCTGCGATATCTGTGAAAAATGCGCATACAAGGAAGGAAAACCCTGCAGGCATCCAGAGCGGATGCATCCATGTCTGGAGAGCCATGGCGTGGTAGTAAATGAGATCGTAGAGCGCGAATCTATGGAATATAATCTTGGAGGAAATACCATTCTGTGGTTTTCTATGGTTCTGTTTCGTTAAACTGGAATTTGTATAATCTCTCCGGCATAGACTGATACTAAAAGCCGGAGGGATTTTTTTATGGGAAAATTGGGACGGTGGAAGGAACAGATGGTATCAGCGTTAGAGATTCCTCCTGATCTGGCATATAGTGAAACGATTATTACTATGACTGGTTCAATGGAAATTCTCATTGAGAATTATAAGTCTATTTCCAGATATACACCTACAGAAATTGTAGTCCGGTCTCTTCGGGGAAAGGTAAGCATCTGTGGAAAAAATCTGGAGATTCTCTGGTATACTTCCAGCGCAATGAAGGTGACCGGGAATATCTCAGGTATTTATCCAAAGAAGCAGATGACATAAAAATCAGGTGGTGGGAATGGAAAAAATCCTGAAATTAATATATGGTTACATAATCATTCTTGTGAGAGGAGAATATCCGGAACGCTTTTTAAATCTCTGCAGAAGCAGAAAGATTTATATGGAGAAAATACAGTACAAAAATAATGATCAGGTTACTGCTCAAATGCGGGCAGGAGATTTCTGGCGCTTAAGACCGGTTCGGAGTAAAACAGGTGTACATATTCAGATTATACAAAAACGGGGAATGCCCTTCTTTTTTTTCGCAAATAAAAAAAGAAAAGCTTTTTTTGCAGGAATGCTTCTTGGATGTGTTCTGATATTTTTTATGACGGGGAGAATCTGGAATATTCATATAGAGGGAAATGTCCGAAACGGTACAGGAGAGATACTGGATTTCCTTGATGAACAGGGTATCGTTCACGGAATGGCGAAAAAGAAAGTGAATTGTTCTGAGCTTGCGGCAGCAGTACGAAGAAAATTCACAGAAACTACATGGGTATCTGCAAGGATAGAAGGAACCCGTCTGATTCTCGAACTTCAGGAGGGAATTACTGAAAAAGAAGATTCTGCGGATACAAGTCCTTGTGACTTGATCGCAGATAAAGAAGGGATAATTACGGATATGATCGTTCGTTGTGGAGTACCTGTGAAGAACCCCGGGGATGTATGTAAAAAGGGGGAACTTCTGGTATCCGGAGAACTTCATATTATGAATGACAACCAGGAAATCGTGAGAAATGAATATGTTCATGCAGATGCAGACATTTTTATTTCCAGACAGATTTCATATTATCAGGAATTTTCAATGAAGCATCCGGTGGAAAAACCAGCTGGAAAAATAAAACGTGGATTATACTTTCGCATAGGACAATGGTATCTTGGATTATACGGACCGGTGGTTCAAAGTCAGCGATGTGTTACGGAGGAAGAACCTTTGCATATTACAGAGAATTTTCTGCTGCCTGTATGGATCGGACGGGCAAAAGTTGTAAATTATGAATCAAAAGAAGAAACTTATACGCCGGAAGCGGCCAATGGGGAGGCTGCACAGCAATTACAAAAATACGAGAAAAAACTTCTGGAAGATAATGTGAAGATTTTAAAAACTAATATAACAACCAGAATTACCGGACAGTCTTGCATTACGAGGGGAACCATACAAGTCATAGAACAGATTGGTAAAGAACAGGTGATAAAGGAGAAAGATACAAAAATCCGGTGAGGGAGTTTGACCTGTAAACAGGATTACTGTTCACTTCGTTCTCAGTAACACGCTTCGCGATGCACAGAATTTATGCTGATCGCATAAATTCGCGCCGTATGTCTCGGGATTTTGGCATTTTCATGCCAAAACACCTCGCGGGATAGTGTCGTGTGAACAGTAACTAAACAGGTTCTATGCTATATTGACGATAAATGCCGACACAGAAACTTCACAAAATAATAGGTAAATGAGGGAAGTTTTTATTTAAAAACTTGCAAGGAGGTGTTACAATAGACACATCTGGTTCTTTCGCGGGCAACAGCCCAGGCGAATGGTAATCCAGAATTATGTACATGAAAGGACATCACAGGATGGCTGGTAACATTATTGAATTACACACAGAAGTGCCTGCTGATCTGGAATCAAATGTATTTGGCCAGTTTGACGAGCATCTTAAACTGATTGAGAGAACACTGAACGTAACGGTGATTTCCAGAGACGGAATTATTAAGATACTTGGCAATGAACAGAGCGCATCTTCTGCGAAGAAATTAATAGAAGAGCTTGTGGTGCTTGCAAAGAGAGGCAACACGATCACAAGACAGAACATAAATTATGCTCTTTCTCTGGCAATGGAGCAGAGAAATGAGGTTCTTACTGAGATAGATAAAGATTTTATATGCAATACGATTCAGGGAAGACCTATTAAACCGAAGACACTTGGACAGAAGGATTATGTAGAACAGATTCGTAAGAAGATGATTGTCTTTGGCGTAGGTCCTGCCGGTACAGGTAAAACTTATCTGGCAATGGCGATGGCGGTAACTGCTTTCAGAAACGAGGAGGTCAGCAGAATTATTCTGACACGTCCGGCAATCGAAGCAGGAGAGAAGCTGGGCTTTCTCCCGGGAGATCTTCAGAGCAAGGTCGATCCATACCTGAGACCGCTTTATGATGCATTGTATCAGATCATGGGAGCTGACAGCTTTGCCAGGAATATGGAACGTGGTCTGATTGAAGTAGCACCTCTTGCCTATATGCGAGGACGTACACTTGATAATGCATTTATCATCCTTGATGAGGCGCAGAATACGACTCCTGCACAGATGAAAATGTTCCTGACGCGTATAGGATTCGGTTCTAAAGTAATCATTACAGGAGATGCTTCCCAGAAGGACCTTCCAAGAGATGCTACGTCAGGACTTGATGTAGCAATGAAAGTACTGAAGAAAATAGATGATATTGGTTTTTGTCAGCTTACCAGCAAAGACGTTGTCCGTCATCCGCTGGTACAGCAGATCGTTCAGGCGTATGATGATTATGAAAAGAAACAAAAGCCTGAAAGACCGGCAAGACGCAGAAACGGGGGAAATGAACGATGAATATGCAGATCGATTATGAGACAGACCGGGAACTGGGAATCGATTATGAGACTCTGGCAGTAAAAGTAGCCGATAAGGTTCTTGAAATGGAAGAATGTCCCTATGAGGCGCAGGTGAACCTGGTGCTTACAGATAATGAGGAGATTAAGAGAGTTAACACAGAGTTTCGTGATATTGAGAGGGCGACAGATGTACTTTCTTTTCCCATGATTCCTTTTGAGACACCGGCAGGATATGAAATCGTAGAAGAAGATGAATCTTATTTTGACCTTGACACCGATGAACTCCTTTTGGGAGACATTATGATTTCAGTGGATAAGGTGTTTGCACAGGCAGAGGAATACGGACACAGTGTAACCAGAGAGTTCTGTTTCCTGGTGGCGCACAGTATGCTTCACCTTCTTGGATATGATCATATGACATCTGAAGAAGCGACTGTTATGGAAGCGAAACAGGCAAAAGCGCTGGATGAACTTGGAATTACTCGTTAGAGAGCGTCAAAAATTAAAGTTATATAAATGGAGTAACAAAAGAATGAATTACCGGGAAAGACTTAAGAATAAAAAACGTATTGTAATCAAAATTGGTTCTTCTTCCCTGACACATCCGGAGACAGGCAGACTGAACCTCCGCAAGCTGGAAGTTCTTGCAAGAGAACTCAGTGATCTGCGTAATCAGGGAAAAGATGTAATTCTTGTTTCTTCAGGTGCTATTGCAACAGGAGTTGCCGCACTTGGAATGAAAGAAAAGCCGACGGAACTTAAAGGAAAGCAGGCCTGTGCGGCAGTAGGACAGGCCAGACTGATGATGATCTATCAGAAACTTTTTTCAGAGTATAATCAGCCATCTGCACAGATTCTGATGACCAAAAATACGATGGTAAATAATATCAACAGAAAGAATGCGCAGAATACCTTTAATGAATTGCTGAGTCTGGGAGTTATCCCTATTGTAAATGAGAACGACTCTATTTCTACCTATGAGCTTCAGAACCTGGAGAAATTCGGTGATAATGATACACTGTCGGCAGTGGTTGCAGCTCTTGTTCAGGCTGATCTGCTGATTTTGTTATCTGATATCGATGGACTTTTTACAGATGATCCGAACACAAACCCGAATGCGAAATTTATTGATGTGGTAGAGAACCTGGATGATAAACTGCTCAACATGGGAAAAGGAACTTCAGGAAGTAAGGTAGGAACCGGAGGAATGGCTACAAAGCTGACTGCTGCACAGATTGCATCAGCAGCAGGCGTGGATATGGTAATTGCAAATGGAGCAGATTTCCATATCATCCATAAGATTACAGAAGGACGTAATTACGGCACACTGTTTGTAAGCCAGTCCAAAGAGGAAGTTTACCTGATCGATATTATTGACAGACTGTTGTAAGAGGTCTGCAAACAGGATGTTTTCTTGTGAAATAAAGAAATTAAATATATAGCTAAGAAATGGAGAAATACTATGGAAGTCGAAAAGATTGACCGTATTAATGCACTTGCACATAAAGCGAAGAGCGTAGGACTTACAGAAGAAGAGAAAAAAGAGAGAGATCTGCTCCGTAAGGAGTATCTGGCATCTGTCCGCATGAATCTGCGTTCTCAGCTTGATAATATTGATGTAAAACAGGAAGATGGAAGTATCGTTAATCTGGGTGAGAGATATGGAATCAAAAAAAGACATTAGAAAGAAAATTTTTGCAGAAAGAAAGCTGCGCAGTGATGAGCAGATAAGAACTATGAGTCTTATAATCACCGAAAGAGTGACAGCGCTTCCTGCATTCAAAAACGCCAGTCAGATTCTGGTATATGCAGATTACAATCATGAAGTTGTAACGGAGTATCTTATAAAAGAGGCATGGAAGGCCGGAAAGGAAGTTGCAGTTCCAAAGGTTGTGGAAAAGGATATGGTATTTTATAAACTGACCGATTTTTCACAGCTTGAACCTGGATACTTTGGGATTCCCGAACCGGCATCGGGGGAGATTGTTGAATGGCCAGAGGCTCTTATGATCATGCCAGGCGTGGCTTTTGACAGAGAGAATCACAGGGTTGGATATGGCGGAGGATTTTATGACCGCTATCTTGAGAAGCATCCGCAGCTTGAGCGGGTTGCTGTCGCATTTTCTTTTCAGATGTTGCCGGAGGTTCCGACAGAACCTACAGATATCTGCCCGCAGATCGTGGTAACAGAAGAGGAGACATGCTATCTTACTGACTGAAAGGAGACCGGGACATGAATGAGATGCTGAATCGCCTTGGCATGAATGCAAAGGCAGCCGAAACAGAAATGAGAAATCTTTCCACAAACAAGAAGAATGAAGTGCTTCTTGCAGTGGCAGACAGACTGGTAAAAGATGCGCAGACATTGATCAGTGCCAATGCACTGGATGTAGAAGAAGGAAAACGTAATCATATGCCAGAGGGACTTATTGACAGACTTCTCCTTACAGAGAGCAGAATTGAAGGAATGGCAGAGGGGCTGCGACAGGTTTCTGCTCTGGAAGATCCGATCGGAGAAGTGCTGGGAATGAAGAAACGTCCGAATGGGTTACTTATCGGACAGAAAAGAGTACCGCTTGGCGTAATTGGAATTATCTACGAGGCAAGACCAAATGTGACAGCGGATGCATTTGCGTTATGCTTTAAGACAGGTAATGTAGTGATTTTAAAAGGCGGAAGCGATGCAATCCATTCAAATGAAGCAATCGTAAACTGCATCAGAGAAACTCTGAAAGAGCAGGGAGTGACAGAGAATGCAATTCAGCTTATTTCTGACACTTCAAGAGAGACAGCGGCTGAATTTATGAAGATGAATCAATATGTGGATGTGCTTATCCCACGTGGAGGACGAGGCCTGATCAAAGCGGTAGTAGAACAGAGTACCATTCCTGTTATTGAGACAGGTACAGGTAACTGTCATACGTATGTAGATGAGACAGCAGATCTGCAGATGGCGGCAAACATTATTATTAATGCAAAAACTCAGAGAGTTGGTGTATGCAATGCCTGCGAGTCCGTTCTTGTACATAAAGATATCAAAGATGCATTTCTTCCTGTCCTTGCGAAACGCCTTCAGGAGAAACATGTGGAAATCCGTGCAGATGAAGCGGCATATGATCTGATTCCGGGAGCGGTACATGCTACAGAAGAGGATTGGGGAAAGGAATATCTGGATTATATTCTTTCAATCAAAGTGGTTTCTTCTGTGGAAGAGGCAATTGCTCATATTAATAAGTATAATACCAAGCATTCAGAGGCTATTATCACAAATAATTATGAGCATGCACAGAAGTTCCTGGACGAAGTGGATGCGGCAGCGGTTTATGTGAATGCTTCTACACGATTTACGGATGGCTTTGAGTTTGGCTTTGGAGCAGAGATTGGTATCAGTACGCAGAAGCTTCATGCGAGAGGACCGATGGGACTGCAGGCTCTGACCACAACGAAATATATTATTTATGGAAATGGACAGGTCCGTCCATAGCCAACAGCAACATTGATTTTTTCTGAAAGATGTGATATACTTCATCTCAGATTTGGGGTTACCACCTGCTTCCCGGGAGGAAAGAAGGATAGCAGGCAGTAACAGATTTGATTATAAACTCATTCACGGGAGGACATAAAATGAGAAAAAAACAACTTTTTGCTTTATTAATGGCAAGTGCATTGTCCGTGGGAATGGCACCGACAGCCGCATTTGCAGCAGCAGATACAGCAGTGGAAGCAGCAAGTGAGGAAGTTTCCGGAGAACTTGATGCAGCAGATACAGAAGCACCGGCAGAAGATCCAGCAGAGACACCAGACGATGAGGCACCAGCCGATGAAACACCGGCGGAAGATCCGGCAGCAGATCCGACAGAGACACCAGCTGAGGAAACACCGGCAGAGGAAGAAGAAACCCCTGCACAGGATGAAACAGATGCTCAGGCTGCAGAAGCTGATGCTGCGGCAGCAATCGTAGTTGGTGATCAGTCTTATACAACTCTTGCAGATGCGTTTGCAGCAGTACCGGATACAACAGATCTGACAGGCACACCTACTTATGTTAAAGTAAAAGGTGAGATTGAACTGAATGCTACTGTAGATGTTCCGGCTACTAAGAATATTATGCTGGTTGCAGCGGAAGATACTACAATCAAACGTGCAGCAGGATTCACAGGCAGCATGTTTACTGTAAATGGTGGTAATTTGCAGATGGCAGGTGGTTCTGTAACAGATTCCAATGGAACTGCTATCGGATCCGGCAGTCTGACGGTTGATGGATCTGGTGATGGTGTTACTGGTTCTATTGTAGAGGTTGTAAGCGGTAACTATGGATTAACTGATGATGCAGTTCTGACAGGAAATAAAACAACTGGAAATGCCGGTGCGATCAGTAATACAGCCGATGGTAACGTCTATCTTTTAGGTGGTACGATTACAGGAAACTCTGCTACAACAGGCGGAGCAATTTACAGTGAGGGTGCAGTAAGTATACGCGGAACAGTAAGCGTTACAGGAAATACAGTCATTAATTCTACACCGGAAACTGCAAGTAATGTGGTACTTGATAAAAATGGCATTATTAATGTAAATGGTGCAGTTACAGGTTCTACAATTGGATTAGCTGTTCAAGAAGCTGCGGCAGGAAGAACTGTGGTAAAACTTGCAGACGGCGTTACAGATGTAACACTGTCAGATGTTATCTCTCAGATTACATATGAGGGTGATTCTGCTTACAAACTTGCTGATGATGGTACACTTGTAAGCGCGGCAGAACCGACTCCGACACCGGGTGTGGATATGGTTGTAAAAGGAATTGACATGAAATGGACCGGACATAACAGCGTAGAGGTTACTTTCCAGTCCAATGTAAAAGGTACTTACTATATCGAAACAGTAAAACGTGGTGAAAAAGCACCTACAATCGATACATCCAAAAAAGGCAGTGATATCGATGCTGATACGAATGTAACAAAAAAAGTTACCAAACTTCCGGAGCATGAAGTAGATATTTATGTATGTGTTGTAAGTGAAGATAAAAAGCAGCATGCAGCGGCAGTGTTCAAACCAATTGAAGCAGAACGTCCGTCAGCACCTGCAACTCCTACTCCAACTCCGCCTCATACCGCAGTTGTACCGAATGTAAATGAGAGCGTTGTACAGGGATTTGAGAATGCTCTTGTATTCTATCCAAATACATTTTATGATTTCAAGGTAATTGGAGCAGGTACTCAGAACAACAATCCTGGAGAGGGAGATGTAAGATGGGTTCCGGCAGGATGGAGCATGTCTCAGAATCCGTCAACATGGAATACATCATGGAAGATTGGCGCTAAGAATGGTATCTATACAGATGCAGAGAAAGCGTACACAATCTATATTAAATATAATAAACAGGTGTATAGCGGAACTAACTGGGAAGACACAGATGCTTCAGAGATTCTGTCCTATCAGTTTAAGGCAGCTCCTCTGGCTCAGGCAAGTGTGACACCGGGTGCAGACGGCACAAATGGTAATGGAACAACTTCCGGTGATGGAACAACAGACGGAGGAACTACAGATGTAACACCTACCACATATGCTAATGGCACAAACGGTACATCCAAATCCGCAGTATCCACAGGTGATGAATCACCGATCGGAACTATGTTTGCTCTGGCAGCTGCATCTGTTCTTGCTGGTGGATATGTGCTTGTAAGAAGACGTAAGAAAGAAATGTAATATCCAGAGAATTGGTAAGGCATTTCATGGATTCAGATAGTCTGAATAGGAAATACGAAATATATAAATATCCGACAGGAAAAATTTTTAAGAGATAGGTCTTAGGATCTGTCTCTTTTCATATATATAGTATAGAGCGCAATCTTTGCGAATGAAAGGAGGATGGCCGGTATGGCAGCAGAACAGTCGGGTACATATGAGAAACTTTATTATACAATATGGGAAATCGGACAGAGATATGGAGAGTTTGCACAATTCAGGGTAATCGGAAGAAGTCACGATGACAGGATGATTCCCATGCTGGAAATAGGAAAAGGTGACAGATGTATTTTCTGCCTGAGTGGAATAGAAAGTGGAGATGGCAATCTTCCGGAATACTTGTTATCGAATATAAAAGAGTATTGCGTGGCCTATGAAAGCAACTGGATTATGGGTGAGAGTTATGAAGTTCAAAGACTTCTGGATAAAGTAAGGATCTGTGCTATTCCGATCCTGAATCCTGACAGTTATGAAATCTCAGAGAAAGGATATGGTGCGATCCGAAATCCGATCTACAGACAAATGTTGAAAATGCAGGATAAACCGGTGGATGATTATGAAAGCAATGCCAGGGGGATTGATCTGCGGAGAAATTTCCCTACAAATTATTATCAGCGCAAAAAAATCAATCAGGAACCTGCCAGTGAAAATGAGACCAGGGCGCTGATCAATATTTTTCAGGAATATTCAAGTGAAGGACTTCTTACCTTCAGTTATTCAAGAGGAAAGATCATTTACTGCAGACAGGAGAAAGGATTTGCCTATAATCAAAGAAATTATCGGCTTGCAAGGCATTTGCAGAAATGTTCAGGATACCGTCTGGAAAAAGGAATCGCCGGAGGTGCAATGACGAGAAAAACAGGGACAAAACCAGATATGGGATCACCGGAACAATTTTATGCGGAAGTGATCCGGCAGCCTTCTATGGCGATTGAAATCCCAGATTACCGTAAGGGAGAAATAGAGGAATTAAGAATGATTCCGTTGGAATATATTTATTCGTTAAACAGTGGTGCGTTTGTAAAATAGCGTTTGACATAAGAGGACAAATTTTGTATGATAAAAAGGACGCCCTGAAGATTACTTTTTATAGAAAGATGAGGAATCAAGAGTGAACAATAATACACAGGAAAGTAAAGTACAATTAGAATATATCAATAAATGCACAGAGATCGTTAAAGAAAAATATGAGAAAGAGCCAGCTTTCTTTATTCAGAATGCTGGATGTCAGATGAATTCCCTGCAGACAGAGACAGTAGCCGGAATCGTAAAACGAATGGGCTATAAAGAAGTATTTAAGGAAGAAGAAGCAGATGTTGTTATCTA
Source organism: Blautia sp. HCN-1074 (assembly GCF_037890165.1). Taxonomy (NCBI): domain Bacteria; kingdom Bacillati; phylum Bacillota; class Clostridia; order Lachnospirales; family Lachnospiraceae; genus Blautia; species Blautia sp. HCN-1074. The sequence goes on from NZ_JBBKBP010000009.1 coordinate 93,550, forward strand.
TAATACCTGCACAGTCCGTGAGAATGCGAACCTGAAGATTTATGGACATCTTGGACATTTAAAGAGCATTAAGAAAAAGAAACCGGAGATGAAGATCGTATTATTTGGATGCATGATGCAGGAACCGGAAGTTATCGAGAAGATTCACAAGGATTATTCTTTTGTAGATCTGGTTTTCGGTACTCACAATTTCCATAAATTTCCGGAACTTTTTTACAGAAGCTTAAACACAGAAGGACAGATCATTGATGTCTGGAAAGAGTCTGATGAGATCGTAGAGGGAATGCCTGCTGATCGTAAATATTCCTTTAAAACAGGTGTAAATATTATGTTTGGCTGCAATAATTTCTGCAGCTATTGCATCGTGCCGTATGTAAGAGGAAGAGAGAAGAGCCGCGAGCCGGAGGCAATCGTGGAAGAAATCAAAGCACTGGTTGCAGATGGTGTGACAGAAGTAATGCTTCTGGGACAGAATGTTAACTCTTATGGTAAGACGCTGGAGCATCCGGTTACTTTTGCGCAGCTTCTGAAGCAGGTAGAGGCGATTGAGGGATTAAAGAGAATCCGTTTCATGACTTCTCATCCGAAGGATCTTTCTGATGAATTGATCCAGACAATGGCTGAGAGCAAGAAAGTGTGCCACCACCTTCACCTGCCGATGCAGTCTGGAAGCAGCCGTATCTTAAAGATTATGAACCGCCGTTATGACAAAGAGAAATATCTGGAACTTGTAAACAAAATCCGCAAAGCAGTGCCGGACATTTCCCTGACTACAGATATCATCGTAGGATTCCCGGGAGAAACAGAGGAAGATTTCCAGGATACGTTGGATGTGGTTGAGAAATGCGATTTCGATTCTGCATTCACATTCATCTACTCTAAGAGAAGCGGAACACCTGCAGCAAAAATGGAGAACCAGGTACCTGAAGATGTAGTAAAAGATCGTTTTGACCGTCTCCTTGCACTGGTGCAGGAGAAAGGCCGTAAGGCTTCTTCTCGTTTCGAGGGAACCGTGCAGGAGATTCTTGTAGAAGAAGAGAGCAAAGAAAAAGGGATCTTTACAGGAAGAACAGAATACAATCTTCTCGTTCATTTCCCGGGATGTCAGGATCTGATCGGTAAATATGTGAAAGTAAAACTGGACACCTGCAAGGGATTCTACTATTTCGGAACACTTGTAGACTGATTCCGGCAGAAAAACAGGACTATAGAGGGTGGAAGATAAAGTGAAACAAAATAAATACGAAATAGATATGTGCAACGGAACCATCATGGACAAGCTGATTTCGTTTTCATTGCCTTTAATGCTGTCGGGAATTTTACAGCTGATGTTCAATGCTGTAGATATCGTGGTGGTTGGACGATTCAGTGGAAGTCAGGCACTTGCAGCGGTAGGTTCTACCACTGCACTGATTAATGTGTTTACTAACCTGTTTATCGGAATCTCGCTTGGTGCGAATGTACTTGCTGCCCGTTTTTTTGCAGCCGGTAAAAGCAAAGAGATGTCGGATACGGTTCATACTTCGGTAACTCTGGCGTTGATCAGTGGTGTGGTTATGGCATTTGTTGGACTGATTTTTTCCCGGGGTGCGTTGGAATTAATGGGGACACCTGCGGATGTAATCGGACAGTCAGCTCTGTACATGAAAATTTATTTTCTTGGTATGCCGTTTTTTATGTTATATAATTATGGAGCAGCAATTTTAAGAGCGGTAGGCGATACGAAAAGGCCATTGATTTTCTTAGTTGTTTCAGGAGTTGTGAATGCCATATTAAACATGATACTTGTGATTATATTTCATCTGGATGTGGCAGGAGTTGCCATTGCTACAGTAATTTCCCAGATGATTTCCTGTATTCTGGTAATCAGATGTTTATGTAATTCGCAGACCAGTTACCAGCTGTATTTTTCGAAACTCAGGATTAATAAGGATTATCTGAAACAGATTTTCCATGTGGGAATTCCAGCGGGAATCCAGAGCACAGTCATTAATTTTTCCAATGCATTGTTGCAGTCTTCTGTAAATTCTTTTGGATCGATTGCCATGGCGGGATATACAGCAGCCAATAATATTTTTGGATTTCTGTATGTAGCTGTGAACTCTGTTACACAGGCATGTATGAGTTTTACCAGTCAGAATTATGGTGTGCGTAAGTTTAAGCGTATGGATAAAGTTCTGATTGACTGCATCATTATTTCCATGGTTACGGCACTTACACTTGGATGCAGTGCCTGTTTCTTCGGACCGGAACTTCTTAAGATTTACACCAAGGACACAGATGTAATCCGATGTGGAATGGAAATTCTTTCTTATACCACAGTACCGTATTTCCTTTGCGGAATCATGGATCTGTTTCCGGGAGCTTTACGTGGAATGGGACATTCCGCTGTTCCAATGATCTTGTCTGTAATCGGAACTGTTGGAACCAGAATTGTGTGGATTTTTGGAATCTTTCCACATCACAGATCACTGGCAATTCTGTTTATTTCCTATCCGGTATCCTGGATATTGACGATCATTATGCAGGTGATTTGCTTCTATTTTGTAAGAAAAAAAGTACATAGAGGATAGTAATAAGAGCTTTTGCAGAAAATACTGTTGTCAACATAGGCTGGACAGCGTTTCTGTGAAGGCTCTTTTTATAGTTATAAAAGAATCAGAGTTTTATCTGCGGAATATTGCGGTTTGCGCCATTTTCAGCAATATGTTTCGAGATGTATGGGATTTATAAAAATATAGTATTGACAAATACCCCGTTGGGGTATATAGTAATCATTGTAGTGATACCCTGATAGGGTATTTGAAAAGGACAGAGAATAGAATGGAAAAATATATTAGCTAATCCGATATGAATGAGTTGCGAAATATCTATTTACTTTGAAATATTATTTGGTTTATCGATAGGAGGTATACTATATGACAGATACACAAAAGAAGGCCTGTCCCTGCTGTGAGAAGCACACAGACCGTTCCGAAGAGGAACGCAGAAAGCTGATCAATCGTCTCAAACGCGTAGAAGGACAGATTCGTGGAATTATCGGTATGCTGGAGAATGATGCATATTGCAATGATATTCTGATTCAGTCTGCTGCGGTAAATGCGGCAGTAAATGCATTTAACAAAGAACTGCTTGCGAATCATATCCGTACCTGCGTTGCCAGAGATATCCGGGAAGGTAAGGATGAGACAATTGATGAGTTGGTTGCTACTTTGCAGAGGCTTATGAAATAGAGTGACTATTCAGCAGTTTACTAACAGTGAAAATACTGAACAGTTACGAAATAGAAATACGAGGAGGAATGAAAATGGAACAATACAACGTAACCGGGATGAGTTGTGCAGCCTGCAGCAGCAGAGTTGAGAAGGCTGTATCCAAGGTTCCGGGTGTGACATCCTGTTCTGTCAGCCTGCTGACAAACTCCATGGGAGTGGAAGGAACTGCCAGCTCAGGCGAGATCATCAAGGCAGTACAGGATGCAGGATACGGCGCTTCACTAAAAGGAGCTTCCGGAGCACAGATGTCTGCATCAGCAGCGGAAGAAGCACTGGAAGATCATGAAACCCCAATATTAAAGAGAAGATTGATCGCATCAGCAGGTTTCCTGCTTGTGCTGATGTATTTTTCAATGGGACATATGATGTGGGGCTGGCCGCTTCCGGCATGGTTTAATGATAATCATGTCGTAATGGGACTGGTACAGCTCTTACTTGCAGGAATCGTAATGGTTATCAACCAGAAATTCTTTATCAGTGGATTTAAGAGCCTTTGGCATCGCGCTCCAAATATGGATACACTGGTAGCACTCGGTTCAATGGCTTCTTTTGTGTGGAGTGTTTATGCACTCTTTGCCATGACAAGGGCACAGGTAGACGGAGATTCTGCGGCAGTTATGAACTATATGATGGAGTTTTATTTTGAGTCTGCTGCCATGATTCTTACTCTGATCACAGTTGGAAAAATGTTGGAGGCCCGTTCGAAAGGCAAGACAACAGATGCACTCAAGGGTCTTATGAAACTGGCGTCTAAGACAGCAGTAGTTGTGCGTGACGGCCAGGAATCTACAGTACCGATTGAGCAGGTGCGCAAAGGTGATATCTTTGTAGTCCGCCCGGGAGAGAATATTCCGGTGGATGGTGTGATCCTGGAAGGAAACAGTGCAGTAAACGAGTCGGCACTTACCGGCGAGAGCATTCCGGTAGATAAGAATCCGGGAGATGCGGTTTCTGCCGCAACGGTAAATCAGTCAGGATTTATCAGATGTGAGGCAACCCGTGTAGGAGAAGACACTACACTTTCACAGATTATTAAGATGGTCAGTGATGCGGCAGCCACCAAAGCACCAATCGCAAAGATTGCTGACCGCGTTTCAGGAGTTTTTGTTCCGGCAGTTATCAGTATTGCCATTATCACAACGATTATCTGGCTACTTGTGGGCAGACCATTTGGTTTCGCTCTGGCAAGAGGCATTTCTGTTCTTGTTATCAGTTGTCCATGTGCACTTGGACTTGCCACACCGGTTGCTATCATGGTTGGAAACGGAATGGGTGCAAAGAACGGAATTCTGTTTAAAACAGCAGTTTCTCTGGAAGAAGCAGGAAAGATACAGATTGTTGCATTAGATAAGACAGGAACGATCACAAAAGGTGAACCTCAGGTGACAGATCTGGTTCCGGCAGACGGAATTTCGGAAGAAGAACTTCTTACCTATGCGTATGCACTGGAGAAGAAGAGTGAGCATCCTCTTGCCAAAGCGATTCTTGCAAAGGCAGAGGAAAGACAGATCACAGCCAGAGAAGTTTCTGATTTTCAGGCACTTCCGGGAAATGGACTTCGTGCGGTATTAGATAATGAAGTTCTGACGGGCGGCAGCATGAAATATATCAGCAATCAGATATCCATTGCACCGGAACTGATATTACAGGCTGAAAAGCTGGCAGGAGAAGGAAAAACCCCACTGCTTTTCACAAAAAACAATAAGCTGATCGGTATGATCGCAGTAGCTGATGTTATGAAAGAGGATAGTCCTCAGGCAGTAAAAGAGTTACAGAATATGGGAATCCGTGTTGTCATGCTTACGGGTGACAATGAGCGTACTGCAAAGGCAATCGGAGCACAGGCAGGTGTTGATGAAGTAATTGCAGGTGTACTTCCGGATGGCAAAGAGAGTGTAATCCGTTCTCTGAAAGAACAGGGACGTGTTGCTATGGTAGGAGATGGTATCAATGACGCCCCGGCACTTACCAGAGCAGATATCGGAATTGCGATCGGAGCAGGTACAGATGTTGCAATTGACGCAGCAGATGTGGTACTGATGAAGAGCCGGCTCAGTGATGTTCCGGCAGCGATTCGTTTAAGTCGTGCAACACTTAAGAATATCCATGAAAATCTTTTCTGGGCATTTTTCTACAATGTGATAGGTATTCCACTTGCGGCAGGTGTGTGGATTCCGATTTTCGGATGGACACTTAATCCTATGTTTGGTGCGGCGGCAATGAGTCTTTCCAGTTTCTGTGTAGTTACAAATGCTCTCAGATTAAATCTGTTTAAAGTACATGACTCATCGAAAGATAAGAAGATTAAGCAGAATGAATTACGAGCTTCTCATATTGCAGACAGTACAGGAAATCATACAACACGCAATGCAGCTTCTGATATGGCTGACAATAATATAAACAATAATGAAATTCATGATCATAAAGATCAAGAAAATAAAAAAGAAAACAAGGAGAATAAAGGTATGACAACAATCACAGTAAATGTAACAGGAATGATGTGTGGACACTGCGAAGCACACGTAAACAAAGCAGTGAAAGAAGCGTTCGGTGTAGAAGATGTAGTTTCTTCCCACGAAAAAGGAACAACAGTGATCCATGCACCGGAGAAACTGAATGAGGATAAAATCCGCGAAGTGATCAAAGAAGCTGGTTATGAAGTAACCGGTATTACACAGGAATAAATGTGTAAAGGAGAGGCTATGGAAAATCAGATCCAGACACCACACAAAAGACGGGTGCGCTATAAAGGAAAATATCCAAAGAAATTTGAAGAAAAATACAAGGAATTACAGCCGGAGAAATATAAGGATACTATTGAGCATGTGATTCAGAAGGGAAATACTCCTGCCGGGATGCATATTTCCATTATGGTTAAGGAAATCATAGACTTTCTGAATATTCAGCCCGGAGAGATCGGATTTGATGCTACATTAGGTTATGGCGGTCATACCAAAGAGATGCTTAAATGTCTGAATGGCAAGGGACATATTTATGCTACAGATGTAGACCCGGAGGAATCTGATAAAACAAAGAAACGTCTTGCGGATCAGGGATTCGGAGAAGATCTTCTCACGGTGAAGCTTCAGAATTTCTGTACGATCGATGAAATTGCAAAGGAAGTGGGAGGATTTGATTTCATTCTTGCAGACCTTGGCGTTTCATCCATGCAGATTGATAATCCGAAAAGAGGATTTTCATTTAAAGTCGATGGACCATTGGACCTTCGTTTGAATCAGGATGCTGGTATCAGTGCAGCAGAACGCCTGGATACCATTACCAGAGATGAGCTGGCAGGAATGCTCTATGAGAATTCTGACGAGCCATACTGTGAAGAGCTTGCCAAAGCGATAACTGATGAAATCCGTAAAGGAAACTGTATTGATACAACCACAAAACTGCGTCAGGTAATTGAAAAAACTCTGGATTTTCTTCCGGAAAAAGAGAAGAAAGATACGATTAAGAAAACTTGTCAGAGAACCTTCCAGGCGCTCCGTATCGATGTGAACCGCGAGTTTGAAGTATTGTATGAATTTATGGAGAAACTGCCGGATGCACTGCGCCCAGGCGGACGTGTAGCTATTCTTACATTCCATTCCGGAGAGGATAAACTTGTAAAGAAAGCTCTCAAAGAAGGATACAAAGCAGGAATTTACTCTGATTATGCAAAAGATGTGATCCGTCCATCTGCTCAGGAATGTGCACAGAATGGAAGAGCCCGCTCTACTAAAATGCGCTGGGCTGTGAAAAACAAATAGCAGATTTTGTATGGCCTGAAAAGTAAATAAGGAATGATACAGAACTGGTTCTGTATATTACAGAGATAATAAAATATAAAAGAAACGGATACCCTGGTGGAAACATCAGGGTATTCTTGTTTCCGGGAATAGGATATCATTGTGACAAGCCTCTTTTGTATTATGGAAAGAAACCAGTAAGGCGTTACTGTTCACTCCGTTCACAGTAACGTAGCCAAAATTCATTCCAGATTGCCTGCGGCAATGGAATTTTGGCTTGTATGTCTCGGGATTTTGGCATATTCATGCCAAAACACCTCGTGGGATAGTGGCGTGTGAACAGTAACAGTAAGGCAACTTAGAAGATAAAGAAAAAATATTATTGTTGTACTGTATGATGAGTAAGTGGTATAATAATACAAGTTTATATTGCAGAAAAAAATGTTGTTCGTGAGAGGCTGAAAATAATGATCGAGTGGAAACAAATGACGATGCAGGAAGCAGAGAATAAAATGGAGGTGCTTCGGGAGATTTTTGATGTAGTCCGTCTCCTGAAAGGGAGTGATCTGCAGACTTCCGGAATGGAAAATAAGCTTGAAGGAGAAAAAAATCTTTGTCAGTGTTATGCTTTCTGGAATAAAGATAAAAGATGTGAAAATTGCATTTCCGTTAAAGCGCTGAATGAAAAGAAACAGACATCCAAAATTGAATTTCTTGATTCTGATATGTATCAGGTATTTGCAAGGTATCTGGAGATTGACAGTGAGCCTTATGTAATGGAAATGCTGAAAAAGCTGGACGAAAACACACTGACTGATGAGGAAGGATATGAAAAACTGACGGAAAAGCTGACTGTATATAGCGAAAAGCTGTATAAAGATGTGCTGACAGGGGCGTATAACCGCAGATATTTTGAGGAAAAAGTCAAAAATATGTCTTTGAATGCCGGAGTTGCAGTTATCGATCTGGATGATTTTAAATTGTTCAATGACACTTATGGCCATGATGGAGGAGATCTGGTACTGACAACCGTAGTGAATGTAATTCGGCATTATATCCGTCGTACGGATATTCTGGTGCGCTATGGAGGAGATGAATTTCTGTTGATCCTGCCTGGAATTGAGAAAGAAATCTTTTCACAGAAGCTTCGTATGATCCAGGAGAAGATCCATGCGACACATATTCCGGGTTTTAATCGTCTGAAGCTTTCAGTGAGCATTGGTGGAGCTATGTTTACCCACGGCAGATTGGAGGAAGCGATCACCAAAGCAGACAGACTTATGTATATGGCCAAGGGACATAAAAATATAGTAGTGACCCGGTGGGATCAGAAGCAAAATACAGACAGGGTGGAAAAAAGAAACCTGCCCCAGCTTCTGGTCGTTGATGATTCTGAAATGAACCGTGAGATACTTAAGGAAATTCTGGGAAAGGAATACCGGATCCTGGAGGCCTGTGACGGGGAAGAGGCTCTGAAGATGCTGGAGCAGCATGGAACTGAAATCTCCCTGGTCCTGTTGGATATTATTATGCCCAAAATGGATGGATTTGAAGTACTCGCCTATATGAACAGAGATAAATGGATCGAGGATATACCGGTGATCATGATTTCCAGTGAAGGATCAGAGAGTTATATCCGCCGTGCCTACGAACTGGGAGCTTCGGATTATATAAGCAGACCATTTGATACCAAGGTGGTATATCAGCGGGTTATCAATATGATCAAGCTTTATGCCAAGCAAAGGCGCCTGATTCATCTGGTAACAGATCAGATTTATGAAAAAGAGAAAAACAACCGTATGATGACCGGAATTCTCAGTCAGATTGTAGAGTTCCGAAATGGTGAAAGCGGGCTTCATGTGCTGCATATTAATATTCTGACTCAGCTTTTGCTGGAGAGACTGATGCGAAAATCAGAGAATTACAATTTTTCCTGGTCTCAGCAGCATATGATTGCCACAGCTTCCGCACTTCATGATATCGGTAAGATTGGAATTGATGAAAAAATTCTGAACAAACCCGGAAAGCTTACAAAGGAAGAATTTGAAGCTATGAAACAGCATACGATCATAGGTGCCCGGATGCTTGACAGTCTGGAAATGTATCATGATGAAGAGATGATGAAATATGCCTATGAAATATGCCGCTGGCATCATGAACGTTATGATGGAAAAGGATATCCGGATGGCCTGAAGGGAGAAGAAATCCCTATATCTGCCCAGGTGGTCTCACTGGCAGATGCGTATGATGCCCTGGTAAGCGACCGGGTATATAAGAAAGCATATTCTCATGAAAAGGCAATGGAGATGATCCTGAATGGAGAATGCGGAATGTTTAATCCTCTTCTTTTGGAATGTCTGGTGGAAATTCAGGATAAAGTACGCAAGGAACTTGGTATTAAAGGTGTAAATGAATGTCTGGAATATCTGGAAGAGAGAAACTGTTAAAAAATTCCCTGAAGTCCCCTGTCCTGACAATAAAATACACCGGTTTATGGAGACGTTTTTCTTTCATAAATCGGTGTATTTGTTTTATGGGATTTAATTTTTCGGTAATGTATCTTTGAAATTTGAATAATCTTCTGTAATTTTCTTTACGTATGCATCATAAGCATCTTGTAAAGTATTATAGTTCGTGCCTCCTGCGTCAGCAATATCCTGATAACTCTTAGGAGCGAGATGATCTGCAATTGCCATATACGGTTTTTTTTCATTTCGTTGGGCAGTTGTTGACTTGGAAACATAGTATTTTCCATCTGCTCGGCAGATAATAACAGGAATTGTTGTCCCTTCCGGATAGTTGCTAACGTTTACAGAAGTCCAGAAAAGATAACGTCTCTTCTCGTTATTTCCACTGCCCAGATATGCCCAGGTACCTTTTTTTAGCAGACTATCCTCTTTTATTAATTTTAAAATCGCTGGAACCATTGTTGAGTTTGTAGCGTTAGAATCAAGTTCAAAATTATTGTTGGTACTCAATGTGTTTTCCAATAATTTTGAATCTTTAAGTGGTCCCATCAAATTTTCATTCATAGCAAATGGATATTTCTTTCCGCCACTCTCGTTTCCACCTGACCATTTAAATTTTACACTGTTATCATCATTAAGGGAAATCTCACATGTTCCATTGGCAACGGGAATTCCTTTCCAGTTGTCAGTATCATCCTCACCTACAGTGTGGGAAATCCCGGCGATGGTAATAGTTTTTGCGGACTGCCAGTCATCTATTTTCTGTTTTAGTTGAACTGTTCTCTTAGCCTCTTCGGGATCTTTGCCATCCAGATTTATATCTGCCATCATTTCACCATATGCAGTGCGGACGTTTGCAAGATCTGTTGATTCGCGGCTTCGTTCCACATATTTTGTGTAAGAAGGTGCCAGAAGTCCGACAAGAATTGCCAGGATTGCGACCACGACTACAAGTTCAACCAGGGTAAAGCCTTTATCTCTTTTTTGCATGTATTTTACCTGTAAATAAAAATGTTAAATAATAGTTATGCTAGAGCGTGTTTGAAAAATCATTCCCGCAATCTGCACGCCCCACTTTGCGGTATATTTTGCCCGAATTCAGTTGCCGTAGCCCGCTACGGCGCCTTCATCCGGACAAAATCTACCACAAATTGTGACGCACATCTTGCAGAAAGCTTTTTTCAAACACGCTCTAGGGAGTAAAATATATACTTTACCCCTTAAGCTTTTTAGAATGATAGCACAGAATCTGTTACTGTGCAATATTTGCAGAAAAAATATTGTTACTGTTCACTGGTAATATTCCGCGAGGTGTTTTTTGTGAGCGAAGGTCACAGAAAACCCGAGACATACCGCGCGAATTTATGCGATTAGCATAAATTAAGTTTGCGAAGCAAACGATACTCCTTGGGCTTTGCACAAGGAGGTTCATATTTCCTGCATCGCGAAGCGTGTTGCTGTGAACGGAGTGAACAGTAACAAAATATTTCTTTACAGATACAGGGCAATCGTATGGATCATTTTTTCCACATCCAGTGGTTTGGCCAGATGTGCGTTCATACCACAGTCCAGTGCATGGCGTACATCCTCTGCAAAAGCATTAGCGGTCAGTGCGATGATGGGAATGGAAGAAGCATCCGTCCTGTCAAGCTTCCGGATCTGGCGTGTGGCCTCGTATCCGTCCATCAGAGGCATCATAATGTCCATAAGTATCACATCAAATGTCCCCTCAGGGTGACGGGAGAAAAGTTTTACAGCTTCCCTGCCATTGGATACTGCAGTTACCACAGCACCTTCCTCTTCAAGGAGTACCTGTGCCACTTCTCTGTTTATTTCATTATCCTCCGCCAGCAGGATCTTTATGCCCTGAATGGAGTTTCGCTCAGCTTCTGGCTCAGAAGAGATATCCGTTTCTTCTGCCTTTTCAAATGGCAGAGTGATCACAAAAGTACTTCCGATACCCGGAGTACTGGAAATCTCAATGGTACCACCCATCTGTTCAAATAGCGCTTTGGCAATACTCATACCCAGTCCGGTGCCATGATATACACTTCGGGCATCCATATTCTCCTGAGTAAAGGGTTCAAAGATCTTCTCCAGATATTCTTTGCTGATGCCGATTCCCGTATCAGAGATCGTCCATCTGCAGACCAGCTTATGATCATGGGAAGGGAGAGCATGGATCTCCGTATGGATAGCCCCATTTTCTCTGTTGTATTTGATACAGTTACTGTAAATATTCATCATGGCACGACGGAGGTGCAGAGGGCTGCCGTATACAAAGGGATGTTCGTATATCTCCGGTGCGATATGAACGGTGAAATCAATGCCGTTTTTCTGTGCTTGCATATCAATCAGCATCTGTGTCTCTTTTTCATATTTGATCAGATCAAAAGGTTCATGGTTGAGTACAAGTCCGCCCTCCTCAATCTTGGACATATCCAGTACATCATTGATAAGAGAGAGCAGATGACTGGCTGAAATGAATGCTTTTTCACGATTACTTTTCAGGAATCCGATATCATTTTCGTGCTTTTTATCAATTTCCAGCAGACCAATGATTCCATTCAGCGGCGTACGCATATCGTGGGACATACGGGAAAGGAAATTGGATTTCTCTGCATTGGCACGTTCGGCAGTATCAAGAGCTTCTTTGAGAAGCTTCTGGTGTCTGATTTCTGATTCCACCACATCGTCCACATTCAAAAATCCCAGAACAATGATACCGGAGTCTTCGTTTTTGATAAAGCGGAACTGATAGTAATGGATACCATCCCTGTCATTTATCCGGTAATTTCCCTTGTATTCGGACTGACCGGACAAAACACTCATTACATTACCCAGTTCCAGTGATTCTTCCAGCATTGTACGGTCATCCGGATATACACGCTGTTGGATATAGTCTGAGAGGAAAAGATCATAGGGGTATGTATTGCTGTGTTTTTTGTCCGGATCAGGGACATCGTGGTCTTCCTGCTTGATCACAGAGAGAGTTTTTTCTCTGGGGTTGATCAGGTATACGTTCAGGTAGTTGCTGCTCAGTGTCTGGACAATACTTACCTGTGTCTCATAGGCTTCCTGTGTTCTGGTGACATCCTCACCGTAAAGGATTGCTTCCAGATGATTATTGGAAGGATTGAGCAGCAGTCTTGCCACATATTTGGAAAGCCTGATTATATCGTCATCGTAGAGACAGCGGGAAACCCTGGTGACTTCCACCTGACCGTCCTCGTAGCTTTTCATCAGGGAACAGCGGCAAAATGCGTTGATAAAATCGTTTCTGTCCTTTAATACCGGTATAAAAACAGCAGTCTCTGCAATAAAATGGTCAATGGAAGCGTCAGCATCCATCTTATAGGCCAGGGCAGAGGTGCCTCCGATCTTCAGAATCTTATCATCTGTAAGGTCGAGATGAAAGTAGCCGGCAGCATGGGTAATGGATGCCAGAAGAGAGTGGAGCTGATTTTCATAAATTTTGCGTGCTGTCACATCATTGTCTTCACAGGCTACTGCAATTACGAAATCCCGATAGTCATCGGCGTTTCCGTTTCTGGCAATGAGCAGATAATAGTAATGGACAGTATCTGTGACAACCCTGAAATGGAATTTGAAAGAGGCTTCCTGAGAAAGTCTTTCCAGCAGGGTTTCATAATTCAGGTGTCTGGACACATAGGAACGCTCATCCGGATGAATATATTTCTGGATGAGAAAATTAAATGACAGCTTATAGTCTGAATTATCTTTAATATCGAGATCCGCAAAAGCATCAGTAAATCTGGAACGATATACGGATATTTTCCCGGTTTCCCGGTTTACGCCATAAACAGACATGTAGTCAGAAGCAAGCAGGTTGATGGCACCCAGCAGACGGAGAGAGTTCTCACCTGTGGGAATAGACTTTGACAGGCTTTCTCCTTCGGCTACTGTGCTGAATACAAGTGCATGTCCTCTGCTGCCGTCGGGCTGTACCGTCTCTACTGCATCAACTGTCTCATAAATATGGCGGATCGGATCTAGGTAAGTCTTTGGTCCCTGTATTCCCAGTGCTACAGGGCAGGGCGGGCATGGGGAATCAAGCCCCATAAGTGCCTTATAGCATTTCACTCCCGGCTGGAGATTGGGGTACAGTTGTTTGGCAGTGTCGTTATAGCTTAGGATATTATAGTCTTTGTCTATGCTGTAATATCCGGATGAGTGTGTGTTCATAATTTGTACTCCTGGTGTTTAGTGCTTTACAGTATACTCTTTTTACCAAAGAATAGCAATGATAATGGACGAATTTGTAAAGGTTGTACAATGTTTGTAACTGTTCACACATCACTACTGTGAACGGAGTAAACAGTAACAATGTTTCTGATGTCTGCGCACGATTCCCAGGTTAAAATCCTGTCTGCCGTTTGCTACACTGATATCATATATCCGAGAAAGCTCTGACGGTCGCCTGATCGATTCTAATGCCCTGTATGAGGGTATATGTCAATTATATGATTGACGTATTTCCTAAACAAAAGTATACTGATGTTTATCAGAAGGACAGGGGTAGCAAGTATGGGATATACGACAATTACATTTATGATATTTATGCTGCTGGTAACAGCAGCATATTATATGTTTCCTGTAAAAAAATATCAATGGACCGTATTACTGGTTGCCAGTTATATTTTTTATTTATGGGCAAGCTGGAAATATGCTGCTTTTCTTTTATTTACTACATTTACAGTTTATTTTGCAGCACTTATTATGTATAAAAACAGCAAAACAGCGAAAGAAACGATAGTTCTTCATAGCGGAGAATGGGATCGGGAACAGAAAAAGCAGTACAAAGAGGAAATGAAAAGGAAGAGAAGAAAAGTTCTGATCATGGTACTTGTGCTGAATTTTGGGATACTTATATTCTTAAAATATTTTAATTTGTTTGCCGGAGGAATGAACAGTTTTCTTGAAAAATCAGGAATGACTGGTCCGATTCCAATATTGCATCTGGCATTGCCGTTAGGGATTTCTTTTTATACCTTTCAGTCTATCGGATATTTGATTGATGTTTACAGAGAAAAATTTGAACCAGAAAGAAATCCGGCAAAATATGCATTGTTTGTATCATTTTTTCCACAGCTCATTCAAGGCCCGATCAGCTTTTATGATCAGCTGGCGCATCAGCTTTATGCAGAACGAAATTTTTCTTATAAAAATCTAAAACATGGTACACTTTTGATGCTTTGGGGATATTTCAAAAAAATGGTGATCGCAGACAGGGCAGTCAGCCTGATCCAAATGGTTGCACCAGATTATATGCAGTATAATGGAACTGTTATTTTTATAACAGTTCTGGTCTATGCATTACAATTATATGCGGATTTTTCAGGTGGAATCGATATATCCAGAGGATTTGCAGAAATCCTGGGGATTGAAATGGCTGAGAACTTCTGCAGACCATATTTTGCAGTAAGCATTAACGATTATTGGAGACGTTGGCATATTACATTAGGCGCATGGATGAAGAATTATGTGTTTTATTCTCTTGCAATGTCAAAACGTTTTTTTAAAATGGGTAAAAACCTGAAACAAAAATATGGTGATCATGCGGTTGGAGCGCATATTGCAAAAGTGCTTCCGGCAGGAATTGCTTCTTTTATCACTTTCTTACTTGTGGGAATCTGGCATGGGGCAAATATGAAATATGTTGCCTTTGGTGTTTGGAATGGCAGCGTGATCCTGTTATCTGTTTTGATGCAGCCATTATTTAATAAAGCAATTGCCGGTCTGCATATTCAGACTCAAAAAACGTCATGGCGTATTTTTCAAATATTACGGACATTTTTGATCGTACTGATAGGATATATGTTTGACATAGGCAATAATTTTTCTGCTGCAATAGATATGCTGGGACGTTGTGTTAGGGATTTCAGTTTTGATATAACTCAGATCATAGAGCAGATTACGTCGTGCGGTATGACATTGTATGATTATATGCTGCTTATATTTATGACTGTTTTGATCTTTTATGTCAGTCTGATACAGGAACGTCATTCTGACACAACAATACGGAAGCTTTTGGAGGAGAAATATCCAAAATTTCAGTGGATCGTATTATTTGCAGGGCTTCTCAGCATTGCCATATTTGGAATGTACGGACCTGGATGCAGTGCAGCAGAATTTGTGTATATGCAGTTCTAGTACAGCGTGTTTGAAAAATGCCTTTAGGTAATAAGACAGATAGGACATATGATGAAAAAAAGAATTTTAAAACTAAGTTGCTTTGGTTTGATATTTATGTTATTCCTAAGTGGAGCAGCCGGATTTCTTAAGGTGAACAGTTTACCGGACAGTGTGCGTATCAAGGGATTTTATCTGGAACCCAAAGATAGTCTGAATATGGTAACGATTGGAGCAAGTGAGACTTATACGGCAATAGCACCAGGCTTGCTCTGGAAAGAGTTCGGATTTACCAGTTATAATTATTCGGTGGCCGGAAGTCCGATCTCAATAGTAAAATCACAGGTTAAGGAGATTCTGGCTAACCAGGATCCAAAAGTAATTGTGATAGAGATTAACGGGACATTACAGGATGATGAATATCAGATAAATGAAAAACGATTGAGAAAGTACATAGATAATATTCCATGGTCAGTAAATAAGATAAACACAATTAAGGAGATAGTACCCGAAGATCAGCAGACAGAGTATTTCATACCTTTTTTAAAGTATCATTCAAACTGGCAGAGTCTGGATTTGTGCATAGCTAATTTTTACCTTCAGTCACGTATGATGCTGGAAGGCAGCAGCCGACTGAAGGGATTTCAGACAATATCCGGAGCAGAAGAAACAAAAAGTAAAGTAATAGATGTGAAGGGCGATACCTCAGTACTTCCTTTGTCTGAAAAGGCAGAATATTATCTGCGAGATCTTCTTCAGTATTTAAAAGATGAAGGAATTGACAATGTTCTGTTCATGCGCACACCGCACAGAATTACAAAAAAGAGTTATCCATTTTATCAAAGAGCAAATGAAGCGGAAAAGATTATCAAAGAATATGGATTTCCCTATGTGAACTTTGAAACACAAAAGGATGAAATCGGACTGAGCATGATGGATGATTTTTATAATAATCATCATCTGAATCTGTATGGACAGAAAAAGTTTACGAATTATTTTGGAAACTATATGGTAGAACATTATGATCTGAAGGATAGTGTGCATTTAGAAAAGGTTATAAAAGAATGGGATAAAACCGCAGAGGATACAGAGGATTGTCTGGAATATGTAGAAACCATGATAGAAGATAAAAACAGAAGTATTATTAATGAAGGATGGAAAGAAGCCAGGAGATTACACCTGACAACAGAGGAATAATATGGGGAAAGGAATTGAACGGTATGGCTACTGATGAAGAGCTTTATGGGCAATATCTGAGCGGTGACGAAACAGGACTTGAACTATTGATAAAAAAATACGGCAATCCGCTGACCTTATACATCGATGGTTATCTGCATGACGTCCATGAAGCGGAGGACTTAATGATGGAAACCTTTTCCTGGCTGTTTACGAAAAAGCCCCGCATCCGGGATGGATGTTTTAAGGCTTATCTCTATAAAGCGGCGCGGCACATGGCTTTACGCCACAAAAGCAGACGGCGGATTATCTTCAGTCTTGACGACCTGACCAGAGAACCGGAGGCGCAGACACTGGTGGAGGAGGTCATCCGCACAAAGGAACGAAATCAGATCCTGTATCTCTGCATGGACGAGTTAAATTCAGATTATCGGGAAGCTCTTTATCTGACCTATTTTGAGGGTATGAGCTACCAACAGGCTGCTAAGGTCATGGGAAAAAGTGTGAAGCAGATCACAAATATGGTGTACCGGGGAAAAGAGCGTTTACGTGGATTATTGCAACGGGAGGGTATTACAGATGTTGAAAAATGAGGAACGGATTGCTGAGGTAAAACGGCGTATTGGGGAAAAAGAACGACAGCAGAGACTGCGGCACAGACGGATTGTCTCCGGATTCTGCATAGCGGCATGCCTTGCAGTAATCGTTGGGGTTTCCTTTGTCATGCCAGGTATTGTCGGACAGATTACGCCCGGTACTTCTTCCGGCTTTGAAACGGCAGCAACAATTTTAGGCGGCGGTACTGCGTTGGGATATATGGTGATCGGACTGCTGGCTTTTATTCTCGGCGTTTGCGTGACTATTCTGTGCTTCCGCATCCGCCAGCTGAACAAAGAGGAGCAGACGGAGGAACAAAAGGAGGACAATGAGGATGGAGCTGTTCAGTAACCTTTTTCAATTCGCTGTCACCCTGCTGGGCTTTTGTCTGAGTGGTATCTGGTATCTGAAAGATCGAAAACAGACATATTTCCTGCTGACCTGCTTTTACGGATGCTTTGCCCTCGGCTCTCTTTACTGGACGCTGTATCTGCTCCTGTTTTCTGAAACACCGCAGGTCTTTTATGTGTCAGAGTTCGGCTGGGTAGCCAGTGTGATTTTCCTTTATCTTCTGCAATACACCCTTTCTTCTGCCGGGGAAAGAAGATTTTTGACACGAAAAGCCCTGATTGCCCCTTTGATTGGCATTCCGCTTTGTGTGTTTTACTGCACCTTTGGGGATGTTCTCTCCAATCTGCTCTGGTGTGGCATGATGATCGTTGTTTCTTATCATTCCATTCGGGGTCTTGCTTATGCACAGATACAGACGGGAACAGCGTGTAAGATGCGGTATTTCCACATTGGGGTACTGTGCTATGTGGCGGTGGAGTATGTTCTTTGGATCTCTGGCTGCCTGTGGCCGGGCTATTCCATTTCCGCTCCCTATTGCTGGTTTGATCTTCTGCTTACAGGCAGCCTGTTTGCGCTGCTCCCGGCCACAGGAAAGGCAGTGCAGGCATGACATATATTGAAAATGTATTTCTTTGCATGGCTTCGCCCCTGCTGATTGCCGCGCTGTGTATGGGAAAGCGGCAGAGAAAATTCTTTCTGTTTTGCTTTGCCGGGATGGGTGCATGTCTGCTTTCCGCATACATCAACACCTTTTTCGCTGCACTTTACAGAGCGGACACCTTTGCAGCTACCACAGAGATCGCCCCGGTGGTGGAGGAAGTGATGAAACTTCTGCCATTGCTCTTTTATCTGCTGATATTTGAGCCAAAAGCGGAGCGAATCAAAAATGCCGCTGTGATCACAGCTCTTTCCTTTGCCACATTTGAGAATGTCTGCTATCTAATCCAAAACGGAGCCGGTCATTTTTCTTTTATTTTTTTCCGGGGTATTGGAACAGGAGCCATGCATGTGATCTGTGGAGCCATTGTCGGCGGCGGCCTTGCATATGTGTGGCAGAGAACATGGCTGAAGATTGCCGGAACCTGCGGCCTGCTGGGAGCGGCAATCACCTTTCATGCAATTTATAATCTCCTGATCGCCTACGGCGGTGCAGCACAGTATATTGCTTATCTGCTGCCTGTACTTATCCTGACAGCGGGAAAACTGATTTTCCGCAGTTTGATACAATAATATAACCTGATTTTCCGCTTTTGGGAGCTGTTTCGGCAGCTCTCAAATTTTTTTTGAAAAAATTTAATTTTCAGGTGAGAGTTTTTCGGTTTTTTTGTACCTATATAAGTGAAAGACTTTTTTAGACTGTTTTTTGGGAAGGAGGTTGAAAGGCATGTATGATACCAAAACCCGTATCGCATTGGTAAAAAAACGAATGCATGAATATCACCGCCGCCAGGAGCGGCGCACAGTCTGCCGGCTGTCTGTTCTGTGTACCCTGTTATTCCTGTCTCTCGTGGGAGCAATGGGGATAATGCAAAACAAGCCAATAAACGTTACGGGAATGTACGGTACAATCCTGCTGCATGAGGACGTGGGCGGTTATGTGTTGGTGGCTGTCATTTCCTTTACTGTGGCAGTCGTGATTACCGCATTATGTATCAAATTCAGAAAAAAAGGACAAAAGAGTCAAGACGCAGAAGATCATGTATAAAGAAAGGAAAAGGTGAAAAGTATGAGGAAAAAATTATTGGCCGGGATGCTGGCACTTGCACTGTGTTCTACAAATATGCCCCCCCAGACCATATTTGCGGAAGAATTTACTTCCGGAAATCAGGATGTAGTGTCTGAGGAAGAAACTCCGGAGATTTTTACCAATGAAGAGCAGGAAGCGGAAGGAGAGACAGATGAGGAACTGTCTGTATTCAGTTCAGAAGAGGTTCCTGAATTTAATGATGCCCCCGATGAGGCAATGGCTGCTGCGGAAAATGAACAAGCTGGAGAAATTGATTTAGCTGATAACGATAAGGTTATAAACGGAGTTTATACTATAAGGTCGGCAGGAGATCACAAATTCACATGTAGCCGGGAAACAGGAAATAGAATTGTGGTTGATGGAGGGAATACTTCAGAGCAAGACAACATCAACATTTATCTTAATAAAGTAAATATCAATACATCTACTGGTCCGGCACTGCGAATAAATGTTAATGTTAAAGCTACAGTCACTATCTATTTAACAGGCACAAATAATCTTATAGCAAAGAATACATGGTATGCCGGTTTACAGAAAGCTAACACAGCTTCGCTTATAATAACAACCAAGGTTTTAGACCCTACTGCAGGAATCTTAAATGCTCATGGTAGTAGCGATGGGGATGGCGCCGGAATTGGTGGCAGTAATATTACTATTAATAGTTGTTCTGTAATTGCTAGTTCTAAGTATGGTGCTGGAATTGGTGGCAACAAGCAAGGCGCTGGCAGTAATATTACCATTAATAGTGCTTCTGTAACTGCTAGTTCTACGGATGGTGCCGGAATTGGTGGCGGCCTTTACGGCGATGGCAGTGATATTATCATTAATAGTAGTTCTGTAACTGCTAGTTCTACGAATGGTGCCGGAATTGGTGGCGGCGAAGGAAATTCTTGCAGTGATATTACCATTAATAATAGTTCTGTAACTGCTAGTTCTACGAATGGTGCCGGAATTGGTGGCGGCAAGGGAGGCGCTGGCAGTAATAATATTACCATTAATGGCGGCTCGGTAAAAGCCTCTTCTGTATCCGGTTCCCCAACAAACGAAGGGAAAGAGGTTTATTGTTGTACTATTGAAAATCCCGAAAATGCGAACGTAACAATCAAAACTGGAACAGGTTCTAGGGTATGGGATTGGAAGCCTGTAAACCATTCCTCTCTCGACCCTGATGACACTAATCTGTATGTTTGGCTGCCCAAGCTCGAAGACAATTCTACAAAAAGCAATTATATGATTACACTTAACCCAGAAAATGGTTCAGAATCTCGAACACGGAATTATTCATTCGACACCGTTACCAACACATTTAAAGCTGCTCAAGCTGTTAATGATTTTATATTTAAGTCCCCTGTAAATCTTACTTACAATGGTCAGCCTAAAGAAGCCTCATTAGAGTTTAAATTTAAACCTACACACGAAAATGACAGAACAATCTTATTGAAATATTATAAAGGTAAATACGAAAATATCAAAGATAACATTGATACAATCGAACCGCTCCAAGGTGCTCCTGTAAATGCAGGCACATATACCGTAAAGGCTGAGATAGGGGAAAGTAAATCCTATTTTGAACATAAAGGATTAGTAAGTTCAGAATGGACATTTACTATAAAAAAAGCTTCTGTAGCACCAGGAGCAGATTTTAATAAAACTTCTATATCCGTTCTATGGTCCTGTAAAAAGATCAGAGACATTACCAATCCTTTTTCGGCTGACTGGAAATGGGATAACGATGTTAATCCTGATCAGGAATTACAAGTTGGAAAACCCATTACAGCTACCGCAATTTACAATGGCGACGATAAGGGGAATTACGAAAAAGAATCTATTACTTACACAATCACCAGAAGTCAATGCACGCACGAACACACCGCCGGACGTTATTACTCCTCTCCATCCTGTACTTCCAGCGGATATAGCGGAGATACCTACTGCACAGACTGTAATGAAACACTTTCCTATGGTTATACCATTTCCGCATACGGTCATGACTATGACAACGGCGTTATCACTACAGAACCAACTACAGAAACTGACGGAATCATAACTTACACCTGTAAACGATGCAAACATCAGGATACAAAAAACCTCGGTAAACTTGGTGACGGGGAACCTTACATTGAGGGAAGTTTTCAGAAGAAAGGCTGGGATGCTGTCAATGATCTGATTAAGGCTTCCAAAGAAAAGGATACCATCTCCATTATCATGAATGGTGCCAGGACACTTCCTGCTTCTGTTTTATCCGGGATAAAAGGCAAAGATATTTCCCTGAACCTTGATATGGAGAATGGTTTCATCTGGAAGATCAACGGTACTTCCATTACAGCAGAAATACCTGCGGATACCGATCTTTCTGTTACAAATACAGCAGAATATATCCCGGCAGCATTATACAGCCTGATCTCCACAAATCAGAATGATTTCGGTTTCCATCTTGGAAGAAGCGGAGCTTTTGATTTCCCGGCTGTGCTTTCTGTAAAAACAGATGCCTCCTGTGCAGGACTTATGGCAAATCTGTTCTGGTATGATGTTGAGAATGGGGTTCTGCAGTGTATCCAGACTGTAACTGTAGGCGGTGCATTTGAGCGCAGTATTCCATATGCCGACTTTACGCTTTCCAAAGGACAGGATTATTTCATAGCATTTGGTACAGAATCTCTCAATGGCAGAGTCATTCACACAGACGGAAGTATCACAGATGAAAACGGTGCATACCTGCGACCTGCAAACACAAAGATTTCCAGCTATTCCATTGACAGAAACAAGCTCACTGTCAGACTTTCCAAAGGATGTGCCGGCGCTCAGGGTTATGACTTCGCGATCAGCAAGAAATCAGATATGCTCAAAACCGGAAAGTTCAGCAAAACAGTTTCCTCATCCGGCAAGCCACAGGCATCTTTCAGATATCTTTCAAAAGGTACCTGGTATGTGGCAGCCCGAAGCTGGGTTCTGGATGCACAGGGCAATAAGGTCTATGGTTCCTGGACAAAGATCAAGAAGATCAAGATCACTGTTGTCACACCACAGCAGCCAAAGATCAGGAATATTACTGTAGAAGGAAACACTGTGACTGTTACTTACACAAAATGCAAAAATGCTACAGGTTATGAGATCCTGCTTGGAACCAAATACAAGACTTCCGCAGGTGAGAAATATCCGGTTAAGAAATATGTGAAACGTACAGAAGGCAAAAATACCGTAACTGTAACCTTTACAAACATAAAGAAAGGCACCTGGTATGTGACAGTACGTTCCTGGAATAAGACCTCCAAGGATAAATCCAGAGTTTACAGTCCATATTCCACAATGAAGAAATTCAAGACAAAGAAATAGCTTCTGTTTCTTAGATGTTACTGTGGAATGATAAAATGATGTCATCTGAATATATAAAAAACAGGGCAGATCTTCCGCAGTTTCGATACAATAATATAGCTTGATTTTCCGCTTTTGAGAGCTGTTTCGACAGCTCTCAAATTTTTTTAAAAAAATTTTATTTTCAGGTGAGAGTTTTTCGCTTTTTTGTACCTATATAAGTGAAAGACTTTTTAGACCTGTTTTTTTGAAAGGAGGATGGAAGACATGTATGATACAGAAAAGCGTATCGAATTGGTAAAAAAGCGAATGCATGAATACCACCGCCGCCAGGAGCGGCGCACAGTCTGCCGGCTGTCTGTTCTGTGTACCCTGTTATTCCTGTCTCTCGTGGGAACAATGGGGATAATGCACAGCCAGCCAATAGACATCACGGGAATGTACGGCGCAATCCTGATGCATGAGGACGCAGGCGGTTATGTGTTGGTGGCTGTCATTTCCTTTACTGTGGCAGTCGTGATTACCGCATTATGTATCAAATTCAGAAAAAAAGGACAAAAGAGTCAAGATGCAGAAGATTATGTTTGAAGAAAGGAAAGGTGTAAAGTATGAGAAAAAAGTGTTTCAAAAAAACTATTTCATTGGCATTATGTATCGTCATGTCTGTAACGATGACGGGAACTCCGGTATTGGCAGACGCTTTTACAGATGGCAGCCAGTCGATAATTTCCGAGAACGCAGAGATTCCGACAGTTGATGTGGAGTCTGCTACGAACTGCGGAGATGTAGCCAGTACAGAGGAAAACCTGACAGAGCCTGCGCTCTTGTCGGAAACGGAAGAAAAGTTTGACAATCCGGAATATGCAGAATTTTCCGGCGGGAATGATGCAGAAGTTGTCAGCGAGTTTTCCGATGACAGCGTTCCGGCTGCACAGACAGGAGGAAATAATGTTGTTTACCTGGATTCGAGGTCAGGAAATGATACAAATGATGGAAGCAGTGTAGAAAATGCCGTAGGGACTCTTGCGAAGGCTATAGCGATTGCCAATGGTGGAATTATCTATCTGCTTAATCCTATAGACATCAATGAAAATGTCACTCTGGAGAATGTGACACTTCGTCCGGGAAGAAGCACTATGTCACATATGCTGTATATACGGGGTGATGTAACGTTACAAAATATAATAATAAATAATATAACACCGGATGGTACGCCTTGCCAGTTCTCTGCTGATCCTATTGAGGTGGCAGGAACGTTGACTATAAAGGATGGCACTGAGATTGGACCGTTCCCGGGAAAAAGTTGTATTTATGCATTACCACATAGTACTGTAAATCTGAATGGTGGTGAAATCCAGGGAGATAAGCAGAACATAGTTGAGCGTGGCGGTGGAATATATGCGTTTAATGCAATTGTCAATGTGAATGGAGGTATAATCAGTGGACATAGTGCAACGTATGGCGGTGGAATATGTGCGATAGAATCAAATGTAAGTTTAAAAGGAGGCAGCATTGCTGGTAATAAAAGTGGACGGGGCTCAGGTGTCTACTTGGATATGTCTAACTTGTTTATGATAGAAGAAAATGGGAAAAGCTGCCAGATCACCCAAAATACAGTAACAAAAGAACCTTCTTCTAAAGATATGCACGGCGAAGGTGGCGGAATTTATCTGGTTTATTCTAAAGCAGAAATTTCATCTGGAACCATCAATGAAAATACAGCCATTGCAACAGCTCCTGACGAATACGGTAATGTCTTTGGCGGATTAGGTGGTGCAATTTCAGCAAAGTATTCAGAAGTAACCATCAAAGGAGATGCAGAAATCTGTAATAACAGTGCGGGTTACCGTGGAGGTGCGATATACACAGAGGGAACGAAAGATAATCGTTGTCTGCTTAATATAGAAGGTGGAACTATCAGCGGCAATCATGTGAATGGAAGCGGAGCCGGTATTTTCGCTCTATGTTCTAAGGGAATCAAACATAATATGGATGTGATATTTTGTGAGCGTAAGGAGTGGATAGGAATTGAAGAAAGGAGTTCAGCATGAGAAGAAAAAAAGATAAAAGCAATGGCATTACTGCTTTGTATGAAAGACTGTCTCGTGATGACGATAATGCTGGAGAGAGTAACAGTATCGTTCATCAAAAGCAAATGCTTGAAGATTATGCTATAAAACATGGTTTTACGAATCTTGTTCATTTTACCGATGATGGTTGGAGTGGAGCGACCTTTGACAGACCTTCATGGAACAGACTTGTTGAAGGTGTTAAAAACGGAGAAATCACTGCCTGTATCTGCAAAGATATGTCCAGAATCGGCAGAGACCATTTGCAAGTAGGTTTTTTCACTGACATTCTGTTTAGAGAAAAGGAAGTTCGATTTATAGCAATCAATAATGGTATTGACAGTGACCGTCAAGAAACCAGTGAGTTTGCCCCTTTTCTGAATATTATGAATGAGTGGTTTGTCAGGGACACAAGTAAGAAAATTAAAGCTGTACTGAAATCCAGAGGTTCTTCCGGCAACGCTCATACAAGTAATATCCCACCATACGGCTATTTGAAAGACCCCGAAAACCCCGACCATTGGATTATTGATGAAGAAGCTGCCGAAGTAGTCCGCAGAATTTATCGCATGACTATTGAGGGAAAAGGACCTTATCAGATAGCAAGAGAACTTTCAGAAGAAAAAATAGAAAGACCGTCTTATTATCTTGGAAAAAAGGGACTTGGAAATCATGCAAGCAACTATGACAAAGAAAATCCGTATATGTGGCGAGGAAATCAGGTTACTACTCTGATTGCCCGACCAGAGTATATCGGAAAGACTGTCAACTTCAGGACATTCAAAAATTCCTATAAGGACAAAAAGACGAAAAGGGCAGATAAGGAAGATTGGGTGGTTTTTGATGATACACAAGAGCCTATTGTCGATGAAGAAACATGGCTGCTTGCTCAAAAGTTAAGACAGAATGTAAGAAAAGCAGATCCTATGGGCGAGCCTAATGTTCTGACCGGAAAGATTTACTGTGCTGATTGTGGTGCGCCGATGTATAATCACAGGCAGCGGAAAGGGCGAGAAAGAATATACTATACTGCCAAAGGCGAAAAAAGGACAAGTTATTCCAATCCGGCAGATTGTTATGAATGTTCCACATATAATCTTGCTTATCAGAAGTATGACCGACATTGTACTTGCCACCATATTTCAACAAAAGTACTTAAAAGCATCATTCTGAAAACCATACAGGAGACTTGCCATTATGTTTCTTTGAATGAGCGGGAGTTTGTTTATTCTCTGCAAGAAGAATCGGCGATGAAAGATATTGCTGTTTCTGAAACTGTAAAAAACCGCATTGAAAGAAATCAGAAGCGAGTTCACGAACTGGATATGCTTATCAGGAAAATCTATGAAGATAATGTGATTGGAAGATTGCCGGACAGACTTTTTCAGAGTATGCTTACTGATTATGAAAATGAGCAGAACGAGCTGAACAAGATTATTGAGACTGACACCGCTGATATGCAACGGATTATAGGCGGTCAAAATAATGTGGAGCGTTTTCTAAAGCTGGTTAAAAAGTATGAGAACATTACAGAACTTACTCCTGCCATGATAAATGAATTTATCGACAAAATTCTGGTTCACGAGCCACAAGGAAAAGGTGCAGACCGCACCACAGAGGTGGAGATATATCTTAACTATGTCGGGCAATTTCAAGTACCTGTGGAGCAGCATGAACCAACAGAGGAAGAAAGGATTGCTGCTGAAAAAGAGGCGGAACGACTTCGCAGAAAACGAGAATCCAATCGTAAGTATATGAAAAAGATTCGTGAGAAATCAAAAGAATTTGCGGAGCATGAGCGTATAGCAGAAGAAAAAAGTTCTGATAGCAATGTGTGTGTTGAACAGAACGCCACAAGCAAATCAAATCGGCAAAAAGTGAAAGGAGAAAAAATAGCATGACAGAATTGAAATCACGAATCCATGATGAAAGCAACGGTCTGGACTATGTTCTTGTGGGCGATTACTATGTGCCGGACTTGAAGCTACCGGAGGAACACCGCCCTATCGGTATGTGGGGCAGACTGCACAGGACATATTTGGAGCAGTACCGCCCTACAAGGTTCTCTGCCCTCTGTTTATCCGGCGAACTGCATACTTACCTTGCTGACCTGAACGAACAGGCAGCGGAAAGGTGCAGCCTTATCATTGAGCAGATGAAACAAGCCGAGGGTGTGACCGAAACCATGAAAGCAGACAATCAGATGTTGTGGGTACAGTCCATGAACTCTATCCGTAACCGAGCCGAAGAAATCATCAGACAGGAAATGATTTACTGCTGATTTTATCAAGTCCAAAACCAACAATTTTATATCGTCAACGAAGCGACAGGTATTTCCTTATGAAGTGTCTGTCGCTTTTCATTTATCAAATTTTAAGGAGGAAAACACAATGAAGATGAACCAGAATGAAATGGAAACCCTTTATGCCTTTGGCTGTCCGAACCTGAAAGCAACTGTCGAGCGTTTGCGTATGGTAGCTGCCCTTGCACCCGATCCAGTGGCGAAGAAGCTGTTTTATATGCTTTCCGTCAAGCTGAGTGCTGAGGGTGTTGAAAGGTGGTATCGCTGCTTTTACTGCAAGCTGCGTGTGTTGAAAAACCATAGGGAGGGCTGCTATGACGAGACTGACGAAGATTGAGAAAGAAACAATCGTTCTCTTTAATGAGGGCGAGGACAAGGCAAATATCTACACCCACAACGCCGGATTGAAAAAGAGGTTGGCTGCTTTTGCTAAGAAGTACCCTGACCTTTGCCGACTGGAAAAATCCAATGTTCAAGGCGGTGTTTCTTATGAGCTGGCAAAGTCCCGTCTGTCTATCCGTTTCCTGCCGCCTTACAGTGAGGAACGCAGACAGAAAGCCAGCGAATATGCGAAAAAGCATGGGCTGAACAGCTAGCAGGGATAATGTGATAATCAGGGCTGATATGCGGTTAAAATGTCAGGTGCAGACCTGATGTTTTGACCGTTGCCTATCGCCTGTGAGGAAAGTATCGGGGACTATGGATTTTGCGAAAATGTGCGTTACAAGGTTTGAACAGGAACTCTGTACACAAAATTTTTTCTTCCATTCTTTAGGCTGATGAAGTATAATAGACAAAAGATAATTTTAGAAGTGAGCTTTTCGGGAGGCAGTATATATGGAAAAAAGTAAGGTAGAATTTGTATATAAAAATATTTCTTCATTAAACAAGATAAGTATAGTGAATAAAAAAATATTTCGTATTTTGCCATATATTTGTGTGCCATCACTTGTTGTAGGGGGAATTGCGGTTTTTCTAAAAGAAATGTTGCCTATAAAAGGAGTGTTGCCTGATTATATTAGACTTGTTTGCTTAGTCATATTTTTCTTAACCTTTTTGATGTGGTTGGTGTCTTTCTTTTTTGAATACATTTTCCTGTTTTTATGGAAATGCCCTGTATGTAAAGGAAAATTTCCATGGTATAAGACTACTTTGGGATATTTAGGAGAAGAAGGAGGTTGTCTTGTAAATAAAGAAGTTAAAGATATTTGTGACCGCAAGAATAAGAAAATATCTTTAATTCAATATGAAAATAGCAATTTAATCATTCCCAAAAAGTGTCCGCATTGTGGGGAAGTTATATGGAAAAAATAATTTTTGTAGATTACCTGTAATCTGCCACAACTGAATATGACCGTCAAGGTCAGATGAAGAAACCGATGTATTGAGCGTAAAGCGATCATGCGTCGGTTTTTCTTATTTCATGAGCTGACAGAATTCCGACTGTATATCACCCGTGAGGAAAGTATCGGTGACTATGGATTTTGCATAAATGCGCGTTACAAGGCTTGAACAGGAACTCTGCACACAAATTTTTCTTCCATTCGTTAAGTTGATGAAGTATAATGAAAAATAAGATAAAGTTAATTCTTGGAGGTGTTATTCATGTTTGGTTTTAAGAAAAATGAAAAGCCAACGCTCATTATTGAAGCAAAAGATCTAATGGAAATTATCAAGTCTGATTATGATAATGATATGGCTTTTACTCTTATTGAGTTTTCCTATAATGAGAAAAAATATGTGATGGGTTCCTGTGTTTTACCTGCTAACGCAGAGGAATGTAAAGAAAATATATCTTTTATATTTCAAGACAGAGTTTTTGAAAGTTTTGAGGAATTTCAAACTGCTATTATTATAGATAATAAAAACATCTTACAATTAGAAAAACCCCTTGAAATTTTAAGAGCAGGAATTATTGATAATGAGCCTATGCTGAAAACGCCATGGGGAGATAAAAGATTAGCTGATAAAGCTGTTAATAAATAGCGTGTCGCTTTGAAAGGAGTACAAATTTATGGCATTATTGATGTTTAGAACTTTTGGAGTGATTATAGTATCATTTATAGTCTTAATTATGTATGTTTTGCATAGAAAGAAAAATGGGAAGTTTATAAAACGAAAGGCTGTCAATGAAGAAGAAAAAATAAAATATCAAAAATGGGAAAAAATAATCAATGTGATGGCAGTTGTTGGGTTATTGATTCTCGGTATATTTATAACTGTTCCTTGTTGCTTGGATATACCTTATTTACTATCTAACAATTTAGTTGAAGTTACCGGAGAAGTTACACAAGGTGCAATGTCAGGAGAAAACTCTAATAGTGAAAGAAGAATACATATTAGAGATGAGAAAACTGGAGAAGAACATTCATTAAAATATTGGGGAACAGGTAGCGATTTAGGAGATAAGATAACTGTAAGGTATTTACCACACACAGAATATGGGTATGTAGTTGAATAGAATAAAAATAAATATCCTATTTTGTTTTGGGAAATTTGTAGATTACCTGTAATCTGCCACAACTGAATATGACCGTCAAGGTCAGATAAAGAAACCGATGTATTGAGCGTAAAGCGATCATGCGTCGGTTTTTCTTATTTCATGAGCTGACAGAATTCCGACTGTATATCGCCTGTGAGGAAAGTATCGGAGACTATGGATTTTGCGGAAATGTGCGTTATAGGTAAGTAAAAAACTACTTGATAGAGCGTGAATTGAATTGTTCATATCGGTATGATATAATTTACTGAAATGAAGCAAGAAGGTGGACTTTTGTATGAAAAAATTTTTGAAAATATTGCTAATCATTGTAGGAATAGTTTTTTTGATTTTTGCAGCGCTGATATGTATTGGACTGTTTGTTGATTATGATGACCATATTGAAAATGGTCGCTATACTTATGTTCCGGAAGATGACAATAAAGACAATGCATATGTCGAATTCAATTTGAGTGATTACGATAAAAAGGATTCTGAACTCATATATTATAACTCTATCGAAGAAGCTATTTTGAATTCCCCCTTAAAAGCAGAACATGAAAATTTATCAGCTCCAGAAGATTTTCTTAATCATGTTGATGAAATATTGCATATATGGAATGGCAAACAGTATGATACGGTTTTCTGTCGGGCAGGAAGTGATAACGATCCCGTTCAAGGTTTTGTGATTGCACGCTGCAAAAAAAAGATAGAAAATGAAAGTACACAATATGCGTTTGTAAATGCTACACCAGCTACCACTACACCAGATACCACTTATGGGGGAGACTTCAAAAAATTTATCCATTTATCTTTAACAATAAGTGATATTCAACAAGACTTAAATCCAAATTATCCGGATACCAGATTCGTTTTTGGCTATGCACATGATAAAGAAATTTACTCATTAGAAGTAGAAGGTCAAAAGCCAGATGGGATTATAGAATATGAAGAATATGGTAGAACGATGTATATGTGGTATTATAACGATTTGAAAAGCAATAAAAGAGGCGATTGTCTGAGCTACTCAGTAGATGTGCCAGAGTAATTTTTCAAATTGGCTAATCTGCCACAACTGAATATGACCGTCAAGGTCAGATGAAGAAACCGATGTATTGAGCGTAAAGCGATCATGCGTCGGTTTTTCTTTTTGCAAAATAGTCCGGTGGACTGTTTTGTAAAACCGAAGGAACTGACAGAGCTTGGGACGGGGCGAAGTCAGTTTGTTCGGGCGGGAGTACAGAGGGTGCAACCCTTTGTGCATGGGTACAGGGAATGCAATACCCCTGTGCAGGTCAAGGGCGGCAGCCTTGCCCAGTTAAGTGGCGCTTCGCCACTTAATACTGGGTATTACTTGACGCAGAAAGCCGCAAGGAATCAGCTTCGCTGCCCTTCTCCCCTGTCGGGGAAATCAAAAAGAAAAGGAGGAACTCATGTGAAATTAACAAGACACAATGGACGAGCCGGAAAGAATGGCGTTTATAATCCGAAGCACAATGACCGCAGTTTTGACATTGCCAACAGCGAACACATTGACGAAGAACGAGCCAAACAAAATCTCTATTGGGACTGTTACAATGGCTTCCGCAATTTCAAAAATCCCGAAAAGGAAAATGAGTTGTCTGCCACTTTTGAAGATGTGGAACAGCTTTTTTTTCGTCAGCGGTATCGTGATTTTGTGACCGGGCAGAATGAAAGAAATGTGAAGAACCGACACCCTGAAAGAAATAAGGAAACCGGAGATTTACTCAAAAGCAAAAAGACCTGTCCAGAGGAAACGGTCTATCAGATTGGAACGCTTGATAATCATGTTCCACCGGAATTGCTCATTGAGATCGTCACAGAATTTATGGAAATCGTAAATGAGCGTTTCGGTTCTCATGTCCATATCCTGAATTGGGCTCTGCACTTGGATGAAAGTACCCCTCATATTCACGAGCGTCATGTGTTCGACTGTGAAAATCAATATGGGGAGATTGCCCCACAACAGGAAAAGGCTTTGGAAGCACTGGGGTTTGAACTGCCGGAACCGGAGAAGCCTGTCGGAAGAAAAAATAACCGCAAGATGACTTTCGATTCAGCTTGCCGAGTGCTGCTGTTTGATGTGGCGAAAAAGCATGGCTTACAACTGGAAGAAGAACCGGAATATGGTGGTCGTGCCTATCTGGAAAAACAGGACTATATTCTTTTCAAGCAAAAGGAGCAACTGGCAGCACAGGAGCAAAAGTTGGAAGAACTCACGATGAAGATTGAGGATGTGGAAGCTCTGGTGGATGAGGTTGCCGATATTGCCTATGACAAGGCGGTTGAGGTCGTTGCTGATACTGTAAAACTGGAAACGCACAAGGAGGATATTAAACTGGTGGAGCAGTCTAAAGCGTGGATTCTCTCCCCTGAGCGTAAGGCTTCAAAGAAAGAAATCGAGTATGCAACGAAACGATTGGATGGCGTGATTGCCAGAATCACAAACGCTATGAAATCAACCATTCAGAGAATCCAAACCACGCTGATGAAGCCGGAGGTCAAAAAAGCCGGAACGGAGCAAATCAAGAAGAAAGCCAAAAGTTCCATTATAGAGCAGTTGAGCCGCAAAAAGAAAGAAATGGCAGAGCGTGAAGTCAGCCGGACAATTCCGGCGAAAAGCAAAAAACAGGATATGGAACTCTAAGGCACTTGCTGTTTTCACTTTGAAAATGACAGGTGCTTTTGCTTTAGGGAGCAAGAAAATATCTTCCATTCTTTAGGTTGATGAAGTATAATGGAGATACACTATTTGAGAATCTTAAAGAGGTAACGGCTATCATGAAAAAATTATTAACATTGGTGTTACTTGTTTCCCTATGCTTAAGCGGTTGTGCATTAGGGAACAATGTATCGGATATATTAAAGATATGTTAAAAGATTTTTTGCCAATAGAAAACAGTGATGATTGGATAATGTCGATATTAAGCAACAATATTAAGGTCGATAAAGATGGTGAAGAAACGTTAGAAATTTGTGGAGTAATGGGATAGGAGACCAGCTATGAATATTAAAGAACTTGTACTAGTAATCAGCATTCTTTTATCCATAAGAATAGCTGAATACGCTATGAAAAAATATAAGGAACAGAAAGACGTTGAGGTAACAAAAAAGCAGAAATCCAGAAAGCAGACAAAAAAATATATAATTACAGCACCCAGCATCTTGAAAGTAGGATTACCATGCGGAATATTTTTTGGTTGTACAACTATTGCTTTTATTTTAAGTCAGATCTTCAAATGGGAATTTGTACAACAGATAGAAAATTGTTATTTTATGTTGATTTGTTTGTTGGTATCTATAGGATTTACAGTATTAGGAATTGTTCTGACATTATATGGATACATATGGAAGATAGAATATGACACACAAGAGATTATCTACCGTTCTGCATTAGGAATTACAAGGAAATATAGAATTGAAGATATTACAAGATGCGTAGGAAAGAGAAGAAATCAATATCGCTTTTATCAAGGGGAGAAAAAGATATTCCAGTATGAAATGGATGCAGAAGGAGATGTTTATGATTTACTAATTATTTTGAAAAAAAGGGGGATAGATGAAGAAGAATTGATTCCATCTACGAAAGAGCACTGCATCGTAGAGCCAATGATTATCCGGAAAATATTGCCTATCATAGGTTTCTGCATTTATACTTTTTTTACAATTGTATTATTTTTGACTCGAGATGGGAAAATTTGGATGTATCTGTTGCTGGGAGTGATAGATTTACTGTTGCTTTATTACAGCGGTGTCTATTGGTATGATCAACTGGAAGTACAAGACAAACTTTATAAGAAAGATTTTCTAAAGAAAATGCGGACAGTTGAATTTAAAGAGATTACAAAGGTTGAGCAACACAAAAGTATAATAGAAAAGGAGTACATAATTATTTATGTAAAAGGAGAAAAAACAATAAAAATAGACAGATATAATGAAAATGTAGAAGTTTTGCTAATGAGATTAAAGGATGAAAAAATATCTGTAATGTGATTGATAAATAATGTGGAAGATTAGGATAAAGAAGAAGCAGTACTTATTCGGATAAAAAAGGAAAGCGGAGAACACCAGATCTCTTACTGGTACAATTTTCCAGTATTGAAACGTATATTGGTTCAGCATTTGGTGGTGCATTAGGTGGAATTTTGGGAGCACCTTCAGCTATAGGAAAAGTAGGTACAACTATAGGCGCTTCTGAAAAGATACTAAATTTTTTATCAAAGCCCTTTATTATTGGAGGGATTTCAAGTGGAACATCAACATTAGTTGGGGAAAGTCTTGAAACGATGACAGGAACAAATAAAAGGGGAATAGAACAAATCGGCTTGGATGTACTTGAAGATTTGATTTTAGGAGGTATCTTAGGCGGTATAGGATCAAAAATAAAAATAAAAGGATTAAATGCAGGAAGAAATAACTATCAAGCAATTTTTGCAGGAGGAATAACAAGGCTTGTTAATGGGACAGGTGCAATGCATCTTAAAACATTATTAAAAGGATATATTGCACAATTAGTTGAATCGATAAGAGATGGAGTAGCAGGAGAGATATATGATTATATAAAAACAGAATTATTTGGTTGTGGGGAGGCATAAAATGGAATTTAGTATTTTTAGACTTGAAATAAGAGGGATATTGTTTGGAATAGCAGTATTATGTTATATAGTGTATTGTATAAAAAAAGAAAGTTTTTATTTGCACTTTTTTTTAAGAAAAAAAGTGTTGTAGAGCAATATAAATATAACGGTAGAAATGATATTAAATTACTTAGAGGTGCTAATTTAATGTTATTAATAACGGTAATTTTTATTTTAGTATATATAATGAAAATTATTTTTGATATTCCGTACATAATTAATAAAGAATATTTTTACATTAAAGGCTATACTATTGAACAAAGTCATGGTGGTGCGGATGTTTCTCATGAACGTAGAAGCATTTTTGTAAAGGATGAAGATACAGGAAAAGTATTTGAAATTACGGTTTTTTCAGAATACATTGATGAAAACGATTTTTTAGAAGTTGAATTTTTGCCACATACCAAATATGGAGCAATTATTTCGAGAGAAAAATCGAGATGATTAGGTTAATTGGAAGTTACCATACGAGGAGAAAATGCTATGACAATATCTGATTTCAAGAAAGACACAAGCCTGACAAGTATACCGGAAAACAGCAGCAATCTTACAAACTTAGATTTAGAACCTGTAATCGCCTATGGCAGACTGCGTGCATTATTTGGAGAACCCAATTATGAAACACAGAATTTTGAAGACGCTTACTCTTATATTCTATTTGTTGAGTCGGAGTCTTCTGAAAAAATTTACTTGGAAGTGTATGAGGGAAGCAGCGGACCGGCGATTGGTGGTCTGAACAATGCTGAGAGTTTGCAAGCTGCTGAAACTCTGAAGAAATTGATAGAGGAATCAGAAGAAGTGGCAGATTATCAGTATGAGGGATACTATTTGGATTTAGATTCAAAAATCACTATGGGTATCAAAGATGGCGTGCCTTATTATAACGAGGAATTTTGTGAGGAAATTCCCGATTTTCAGTAATTAGACGAAATAATTATCATTTAGAAGAAGCAGGAAATCTGAAAAGGTCTCCTGCTTTTTTGCACCCCAAATTGAATATGGAACTCTAAAGCACTTGCTGTTTTCACTTTGAAAATGACAGGTGCTTTTGCTTTAGGGAGGGTAAGTTTGTCAGAAAACTAAGTTAAAAATATTTCA
Organism: Blautia sp. HCN-1074; assembly: GCF_037890165.1. NCBI lineage: Bacteria > Bacillati > Bacillota > Clostridia > Lachnospirales > Lachnospiraceae > Blautia > Blautia sp. HCN-1074. Next base: position 128,972 of record NZ_JBBKBP010000009.1, read on the forward strand.
CTTTTGCTATTGACATTTGTATATCTGAGTGATATATTTATAACATCGCAAGTGCGAAATATATAACATTGTAGGAAGAAACATGAATAAAAAAGTATCTTTAAGAGAAATTGTTGGAACAAAAATAATCTACGCAATCATTCTTGCATCTTACTACTGGATGTGGGCAAGAACGGATTGGAAAGACTGGTATCTAACTTTACAGCTTGTACTTGGTTGTTTCCTTGCTGCTTTTTTTGCATTTCAGCAAATGAGAATTAAGAAATACAAAAAGGAAGGAATTGATGAAATGGCAGAGCGAAACTTGAAACGATGTGATTCATTTTGCTTGAAGGTTTTTGTCGCTGTTATGGTTGTAGTTGCCTGGGGATGTGCTGTTTTGGGTCATGTTGATGCTATCAATATGGGAGTAGTTGGGTGGATTATAGTTTTAACTATTTTGATTTTATCTATTATTAGAACATTGATGTTTGTGATTATAGATAGCAAGGGGGTATGATATGGCTCTTGTTACAAAAATTAAAGAATATCGTGAGCAGGCAGGATATAAGCAAAGCGAACTTGCAGAGCTTGTTGGTGCGAGACGAGAAACGATAGTTCACCTTGAAAATGGCAGATATAATCCGTCTCTTAAATTAGCCATGGATATTGCAAAAGTATTTCATGTTACAGTGGAGGAGTTATTTGAATTTGTAGAAGATGAGAAATAAAATTTAGACATCTTCTTACTAATAAATCTTCACAGCTTTACTAAGCAGGAAATCCGAAAAGGTCTCCTGCTTTTTTGCACCCAAAATTGAATATGGAACTCTAAGGCACTTGCTGTTTTCGTTTTGAAAATGACAGGTGCTTTTTTCGTTTCAGGAAAGGAGTCACATGAATGTATTTGAAGTTGTAAAAGAAAATGTTACTGCCCGACAAGCCGCAGAAGCCTATGGCTTGAAAGTGGGTCGCACAGGTATAGCGTGCTGTCCGTTTCACTCGGATAAGTCCCCCAGTATGAAGCTGGATGAACGCTATTACTGTTTTGGCTGCGGAGCAACCGGAGACGCTGTTGATCTGACAGCGAAGCTATTCGGTATCGGGCTGAGGGAAGCTGCTGTCAAACTTGCTGAAGATTTTGGTCTTAACTATGACAGCCGACAAAAGCCCAGTGTCCGCCCTCGTATTCGTGAGCCGACACCGGAACAGAAGTATCAAAAAGGAGAAAATCATTGCTACAAGGTGCTGACGGATTATTTTCATCTTCTTAGAGAATGGGAAAAGAAATACGCTCCTAAACAGCCGGATGAGGAATGGAATCCTCTGTTTGCAGAAGCACTGCACAGGAAGAACTATATCGAATATCTGCTTGATATTCTTCTGTATGGTTCATTGGAGGAACGAAAAGCACTTGTGGCAGAACAGAGAAAGGAGGCGTTGAAACTTGAACAGCGAATTGCAGAACTGTCAGCAGACAGAACCATGCACAGTAGAAGAAATCCGAAACAGCTTAGAGCAGAGCGAGAAAGGTAAGGTTTATAATACTGCCGCAAATTATAAGCGTGTTCTGCAATATGACCCACTTTTGAAAGGGGCTATCCGAAAAAATCTTCTGACCGAAAGAATCGACATTGTGAAGCCCCTCGGCTGGTATCGTGACAGCCCGACATTGACGGATGTAGATGTGAAATATCTGCTCCTATATTTTGAAGAAAACTATGGATTGACCGTAGAGAAGAAAATCATAGACGCAGTTGCGGTTATTGCCAACGAAAACCGTTACCACCCTGTCTGCGATTTTCTCAATGCCCTACACTGGGACGGAACGGAACGCATACGCTTCTGTCTGCACCGCTTTCTCGGTTCTGATACAGATGATTACACCTATGAAGCATTGAAGTTGTTTCTGTTGGGTGCTATCTCACGAGCCTTTAAGCCGGGGTGCAAATTTGAGGTAATGCTCTGTCTTGTAAGCGGTCAGGGAGCCGGAAAGTCCTCTTTCTTCCGTTTGCTTGCGGTCAATGATGATTGGTTCTCTGATGACTTGAAGAAGCTGGATGATGAAAATGTGTACCGCAAAATGCAGGGGCATTGGATTATTGAAATGTCGGAAATGATTGCAACCGCCAACGCTAAGAGCATTGAAGAAATCAAGTCCTTTCTGAGCCGACAAAAGGAAACCTATAAGATACCGTATGAAACACATCCGGCAGACAGAAAACGACAATGTGTGTTTGGAGGTTCTTCCAATACCCTTGACTTTCTTCCCCTCGACCGAACAGGCAACCGCCGCTTCGTTCCGGTTATGGTCTATCCTGAAAGGGCTGAGGTTCATATTTTGGCAGATGAACAGGCTTCAAGAGAGTATATCAATCAGATGTGGGCAGAAGCTATGGAGATTTACAGAAGCGGAAATTTCCGTCTGAGATTCAGTCCGGCTATGAACGCTTATCTGAAAGCCCACCAAAAGGACTTTATGCCGGAGGACACAAAGGCAGGACAGATTTTAGACTATTTGGAACGCTATTCCGGCAGCATAGTCTGCTCTAAGCAGCTTTACAAAGAAGCACTGGGGCATGATTATGACGAACCGAAACAATGGGAGCTGCGAGAGATCAACGACATTATGAATAATGCTGTCACAGGCTGGAGGGCGTTCAGCAATCCGAGGTATTTTCCAGAGCCTTACCGCAGACAAAAGGGCTGGGAGCGTATCAGGAACGACAACGAGCCTGACAACAGTATGGATGGTTTTCAGGAAATCCCGACAGAGGAAATGGAACAGTTAGGACTTCCGGAAGAATGGTTGAAGCAAAAATAAAAGCTCGTTGTCGCTTCGGTTGTCGAGCCGGTTGTCGGTCTGGTTGTCGGGCAAAAATCCCGAAAGCCTTGATATTGCGGCACTTTTCCCTCTCTGACAACCATGACAACCAATATTATAAAGAAAAAGAAAATAGTAAAAAGATAGTATCGCCCGATAAAGAAAAAAGGTTTTCTGATGTCCGTTGTCGGAACTTCGTTGTCAGACCTTTCCTTGTCGGGCTTTTTTCATTCAAGGAGGAATATCGTATGACAAATATTGTGAACAGTACACTACCCACCCCAAATAACCATTCGGAGAAAAACAAACCGGATGGAGTTTTTGTGATTAAGCAAGGCAAAACAAATTATAAAGTCAAAGTGTTTTTTGACCATAGTAGCGGTTTGACTGCTGAGGACAGGTTGAAACGCATTATTCAGGCAGAAGCAGAGAGAGAATCTGCGTAAGTAATATAAAAAATATCCACGCACCCCCTTGACAAAAGCTTTCAGATGTGAAAATTTCCGGTGGAACGATAACAAATAATTACAGTGGAACAGGAGAGAATGAAGAAGAAAATGCAATCGTCTTGATGGGGTGGGATCCGAATCTGACTGAAAAAACCGGTTTCGCAGATCTGTATCTTAGACGCAGTCCGAAAATAACGGGAAGCGTAACACTTGCCGATGATTATTGTGCTACAGACAGCAAAAATTATAGTCCGCTTATTTATGTGGATGATTCATTTAAGGTAAACAAACCTATTTTAATAGGTCCTATATATGGTGACGATCCAGATACGCCAGCAGTTATATATGCTAATGAATCTATAGCCGGGAATTATCAGTCACACTTTTGTTCTAAAGAAGGCAGTAACAGGGAGCTGGTAAAAAAAGGAGCAACTTTAAAATGGGTAGTTAAAGTTAATGTTAGATTGAGGACTTTTGCTGACATTACTGATTTTCCTAAGCTTAATCCAGAAAAAAGTATTTATCTTATAAAGGGAGAAAAAGTGAGTCCCAAAGATATTCCTGAAGCGGCAGTGATACTTGGTTACGAAAGAACTGGATGGCGCAATGAAAGTGGCAATACTACCTGGGATCCTGATTCTGAGATCACAGACAATATGATAATACGGGAAGTATGGGCTCTGGTAAAGCCAATAGTCCAAGTTTCAGCGGATAAAGAAAAAGGCTGTCCGTCTTCTAAAATTGTTTTAACGGCAAAGGCAACGCATGTGCTTGACGATAAAAGCATTACGTACAGCTATCAATGGTATAAAGATAATCAGACTCTGGATGGTCAGACAGGAGGAACTCTTGCAGTCTCTGAGGAGGGAACCTATAAGGTGGAGGTAACAGCTACAAGTCAAGCAGGAGCGACATCTAAAGAAACAGCATCTATTGTAATTCCTGCGTTTGAACATTCTTATTCCTGGCAGTCTGATAAAACAAATCACTGGAAGCACTGCAGCATTGGAAATGAGGATACAGCACAGGAAGCACATCAATTTGATGGCTGGACAGTAATAAAGCAGGCATCAATCGGAGTGGAAGGAGAGAAGGAAAGAACCTGTAAGGTTTGTAGATACAAAGAAACGGCAACAATCCCGGCAATCTATATCCCAAGTTACCCGGTAACAGGTATCAAGGTATCTCAGGACACCCTTATGCTTACAAAGAAGGACGAGACTGCACAGCTTTCCGCTGAGGTAATTCCGTCTTATGCAGACAATACACGGGTAACCTGGAAGTCCAGTGATGAAAATGTGGCAACTGTAGATGAGAAGGGTAAAGTAACCGCAGTTGGAAATGGAACAGCTACAATCACAGCCACATCCGTAAGCGGAAATTATACCGCAACTGTAGCCGTAACCGTAAAGATTCCTGTAGAAATTGAGAAGATCTCGATTGAAGCAGAGAAGGAAACACTGACGAAGATTGGTGAATCCACAGAACTGAAAGTTAAGATCGAACCTGAGAACGCGGATGCCCAGAAGCTGATCTGGAAGTCTGACAATGAAATGATCGCTGCTGTAGATGAGAATGGTAAAGTAACAGCAATCGGAAATGGAACGGCAATAATTACAGTAACGACAGAAGATGGAAAAAACACAGCTTCAATAACAATCACAGTGAAGATCCCTGATGAGCCTGTAATTAACAAAACAAAAGGGTTCGGACGCTTAAAAGTCCGTTCTGTAAACCAGACGAAAACTTCCATAACCTTAGAATGGAGTAAACTTGATGGTGTGGACGGATATTTGGTATATGGAAACCGCTGCAATACAAGTACAAAGACATACAAATACAAAAAGCTTGCCACTATTACAAACGGACGTACATGGACACATAAAAATCTGAAGAAAGGCACTTTCTATAAATATATCGTAAAAGTATATAGAATAGTAGATGGCAAAAAGGTAGTGACAGATACATCTGCCTCCATACATGTAATCACACAGGGCAGCAAATACGGAATTGCAAGATCTGTTTCCGTAACTAAGATTGGAAACAAAAAGAATGTTTCAAAAATAACCCTGAAAAAAGGAAAAACAGCACAGATCACAGCAAAAGAAATAAAAAAGGACAAAAAGATCAGACACCACAGAAATCTCTGCTATGAAAGCAGCAATACAGCAGTAGCCACTGTTACTCCGGAGGGGCTTCTCCAGGCAGTTGGTAAGGGGACCTGTACGATATGGGTATATGCACAAAACGGTGTATATGCGGCACTGACGGTTACTGTGAAATGATAAAACATGATATCATCTGAATATATATAAACTACGGCCACCAGCTAATCCAGTGACCATAAGCAAAGGGGCAGCACACATTTCAGCAAGAGTTGGATCGAAGCGTTTTGTTTTTTATATTCAAGTACTGACGAAAAAAAGCCATAAGTGACTCCAACAGCTATCATTTGTTCTGATTCTGTTTTCTACAAAAGAAATAAAAAATATTAAGATATTAGAAAATCATAGGTATATAATCTTTAACACCAAAAACCGGATTGAGTTTATTCTGCTCAATCCGGTTTTACCCTATTCCCTTTCTCTTTTTAAAGTTTAACTTTTGTTGTTATACTATGATGCATTACAAAGCTTTTTCAGCTTTAAAAGCGAACACATCATTGGGCGTACAGTTAAGAATGCGGCGAAAAAGGGAATATTGGGAAATAGGCAGTCTATTTTCTGCTATGTCTCAGATAAAAAGTCTTTTAATATATCCTGACTAATGCTATAATATTCCAAAATGTTAATAGACATACATTTGTTATTTCCAAAATGTTGATTTATATACATTTTCTAATTATAAAATGTTGATACACGAACTATAATAGTTACTGTAGATATTTTTATATTATTTGTTGATAGGAGGTACCTCATGTTAAAAAGGAAAGTGACGCATTCAATAAAAAAATGGATCAATTCTAAAAACAAAAAATGTCTTGTGATTCAAGGAGCCAGACAAACAGGAAAGACTTATATAGTCGAAAGGTTTGCAGAAGAAAACTATGAAGAAATTGTTGAAATAAATTTCAAACAGATACCTTCTGCGATGGATATTTTTTCCGGTGATTTAACAGTAGATAATATGGTTATGGCTATGCGGTTTCGCTTTCCTGAAAAGAAGATTATCCCAGGAAAGAGTTTGATTTTTCTGGATGAAATTCAGGAGTGTCAGGAAGCGATTACCTCTCTTAAATTTTGGGCATTGGATAACCGATTTGACGTTATTGCATCGGGATCACTTTTGGGAATTGATTATAAACGTGCATCTTCTTATCCTGTTGGATATGTTGATTATTTGAAAATGTATGGAATCGATTTTGAAGAATTTCTTTGGGGGATGGGCATTTCTGAAGATATGATAATGAAGCTTTGTAGCTATCTTGATTTGAAGGCCATTATTCCAGAGGCAATCCATTCTCAGATGATGAAGTATTTTCGACAGTATATTGCAATAGGCGGTATGCCTGAAGCAGTTCAGAAGTATATAGACACAAGAGACTTTAGAGAAGTTGATAGAATTCAGAGAAGTCTGTTACAAGGATACCAGTATGATATAGCGCATTATGCTACAGCTGAGGAAAAAGTTAAGGCAGAAAAATGTTACCTATCCCTTGCAAAACAGTTATTGGATAAAGAGAATCATAAATTTCAATATAAAGAAGTCGAGCATGGAGGCAGGGCACAGAAATATTTTTCAAGTATAGAATGGTTACTTCGTGCAGACATGGTACATTTGTGTAAACGTGTAACAGATATAAGGTTTGATCTGGATGATTATGCAAGGGATGATTTTTTTAGAGCTTATACAACTGACTTATCTCTGTTAATGGCAATGAAAGATTTTTCCATAAAACAGCATATCATAGAAAATACTTTGATCGGAAATTCAAAAGGAGGCATCTTTGAATGTGCTGTAGCGGATGCTTTATATAAGAAAGGGTATCCGTTATATTTCTACAAAAATGAGACAACAAAAAAAGAAATTGATATAATTATCCAAAAAGATGGAAAAGTAATTCCTATTGAGGTCAAGAGTGGAAATACACGCGCAAATTCGCTAAAATCAATTATGAAAAATAATAAAGATATAAGTTTTGGATATAAGTTTATAGATGGAAATATAGGAGCTAGTAAAGAGGGTATTATTACATTACCTCTCTATATGGTAGCATTTTTTGATATTTAACCGAATCAAGTAAGTCCCCTGTTTCAATAGGGAAAAGCAATAAGCTGTGGGTGGGCTATTCCATTTCCCTATTGCTGGTTTGATTTTCCGCAGTTCGATACAATAATATAACCTGATTTTCCGCTTTTGGGAGCTGTTTCGGCAGCTCTCAAA